>CALGZX010000018.1 GCA_937934165.1 uncultured Collinsella sp.
CCGTTATGAACGAGAGCCGCGGCTGGGAGATCTACCCGCAGGGCCTCTACGACTTTGGCATGGACTGCGCTAAGAACTACCCCGATCTTGAGTGGTTCGTTTCCGAGAACGGCATCGGCATCATGGACGAATACAAGAACCGAGACGCCGAAGGAACCATCCAGGATGACTACCGCGTCGACTTTGTACGCCAGCACCTGGAGTGGGTTGCCAAGGCAATTGCCGAGGGCGCCAAGTGCCGTGGATACCATTATTGGGCCGTCATCGATAACTGGTCTTGGGCGAATGCCTTTAAGAACCGTTACGGTTTTGTCGAGGTCGACCTTATGGACGGCTACAAGCGCCGCCTTAAGAAGTCGGCAGCTTGGCTCAAGCAGGTCGCCACGACTCACGTGGTTGATTAGCGAACGGGCGAACGCCCAGACCGCGCGCCGCTGCGCGCAACACATGGCACATCTGGTGGCAGAGGGCGACAGACCACCGTGCGCATAGGAAAAGGCCGGATTTGAAAGTTAGGAGCAATCATGGCCAGTGACAACGGAAAGAGCTTCCTCGACAAGTTTGCCGAGGTCTCTGCGAAGGTGGGAAACCAGGTTCACCTGCGTTCCCTGCGTGACGCCTTCGCGACCATCACGCCGCTCTATATCCTTGCGGGTATCGCGGTTCTTATTAACAACGTCGTGTTCCCTCTGTTCCCGCTCGATGCGGCGGGCCTTGCCAACCTTCAGACGTGGGGTTCGGCAATTACGCTGGGCACCCTCAACGTCTCTGCCATTATCTTGGCCGGATTGATTGGCTACAGCCTCGCTAAGAACAAGCGTTTCGATAACCCGCTCGCTTGCGTGGTCGTCGCTATCTCTGCTTTCGTCATCATGATGCCGCAGCAGATCACCGCCTCGCTTGCCGCCACGAGCCCGCTGCTCACCGACAAGATCACCTCCGCCGAGGTCACGGGCGCCCTTTCGACTGCCAACACCGGCACCAACGGTCTGTTCTCGGCTATTATCATCGCCCTGCTTTCCGTCTCGCTCTTCATCAAGATTTCTGGCGTCGAGAAGCTCAAGGTTAAGCTGGGCGAGGGCGTGCCTCCCGCGGTCTCCAACTCCTTCAACGTCATGATCCCGATGCTGCTCAACCTCGCGATCTTCGCTCTTGCCGCAGCCCTGCTCGCCGTGTGCGCCGGCACCGATCTGTGCGCCATCATCTCCACGTGCATCTCCAACCCGCTCAAGAGCATCATGAACGCCGGTCCGTGGGCTGTTATCCTCATCTACACCCTTGCTAACCTGCTGTTCTGCGTCGGTATTCACCAGTCCACCATCTCTGGCGCTACCGTCGAGCCGATCCTGACCATGCTCATCGTCGACAACATGGCTACCTTTGCCGCCGGTGGCACCATCCAGCCCGATCACTACATGAACATGCAGATCGTTAACAGCTTCGCCCTCATCGGCGGCTCGGGCTGCACCCTCATGCTTCTGCTCGACACGCTCCTGTTCTCCAAGAACAAGGCTTCCGAGACCGTTTCCAAGATGGCTATCCTGCCTGGTCTGTTCAACATCAACGAGCCGGTTATCTACGGTTACCCCATCGTGTACAACCTGCCGCTCATGATCCCGTTCGTCCTTCTTCCCGATCTGTTCATCGGCATCACCTATGGCCTTACCTGCGCAGGCATCATCAGCCCCTGCATCGCCCAGGTGCCCTGGACCATGCCTCCCGTCATCAATGCCCTGCTCGCTACGGGCTTTGACTGGCGCGCCGGCGTGTGGCAGGCTCTCGAGATTGTCATTGGCATGGCCGTCTACCTGCCCTTTATGAAGATTTCCGAGAAGGCAATCGCCAAGCAGGAGGCTCTCGCCGAGTAGAACGCCTAACGTTCGTCCCTTTCACCTTTGCGGGCGCCGGTACGCGGTGCCGGTGCCCGCGGCTCTCTCCCTTGCGTAAAGATACAGGGGAGCGGGCACAATAGCCGCAAGGAATACAACCAGTTGTCGTCTGCGCGCCGCGCAGTTATAAGGAGGAAACCATGAAGAAGATCATGCTCTGCTGCAATGCCGGCATGTCCACGAGCCTGCTGGTCCAGAAGATGCAGGCCGAGGTTGCAAACCGTGGTCTGGATATTGAGGTCGAGGCTCGTCCCATGAACGAGGCCCACGATCACCTGGACGAGTGCGACATGTTGCTGCTTGGTCCGCAGATCGGCTACACCAAGGGCGATTTTGAGAAGGAGGCCGCCGGTCGTTTTCCGGTCGAGGTCATCAACATGGTCGACTACGGCCGCATGAACGCTGCCGGCATCATCGACCACTGCGTCAGCGTGATGGGCTAGGTGCTCCGCATGGAGGATATGAACGAACTGCAGATGACCTGCTTCGAGATCATCAGCTACGTCGGTACCGCCAAGAGCATGTACATCAATGCCGTGCAAAAGGCCAAGGAGGGCGATTTTGACGCCGCCGAGGAGCTTATCAAGCAGGGCGACGAGGCCTATAACGGTGGCCACGATGTTCACATGGGGCTTCTGAAGAAGGAGGCCAACGGCGAGCGTAACGGCGAGGCCCCGTTGATTCTGCTGCATGCCGAGGACCAGATGGCCGGTACCGAGACCATGCGCGTCATGGCGACGGAGCTCATCGAGATTCACAAGCAGCTGCAGGTACTTCAGGCCTAGTCGGCGTTATCGCCGCGATGGGCCGTGCGGTCCAACAGACAACACAGTCCCTTTGACGGGCGCCGGGAGTCTCCGCCTCCCGGCGCCTTTATATTTGGGGAAGGTCTTGCGCGACCTATTAAGCGACCATTCGCGTTTCCCCAGATAAAGCCTGCCAAAACAAACCTGTCCCTTTTTGGTAGGTTTTTGCCTTGGGAGCGGTACCATACAGGCAATGTTTAAACGAGAAAGGTGGGCTCCCATGGAACCTAAGCAGTATTACATCGGCATCGACGTCGGCGGCACCTCGGTTAAGGAGGGCCTGTTCGACGAGGACGGCAACCTGCTTGCCAAGGCCAGCGTGCCTACGCCTCCCATCGTTGACGCTGCGGGCTTTGCCGCGGTGACCGAGGCTATCGACCAGGTGGTCGCCAAGGCGCAGATTCCGCGCGCCTTTGTGACAGGCATTGGCCTGGCCGTTCCGTGCCCCATCCCGGCATCGGGCGATGCCAAGGTCAAGGCCAACATTGCCATTAACCTGCCCGAGCTGAGGATCGCCATTCAGAAGCACTGCCCCGACGCGGTCGTTAAATACGAGAACGATGCCAACGCCGCCGCCATGGGCGAGGCCTGGCTCGGTTCTGCCAAGGGCGTGCAGAACGTGGTGATGGTCACCATCGGTACCGGCGTGGGCGGCGGCGTTATCGTTAACGGCGACGTGGTATCGGGCGTTGTGGGTGCCGGCGGCGAGATTGGCCACATGTGCCTGAACCCGGCCGAGGAGCGCACCTGCGGCTGTGGCGGCCATGGCCACCTGGAGCAGTATTCCAGCGCCACCGGCGTGGTGAGCAATTACCTGGCCGAGTGCAAGAAGGCGGGCGTCGAGCCCATCGAGCTCACCGGCCCCTCCGATTCCAAGGACGTGTTCCAGGCCTGCCGCGAGGGCGACAAGCTCGCGCTGGCAGCTGCCGATACCATGGCCGACTATCTCGGCCGTGCCCTGGCGCTTATCGCCAACGTGGTTGACCCCGAGATGTTCCTGATCGGCGGCGGTGCGTCTGCCTCGGCCGATGTCTACCTCGACAAGGTCCGCGAGCACTTTAAGCAATACGCGCTTTCCGCCTCGCGCGAGACGCCCATTAAGGTCGCCTCGCTCGGCAACGACGCCGGCATCATCGGTGCCGCCTACGTAGCCCTGCGCGCTGCCGGTAAATAGCTGGTGCAAGGGGGACAGGTTACATTGCACCAACATGGTGCAAAAGGGACAGCCTTGGCCCCCGTGCCTGCGCCCCAAAATATGCCGTGGCCCTTCCGTCTGCGAAGGCTCGGCATCGGCGTGCTACCATAGCTACGTCCAAGTACACATATCAAGTGGAGGATATCCATGGCAAACGTTCTTGTCTTTGGTCACCAGAACCCCGATAACGACGCCATCATGAGCGCCGTCGTCCTGTCCCAGTTGCTCAACCAGGTTGAGTATGCCGGCAACACCTACGAGGCCTGCGCCCTTGGTCAGCTTCCGGCCGAGTCCGCCAAGCTGCTCGCTGACGCCGGCATCGCCGAGCCCCGCGTGATCGAGTCCGTCGAGGCCGGTCAGCTCGTCGTCCTCACCGACCACAACGAGTCTGCCCAGTCCGTCGCCGGCCTTAAGGACGCCACGGTCTTTGGCGTTGTCGATCATCACCGCATCGGCGACTTCGAGACCGCCGGCCCGCTGCACTACATCTGCCTGCCCTGGGGCTCCAGCTGCACCATCGTCACCAAGCTCGCCGGCGTGCTCGGCGTTGAGCTTTCCGACGTCCAGGCCAAGCTGCTGCTCTCGGCCATGATGACCGACACGCTCATGCTCAAGAGCCCCACCACCACCGATGTCGACCGCGCCGTCGCCGCCAAGCTCGGCGAGCAGGTGGGCGTCGACCCGGTCAAGTTTGGCATGGAAGTCTTCCTCACCCGTCCGTCCGGCTCCTTCACCGCAGCCGAGATGGTCGGCAACGACATCAAGATGTTCGAGCCCGCCGGCAAGAAGCTGCTCATCGGCCAGTACGAGACTGTCGACAAGACCCGCGCACTCGGCATGATCGACGAGATTCGCGAGGCCATGCGCGCCTACGCCGCCGAGAAGGGTGCCGACGGCATCGTCCTGTGCATCACTGACATCATGGAGGAGGGCTCGCAGGTCCTGCTCGAGGGCGAGACCGAGGCTGCTCAGAAGGGCCTGGGCATTGCCGACGAGCACGACGGCGTCTGGATGCCGGGCGTCCTCTCCCGTAAGAAGCAGGTCGCTGCCCCCATCATGGCCGCCTGCTAGGTTTAGTTGACCAAACGCCACGACCGGATCGCGGACGCCCCGCGCTCCGGTCGTTTTTTGTGCACGGCGTCGCGTCGTCTCTTGGACAGGCGTGCCCGTGCCGTTGAGCAAATAATGTTCAACCTGTGGTTCCGCTTTTCGGCCACGCCTGCGTGCTAGTCGTGCAGGGTAGGCTAGATGCAAGCGTAATACGTTAGAGCGCGGCGCCGCCACTTGGGCGGGCCGTGCTTTTTTAAGACGGGAGCTTTCCCGTGAAAGGAGCCGCCCATGGCAGCAACTGAGCAGCTGTTTAACGTTCGTGAGCGCAAGCGCTTTGAGCGTCACGACATCTGGGAGCGCATCGCCGAGAACGGCACGATTTCCGCCGCCGTCATGGTCTTCGCCGCCATCGCCGCCGTCATTTGCGCCAATACCGATGCCTATGAGGCCATCCATCACTTTTTGGAGACCCCGCTGTATGTGGGTCTGGGCAACCTTACGGCCGGTCTCACCGTTGAGCTATTCGTCAACGACTTCCTCATGGCGATTTTCTTTTTGTTGGTGGGCATTGAGCTCAAGTACGAGATGACAGTTGGCGAGCTCAAAAACCCGCGCCAGGCTATGCTTCCCATGCTGGCGGCCGTGGGCGGCGTCGTCGTTCCCGCCTGCATCTATCTGATCTTTAACCATGCCGGCGCGCACAACGGCTGGGCCATTCCCATGGCAACCGATATTGCCTTTGCGCTGGGCGTGCTGTCGCTTTTGGGCAATCGCGTGCCCAACGGCGTGCGCGTGTTCTTCTCGACGCTCGCCATCGCCGACGACCTCATTTCCATCGCCGCCATCGCCATCTTCTACGGTCAGAGCCCCAATCCGTTTTGGTTGGGCGCCGCCGCGCTTGTGACCTGCGCGCTCGTGTGGCTCAACAAGACGCAGCATTACCGCCTTGCCCCGTATTCGGTACTGGGTCTGCTGTTGTGGTTCTGCATGTTCAAGAGCGGCGTGCACGCTACGCTCGCCGGCGTCATCTTGGCCTTTACCATCCCGGCCAAGTGCGGCGTCAAGCTCGATAGCCTCACCGATTGGTTGGGCGAGTGCCTGCCGCTGCTCGATGACCGCTACGATGACGAGGCACACATCCTGGGCCAGCATGACTTTACCGTCTCGACCACCAAGGTCGAGCGCGTCATGCACCGCGTGACCCCGCCGCTCATCCGCATGGAGCGTCTGATCTCCACGCCGGTCAACTTTGTGATCCTGCCGATCTTTGCGTTCGTGAACGCACAGGTTCGCCTAGTGGGCGTGGACATGAGCACGCTGCTCACCGACCCGGTGACGCTCGGCGTGTACTTTGGCATGCTGCTGGGCAAGCCGATCGGCATCTTTGGCATGACGTTCGCCTTGGTCAAGCTCAAGGCCTGCGAGCTACCGCGCAACGTCAACTGGCACATGATTGCCGGCGTGGGCATTCTGGGCGGCATCGGCTTTACCATGTCGATTCTCATCAGCGGTCTCGCCTTCCCGACGGCCCAGTTTGAGGTCCTGGCCGCCAAGGCCGCTATTCTCGCCGGCTCTGTCACCGCGGCCGTACTTGGCATGATCTACATGAGTGTGGTCTGCAAGCACCCCGCGCCCAAAGACGAGTAAGAGCGCGAAAACCGGCTCCAGAACCGATTCGGGCGCGTTCAAAATGCGGATTCGGGCGGTGCTTGCCGCCTGCCAGACACGCCAGTGGTCAAAAAACGCCGTTTGTGAGTACTGTCACAAACGGCGTTTCATTTTAGGTATCGAAAATAATGAACAAAGTTATAAGAACTGCACGTTAATGAGTGATCATCGACTTCCAATTTGGCGCTAGCTGACGGTGATTAGGGAGTTTCAAGTCGAGTTTTGCCGATTTCGACCAAGAATCGCTGCTACTAAAAAGGCAACAGTACTCATATTTGCCCTTTTTTGGCCACAAGCCCTAAAACAAGCCTCGCCAGGGTCGGGAAGCGGGCCAAATGGTCGGCCTCGAGGCTCATTCCACCGTTCCGTAGATGGCGCCCCAGCCGTGGGCGGCCAAAGCGGAGTTGAGCTGGTCGCAAAGTGACTGGCGGTCGTAATAGCCGGGCGGTAGCAGGTTGACGATCTCCATGAGATCGGGCGCCAGGTCCAAGATTTCGGCCTGTACGATCAGATCCAGGCGGTCGATGGCGTGGCGGTCGTAAAACAATCCGTCGACCAGGCGCTGCAGGTCGCCGAATTCCTCGGCCTGGAACGATCCGTACTCCATAGTGCCTCCTTGGGCGCCTCACGCCGGCATGCGCGGCGATTCGTAATTTATTGCGATGGACTTAATCTATCACGGCTTCATAACGTTGCGACGGTGGCGGTCTATACTTAGACGAACTGCAACGTACCGCTTCGCGAAAGGTCGCATCCCATGCAGACGATCTACCAGAAGATGGAAACCACCGAACTCGATGCCGCCATCGAGGCGCTCAAAGCCGAGGTCTCCGAGGTCAAGGCCAAGGGCCTGGCGCTCGATATGGCCCGCGGCAAGCCATCGCCCGCCCAGGTGGACATCTCGCGCCCCATGCTCGATATCCTCAACGCCGACGCCGATCTGCACGATGGCAACGTCGACTGCTCCAACTACGGCTGCTTTGAGGGCATTCCCTCGGCACGCAAGCTAGCGGGGGAGTTCCTGGGTTGCCCCGCCGAGCAGACGCTCGTGCTGGGCTCGTCGAGCTTGCTGATCGAGCACGATATCGCCGGTATGTTCTGGCGTTGCGGCTCATGTGGTAGCGACCCTTGGGAGGCTTACGAGGCCGCGCACGACGGCAAGAAGGTCAAGTTCCTGTGCCCGGTTCCCGGCTACGACCGCCACTTTGGCATCACCGCCGATCTGGGTATCGAGAACGTCCCCGTCGCGATGACCGACAACGGCCCCGACATGGACGAGGTCGAGTGCCTCGTCGCCGCCGACGATTCCATCAAGGGCATCTGGTGCGTGCCCAAGTATTCCAACCCCACGGGTATCACCTTTAGCGAGGACACTGTGCGCCGCCTGGTCGAGATGCCCACGGCCGCGCCCGATTTCCGCATCTTCTGGGACAACGCCTACTGCGTGCACGACCTGTACGACGAGACCGACGAGCTCGCCAACATCTTCGATCTTGCCCGCACGGCGGGCACCGAGGACCGCGTGGTGGCCTTTGCCTCGACGTCCAAGATCACTTTCCCGGGTGCCGGTATCGGCTTTATCGGTGCGAGCCCCGCGGTTATCGCGGAGTTCTCCAAGCGCCTGAAGGCCGGCCTCATCAGCGCCGATAAGCTCAACCAACTGCGCCACGTGCGTTTCCTTCCCACCATCGAGGCGGTCAAGGAGCACATGAAAAAGCATGCCGAGTTCTTGCGCCCGCGCTTTGAGGCCGTCGAGCGCAAGCTCACCGAGGGCTTGGGCGACACGGACTGCGCCACCTGGACGCACCCCCGCGGCGGCTACTTTGTAAGCTTCGATGGTCCCGAGGGCTCGGCCCAGAAGGTTGCTGCGCTTTGCGCCGACCTGGGCGTCAAGCTCACGCCGGCCGGTGCTACCTGGCCCTATGGCAAGGACCCGCGCGATACCAACATCCGCATCGCGCCGAGCTATCCCACGGTCGAGGACCTGGAGGCCGCGCTCGATGTACTGGTGCTGGCCGTTAAGCTTGTCGCTGCCGAGCTTGCGCGTGCCGAGCGCGCCTAACGCGCGGCTTCCCGTACTATCCGCACCTTCGATACGTAAAGGAGCATATACATGGATTTGGGTATTTCCACCAACCCCACGCCAGAGCTCTACACCATTAAGGTAACCGGCGAGATCGATATCTCTAACGCCGATAGCCTGCGCAATGCCATCGACCTGGCGCTCGAGCAGCCCACTGAGGCCGTTGAGCTCGATTTTGCCCAGGTGAGCTACATCGATTCGACGGGCATTGGTGTGCTCGTGGGCGCCGCGCACCACGCGGTCGACCACGGCAAGCGCTTTAGCTGCACCAATGTGCAGCCCCCGGTGATGCGCGTGGTTCAGCTGTTGGGTGTCGACCAGGAGATTTCGATCACCGCTGCATAATCTTTGCCCCCAAAAGGGCGTGCCGTTTGGCATATGTTTGTGATGCGCTCGGACGTTTTGGCGTCCGGGCGCTATACTTGACCGAATGAATAGACGAGTTCCGGCCGAATGGCGCGGTGCGGGCTCGACTCACATCGAGCCTTGGAGGTATGTGTGTTTGGTATTGGAGAGGGTGAGCTCGCGATCATCGTGGTCTTCGGCTTTTTGCTGTTTGGCCCGGATAAGCTCCCGCAGATGGGCCGCACGATCGGCCGTGCCATCCGTCAGTTCCGCGAGACGCAGGAAAAGATGACGGCCGTTGTTCAGTCCGAGATTATCGATCCGGTGAGTGAGGCCGCTTCGGCTCCGGTCAAGCCCAAGAAGGCTGCTGCGACCGACGACGATTCCGATGCGGACGAGGATGCCGCCGAGACGGCAGCTCCCGCCAAGAAGGAGACCTTTGCCGAGCGTCGCGCCCGTCTTGCTGCCGAGAAGGCCGCGAGCGAGGCTGCCGCCGAGGGCGAGGGTGCTGCTGAGGAGTCCGAGGCCGAGGGTGCCGAGCCTGCCGCTGCCGCCGAGCCTGTCGTCGAGCCCGGGCCTGCTGCAGAGCCGGAGTCCGAGCCCGAGCCGGCAGAGCCCACGACGGCCGACCTCTACGCCCGTCGTCCCCGCAAGCGCAAGGCCGTCGTCGACCAGCTCGCTCGCGAGCTCGAGGCCGAGGGCGACGCCGCTGCCGCCGATGCCCCGAAGGGAGGCGATGAGTAATGCCTATCGGACCTGCGCGTATGCCGCTCTTCGATCACCTGGGAGAGCTCCGTCGCCGCCTGACCATCGTGGTTGTGTCGGTGTTTGCCGCCGCCATCGTGCTGTATTTCGCCACGCCTGTGGTGCTCGACATCTTGGAAGACCCCATCCGCTCCTTTGTGCCGGACGGTAAGTTCTACATCACCACCACACTCGGCGGCTTTGGCCTGCGTTTCTCGCTGGCCATCAAGATGGCCGTGGTCATGTGTACACCCATGATTATCTGGCAGATTCTGGCATTTTTCCTGCCGGCACTGCGTCCCAACGAGCGCAAATGGGTCGTGCCCACGGTGCTCGCCTCGACGGTGCTGTTCTTCCTGGGCGCAATTTTCTGCTACTTCATCATCATTCCTGCGGGCTTTGAGTGGCTCATCGGCGAGACCTCGGCCGTCGCTACGGCGCTGCCCGATCTGGAGAATTACGTCAACATGGAGCTGCTCTTTATGATCGGCTTTGGCGTGGCGTTTGAGCTGCCGCTCATCATCTTCTACCTGTCCGTCTTCCACATCGTTTCCTACGCGGCCTTCCGCAGCGCCTGGCGTTACGTATACGTTGGCCTGCTTGTGGGCTCGGCTGTGATTACGCCCGACGGCTCGCCCGTTACGCTGGGCCTCATGTATGGCGCCCTGCTCTCGCTCTACGAGATTTCGCTCGCCATCGCTCGCGTGGTTATTACCGCGCGCGAGGGCAAGGAGGGCTTGTTTGTGAGCCGTCTGGACCTGTTTTCGGACGATGAGGACGACGAGGAGTAAATCGGTATGCATGAGGTTGGCATTGTCAACGGCATACTCGATACAGTGATTCGCGCGGCGCGTGGGGCGGGGGCCTCGCGCGCCGTTTTGGTAACGCTGCGTATCGGGGATATGACCGAGGTCGTGCGCGAGGCGCTCGACTTTGCGTGGGAGACATTTCGCGACGAGGACCCGCTCACGCGAGGCTGCGAGCTTGCCGTGGAGGAGATCCATCCACAAAGCGAGTGTCTGGACTGTGGCGAGGTTTTCGACCACGATCGCTTCCACTGTCGCTGTCCCCAGTGTGGTGGTGCCAACGTGCGCCTACTGCACGGTCGCGAGCTCGATATCGCGAGTATCGAAATCGAAACCCCCGACGATTAGCCCGCTAGCCATCTGGTGATGGGGTATAAAGGGGCCAAAGTAAGGAGCGCTAAGTATGGCCGAGAAAACGATTGATATCGCATCGCCGATTCTGTCGCGCAACGAGCGCCTGGCAGATCAGCTGCGCCAGCGATTTAATGAGACAAACACCTATGTGATCAACGTCTTGTCGAGCCCCGGTTCGGGCAAGACCACCACGATCCTGGGCACCAACGAGCACCTGCGCGACAAGGCTGGCCTGCGCTGCGCCGTCATCGAGGGCGATATTGCCTCGGATGTCGACGCCATCACCATGAAGGAAGCCGGCATGCCCGCCATCCAGATCAACACGGGCGGCCTGTGCCATCTCGAGGGCAACATGATCATGGAGGCCGTTGACGCGTTCGACCAGGCCGTTGGTCTGGAGAACATCGACGTCATCTTTATCGAAAATGTGGGCAACTTGGTCTGCCCGGTCGACTTTGACTTGGGCGAGAACCTGTCCATCATGATTCTCTCGGTGCCCGAGGGCGACGACAAGCCCATCAAGTACCCGGGCATCTTCCAGCACGCCGGCGCGCAGCTGCTCAATAAGGTCGACGTGGCCCCGGCTTTCGATTTTGACATGGATAGGTATACTAAGACACTCGATGACCTCAATCCGCAGGCGCCGCGGTTTGCCGTGAGCGCGCGCAAGGGCGAGGGCATGGATGCCTGGTGCGATTGGCTCATCGGGCAGATCGAGCAAGCAAGGGCGTAAATCGGCCGCCATACGGGCGGGCGTAGCCGCAGAGACACGAGATAGGAGCCTCTTTTGAAGCTCATCATCGCCGAGAAAAACGACGCCGCGCGTCAGATCGCCGAGCGTCTGTCCACGGGTAAACCCAAAAAGGACAAGGTGTACAACACCGCCATCTACCGTTTTGAGTGGAAGGGCGAGGAGTGCGTGACCATCGGCCTGGCCGGTCACATCCTTGCGCCCGATTTTTGCGACAGCGTGCTGTTCGATAAAAAGCTGGGCTGGTATTCGGTTACCGAGGACGGCGAGATGCTGCCGGCCGACATGCCCGATGGCCTGGCTCGTCCGCCTTACGACACCAAGCGTAAGCCGTTCCTTGCCGATGGCATCTCCATCAAGGGCTGGAAGCTTGAGAGCCTGCCCTATCTCACCTGGGCACCCGTCATTAAGCTGCCGGCTGAGAAGGAGCTCATCCGCTCGCTCAAGAACCTCGCCAAAAAGTCCGACAGCGTCATCATCGCTACGGACTTCGATCGAGAGGGCGAGCTGATCGGTTCGGACGCCCTCAACAAGGTGCGCGAGGTTGCGCCCGACTTGCCGGTCGCCCGCGCCCAGTATTCTTCGTTTACCAAGGCCGAGATCACGCAGGCCTTCGATAACCTTGTCTCGCTCGACCAGAACCTGGCCGACGCCGGCGAGAGCCGTCAGCACATCGACCTCATTTGGGGTGCGGTGCTCACGCGCTACCTGACGCTCGCCAAGTTTGGCGGCTTTGGCAACGTGCGTTCCGCCGGCCGCGTGCAGACGCCGACGCTTGCCCTGGTGGTCGAGCGCGAGCGCGAGCGCATGGCGTTTGTGCCCGAGGACTATTGGCAGATCCGCGGCATGGGCGCCGCGCAAGGCGCTGCCGAGGACGACCGCTTTAAGATTGCGCACAAGACGGCACGCTTTACCGACAAGGATGCTGCTGAGACGACGTACGGCCATGTTGACGGCGTCGAGACGGCAACCGTCGCCGCGGTGACCAAGCGCTCGCGCAAGCAGCAGCCGCCCACGCCGTTTGCGACCACCTCGCTGCAGGCTGCCGCCGCGGCCGAGGGCATCTCGCCTGCGCGTACCATGCGCATCGCCGAGTCCCTCTACATGGCGGGCCTTATCAGCTACCCGCGTGTCGACAACACCGTGTATCCCGCGACGCTCGATTTGGGCGCCGTGGTGAGTGACCTGGCAAAGATCAACCCGGCGCTGGCGCCCGTGTGCAAAAAGGTCCTCGCCGGCCCCATGAAGCCCACGCGCGGCAAGGTCGAGACCACCGACCACCCGCCTATCTACCCCACGGGCGAGGGCGATCCGTCCACGCTCGACGGCGGCCAGCGCAAGCTCTATGACCTTATCGCCCGTCGCTTCCTGGCAACGCTTATGGGGCCCGCGACCATCGAGAACACCAAGCTCGAGCTCGACGTCAACGGCGAGCCGTTCGTGGCCTCGGGCGACGTGCTCGTGACCCCTGGCTTCCGCGAGGCGTACCCGTACGGACTCAAGCGCGACGAGCAGATGCCGCCGCTGGAGCAGGGCGACACGGTCGACGTGTTCGACATTAAGCTCGAGGCCAAGCAGACCGAGCCGCCCGCGCGCTACAGCCAGGGCAAGCTCGTGCAGGAGATGGAAAAGCGCGGCCTGGGCACCAAGTCCACGCGCGCGAGCATCATCGAGCGCCTGTATGCCGTGCGCTATCTCAAAAACGATCCCGTTGAGCCGAGCCAGCTGGGCATTGCCATCATCGATGCGCTGTCACAGTTTGCCCCGCGCATCACGAGCCCCGATATGACCAGTGAGCTCGACGGCGACATGACCCGCGTGGAGCGCGGCGAGGACACCGAAGAGCATGTCGTGACGCACTCGCGCGCACTGCTGGCCGGCGTGCTCGACGAGCTGCTCAAGCATACGCAGGAGCTGGGCGACGCTATCAGCGACGCCGTCACGGCCGATGCACGCGTGGGCGCCTGTCCCAAGTGCGGCAAGGACCTGGTTATGAAGACGAGCGCCAAGACCCGCGGCAGCTTTATCGGCTGCATGGGATGGCCCGACTGCGACGTGACCTATCCGGTGCCGAGTGGCGTCAAGGTGAGCCCGCTCGAGGGCGAGGCCGCCGTGTGTCCCGAGTGCGGTGCGCCGCGCATTAAGTGTCAGCCGTTCCGCCAGAAGGCCTTCGAGATTTGCGTGAACCCCACATGCCCCACCAACTACGAGCCCGACCTTAAGGTGGGCGAGTGCAAGGTGTGTGCCGAGGCCGGACGCCATGGCGACCTGATCGCGCACAAGAGCGAGAAGAGCGGCAAGCGCTTTATCCGCTGCACCAACTATGACGATTGCGGCGTGAGCTATCCTCTACCGGCGCGCGGTAAGCTCGAGGCGACGGGTGAGACCTGCCCCGAGTGCGGCGCCCCCATCGTGGTGGTCAACACGGCGCGCGGCCCGTGGCGTATCTGCGTCAACATGGACTGTCCGACCAAGGAGAAGAAGCCGGCCCGCGGCCGCAAGACCACAACCAAGGCGAGCACGGCAAAGAAGACCACGGCGACAAAGAAGACCACGGCTAAGAAAGCAACTGCCGCCAAGAAGACGACCGCGAAGAAGTCGACTACCAAAAAGACCGCTGCCGACAAGTAGCCGCACGGTCGAAACATCACCTAAAACAAAAACGAGCGAGGACCTCAAAATCCTCGCTCGTTTTTTGTCCGGCAGTTAGGGACGTTCCTTTTAATATGAGCAGGACATTGCCAAGAGGCAAAATCGGGCCTGGCCCCAACGATATGGGGCCAGGCCCTCTCCCTATATCAGCCCGTCCGCGGCGACCTCGGCGTGTCTTACCGACGCTCGTCTTTGCAGTTTAATATCCGCCCGCGGCGATCTCTCGCTGGGCAATCCGTTGCTACGGCTGAGGCTTCTACGTCGAACCGACAGTCTGTGCACGCGTGTGGCGCCCTGGGCGCTCGCAGAAAAGGGACCTGAGGTTCGCCTCAACGGCTTCGGATCGAACCGCTTCCGGGGTGACTGGCTTATGTGCGGGGGACCACCCCCCTACGCCTCCTCGGCCATGAGGCCGACCGCCCATACCCAGCAGGCGAGCTCGCGCGCCGTGGCCACGTTCGCCTTGTTGCCGTGGACCCCGCGCGCGAGCAGCGCCTCCCGCCTCTCGACCAGCCTCCGCACGCCCTTGGCGGCATGCCTCCGGGCGCCCCGGTCCGGGGCCTGGCCCCTGGCGGGCTCCTTCGGCCGCCCCGAGCGCGTCAGGTAGTGCCACGCGGCCTCGACCAGCGTCTTCCTCAGGTGCTTGTTGCCGGCCTTGGTGATCGCGCCCCTGCGGTCGCTCTCCCCGCTGGAGTGCTCCGAGGGCGTCAGGCCGACCCGCGCCGCGAACGAGCGGGCGTTCCTGAACCTCGAGAACTCGCCGGCCTCGAACACGAGGTCGGCGGCGGACGCGGTGTCTACGCCCTTGAGGCAGCGGAGGGAGTCGACCCTCTTCCTCCACCTGGGCTTGCGGGCCTCGGCCTCGACGAGCCCCTCGAGCCTCGCCTTCTCCTCCGCCGCCCGCCTGACCGCGTCGACGTAGTAGGCGAGCACGTCGTTGTCGGCCCTCTCCGCGAACCTTATCGACTCGATCCAGGACCAGTGCGCCCGGGTCCAGTTGCCCTTCCTGCGGCCGGTGGGCGTCCTCTCGTCGAAGACGAGCCCGTGCCTGAGCAGGAACTTGGAGAGCCGCTGCTTCGAGCGCGAGAGGTCGTCCCTCGCGTCCTCGAGCGCCCTGGTCAGGTCGCGGGCGGCCTCGCACTCGTCGTCGGGGACCCACACCTCGACCACGTTGCCGACCGACAGCATGCGGGCGAGGAACTCGGCGTCGTTGCGGTCGTTCTTCCTGCGCCTGTCCGCGCTGGGCTTGATCATCTTCGAGACGGCGCCGGCCACGCAGTCGACCCCCAGGCCGGAAAGCCTCTTCTGCAGGTCGAAGCCCGTGACCCCGGACTCGTACACGCACCTGGCCCTGGGGTCTACGGAACGGACCCACTCCGCGACGGCGCCGGCGTCGTAGCCGAAGGTCGCGCAGCGCACCTCCCCGGTCATGACGTCGAGGGAGACGGCCTTTATCGAGCGGGCGTGGACGTCGAGGCCGATGAAGGTGGTAGTATCGAGCATGGGAGCCCCTTCCATGAATGCGGCGTGGCCGCCACGGTTGGATTAGACACTCACCATTGTCGGCCTAATCCGCGGTCTTTCATGCAGCAGGGGCTCTCAATGTTTTTATGTCCTGCTCATATCGTCTCTGCCGGTAGTTTGGGACGGTCCCTAACTGCCGGCTCGGGAACGACAAAGCGCTAGTTCACTTCGACGGGTTTGGCGTCGGGATAGCGCTCCTCAAAGTCTAGGCGGTACTTATTGTCATTGGTGCCCGCCACGTTGTCGCGCGACAGCGGCGCCACGATCTCATTCTTGTGGTCCGCAGGCTTGGCGTATTTCAGGCTGATTTCCCAGGCATCACAGATTGCGTCAATGCGGTGATCCAGGTCGTCGTACAGGGCGATGATGTCCTTCCAGGAGCTGTAGTTCTTGGAGCTCGTCGGGACGTCTAGGTCCTCGACGATGTCGTAATACTGCTCGATGGTGTCCTCCGTGCGCTCGGCGACGTCGGCGAGATTTTGACGGGTGGTTCGATCCTCTTCCAGATAGCTGCCGTTGAAGTTCTGCGCGCAGCCACGGACGTAGTTGTCGAGGTCTTCTAGCAAGTCGTAGTATTCGCTCAGTCGGCGGTAGAGATTCTGCTCGGAGAGCGTTGCTTCGCCGCCATCCTCGTCGTCATCGTCATCATCGTCGTACAGGCTGTTGGGATCGCCGAGAGGCTTTAGGTCATCGTCGTCGACGTCATGGTGCAGCTTAGCTACCTCGGCAGTCGTCTGCGTGGCGGCGCTGTCGAAAGGCTTGATCACAAAGAAAACGACCAGGGCGATGATGATCGCCACCAGCACAACGATAACGGCGATAAGCGGCCCGGCGCCGCTCTTTTTGGGAGCGGGGGTCTGTGGCGAAGCGGGCGCGTATGCGGGAGCCGGCTGCTGTTGGGGCGAGCCGCTCGCGATGGGTATGCGCTGCGTGGTCTCGACGGCCGCGGGGCTTGCGGCGGGGTCGGGGCGATAGGCGAGGGGGTCGTCCGCCTTGGCTTGCGGCGCATCAAGGGAGCCGGTCTGCTCAAAAGCGGGCTGGCTATCGCTCGCGGTTGTTTGCTCAACGGGTGCACCGCACGAGGTGCAGAACTTGGCATTATCTGCAAGAAGCTTGCCGCACGAGGCGCAATACCGAGACATTGCCACTCCTTTCGCCACATTTCAATGCAATACGACGATTATACCCAGCGTCCAAAATTCCCCATCATAAGTTGCGGTGAAATAGGGACTGTTTGGCGGTCTCAGAGCTTCAATCAGTCCCTATTTCACCGCAACTTTGGAAAGGCACCTTTAGCCATTGGGGACGCACCGAGCACTGGGGTATCATGGCTTGGTTGATATATATCTGCATTTACGCGCCTTGTAGGAAGGGGCTGCGCCCATGGCTTTTGAGCCCGCTCAACATAGCTTCATTACGCTCGAGGGTGTCGATGGCGCCGGTAAATCTACGCAGGCGCGCCTGCTTGCCCGTGCGCTCGAGCTCGCTGGCTACCAGGTTGTGAGCCTGCGCGAGCCGGGCGGTACCGCCATCAGCGAAAAGATCCGTGCTCTGCTGCTCGACCCTGCCAATACGGCGATGGGCGACACCTGCGAGTTGCTGCTCTACGAGGCGGCACGCGCTCAGTTGGTGCACGAGGTCATCGCGCCCGCCCTTGCTGCCGGCAAGGTGGTCCTGTGCGATCGCTTCTACGATTCCACGACCTGCTACCAGGCGTTTGCCGATGGCCTCGATCGTCAGATGGTGCGCGATGCCAACAACCTGGCCGTCGCGGGTACGCACCCGGCGCTCACGCTCGTCTACCACATCACGCCCGAGCAGGCGGCGCTGCGCATGGCAGCCCGTGGCGCGGCAGATCGCATGGAGGCTAAGGGCATGGCCTTCCAAGAGCGTGTCTACCAGGGTTTTTGCGCAATTGCCGCCGAGGAGCCAAACCGCGTAAAGCTCATCGACGCGACCGCGTCCATCGAGGACGTATTCGCACAGACGGTCGAGCAGGTTCGCGCCTACGGCCTCGACATTTCCCAGGATGCCGTCACCGCCGCGCTTGCCCAGGAGGCCGAGTAACATGGCCCCCGCTCAGGCAAGCCTGCTGGCCAAGCTTGACACCCAACAGCGCGTGCGCGACTTTTTGACCAATGCCGTCGCCAGCGGTCGCGCATCGCACGCCTACCTGTTTTTGGGCGCGCCCGGCGCGGGCAAGCTCGACGCCGCGTGGGCGCTCGCCCAAGCCTTCCTGTGCGAGCAGGATGGCTGCGGCTCATGCGATAGCTGCGTGCGCGTCGCCCGCCATACGCACCCCGACGTGCACTATTACACGCCCGAGAGCGCCACGGGCTACCTCATCGCCCAGACCCGCGAGCTGCTCGATGACGTGCCTCTGGCGCCCATCCGTGCCAAGGCCAAGGTCTACATCATCGACCGTGCCGAGCAACTGCGCGCCAACACCGCCAACGCACTGCTCAAAACACTCGAGGAGCCGCCCGAGGGCGTTATGTTCATCCTGCTGGGCACCTCGGCAGACGTGATGTTGCCCACCATCGTGAGCCGCTGCCAGTGCGTGCCGTTTCGGCTGGTATCGCCCGCCGTCGCCGCGCAGGCCGTGAGCCGCGCCACCGGTCAGGACCCTGCGCGTTGCCGCATGGCCGTCGCCGTGGCGGGAAGCCCCACGCGTGGCATCGAGTTCCTCAAGAGCGCCGAGCGCCAGGACGCCCGCCGTCAGATGGTTCGCGCCATCGATTCGCTTATCGCCGCCGACGAGGCCGACGTGCTCAGCCGCGCCAAGTCACTCATCGTCGCCGTTAAGGCGCCGCTCGCCGAGGTCAAGTCCACACAGGAAAAGGTGCTCGAGCAAAACGCCGACTACCTGTCGCGTGGAGCATTGAAGCAGCTTGAGGACCGCAATAAGCGCGAGCTCAACGCGCGCGAGCGTTCGGGTATCATGGAAGCGCTGGCGAGCGCGCGGACGCTCATGCGCGATGTGCTGCTGACACTTCAGGACGAGGCGGCCGACGTGGTGAACGAAGACGTGCGCGACACGATCGGTCGGCTTGCCGCTGCGACCAATGTTGCGGGTGCCACGCGGGCGCTCGAGGCAGTCGCAACCGCCGAGCGCAACATCGCCAGAAACGTTACTCCCCAGCTGGCCATCGAGGTCATGCTGTTCGATATCAGGAAGGCACTGAAATGCCGTTAGTCGTACCCGTTAAGTTTACCTACGCCTCGCGCGACCTGTGGTTCGATCCGCAGGATTTGGATATCCTCGAGGCCGATTATGCCATTTGCTCCACCGAGCGCGGAACCGAGATCGGCCTGGTCACGGCCGATCCCTTCGAGGTGCCGCAAGATGAGATCGGTCAGCCGCTCAAGCCCGTGCTGCGCGTGGCGAGCGACATCGACCTGCAGCTTGCCGACGACCTGGCCATCCAGGGCGACGAGGCCATGGTCGACTTCCGCCGCCTGGTCAAGGAGCTCGACCTCGAGATGAAGCCGGTCGGCGTCGAGTACCTGTTTGGCGGCGAGAAGGCCGTGTTCTACTTTGCGGCCGAGGAGCGCGTCGATTTTCGTCAGCTCGTCAAGGACCTGTCCTCGACGCTGCACATTCGCGTCGACATGCGCCAGATCGGCGTGCGCGACGAGACCCGCCTGGTGGGCGGCTATGCCCAATGCGGACAGGAGCTCTGCTGCACGCGCTTTGGCGGACAGTTTGAGCCCGTCTCGATTCGCATGGCAAAAGAGCAGGACCTACCGCTCAACTCGTCCAAGATCAGCGGCGTATGCGGCCGCCTGATGTGCTGCCTGCGCTATGAGTTCGAGGCGTACAAGGACTTTAAGAGCCGTGCGCCCAAAAAGAAGACGCTCATCGATACGCCGCTTGGCAAGGCGCGTATTCAGGAGTATGACACGCCGCGTGAGCAGCTGGTGCTGCGCCTGGAGAACGGTAAAGTCTTTAAGGTCAACCTGGCCGATATGACGTGCTCGGAGGGCTGCAAAAAGAAGGCCGCCGAGCAGGGCTGCAGCTGCCGCCCCGACTGCGTGACGCGCGACGTGCTCGAGCGCATCGAGTCGCCCGAGATGCGCCTGGCGCTCATGGAGCTCGACCGCGAGAACGGCGTCGATGTGGGCGATGGCCTGTCGAGTGCCGACCGTCTGGCCGGCACGTCGATGCCCAAGCGCCGTCGTCGCGATGCTGAATCCGATGCTCGCGCCGGTCAGGGTCAGGGCGAGGGCCGTGGCCGCGGAAAGGGCCGCGGTAAGGCCGAGACACCCGAGGCCGAGGGGGCGGCCGATGGCCGTCGCCGTCGCAAGCGCGCGGGCTCGGGCGATGCTACCGAGGTTGCAGCCGCGGGCAAGAACGCCTCTCGCGAGCGCGAGGTTCAGCAGCCCCAGCAGCAGAATCGCGGCGGCGGCATGAACCCCACACGTCGCCGCCGCCGTCATCTGTCGAGCGAGGAGCGCGAGGACGCCTTCCGCGCCGCAGCTGCTCGCGAGGCCGGTGCCGCTTCCAAGGGCGCCTCGGCCTCCGATGCGCCTGTCGACAAGGGCGGCAAGCCACGTGGCGAGGAGGAGCGCGCGCCGCGTCCGCGCCGTCGCCATTCCTCGGGCGCGCAGCAGAAGCCCTCAGTGCCCTCCGTGGCCGATCAGGTCTCGGATGGCGAGGTCAAGGTCACGCGCCGTCGTCCCGGAGATGGCGGGGGAGCGGCTGCCAAGGCTTCGCATGGCGCCGCTCGTGACGAGCGCGAGCCGCGCGGTGGCGAGGGCTCGGCCGACCAGGGTCAAAAGCGCCGTCGCCGTCGTCGTTCCCGCAAGCCGCGCCAGGATGGTGGCGAGGGCTCGACCCCGTCTTCGTCCGCACCACAACCGCCCGCCGGCGAATAACGCCCGCGAGCGGATTTAACCCGCCTTGCCCCGAGCGCATCGGGGTATCATAGCGCCGAATCAACAACCCTCCCTGCGATCGAGCGTAGGGAGGGTTGTGTCTTGAAGAGCCATCTGAACATATTGAGCCGTCTGCAGAGTGCCGGTGCCCTACCGTTTGCGGACGAATTGCTACCGTTTGCCGAGCGCGCGACGTACGAGGCGCTCGAGGCATTGTCGCCAACACGATGTGCCGGCTGCGAACGCGCCGATGCGCTTATTTGCCAAGACTGCCTGGCCGCGCTCACGCTCATCGACCCACGTCATAGCTGTACCCGATGCGGCGCCCCGTTTGGGGATTTGCTGTGCACTGAGTGTTCGGTCGAGGGCACGTCCTCGGCAATGGCGGAGGCGCTCGACCGCTGCCTGGCGTGCGCCGTCTATGCGCATCCGCTGCCGCGCATCATTAAAGCGTACAAGGATGCGGGCGAGCGACGTCTGGCTCCGTATCTGGCGGAGCTGCTCTACGACACCGCCCTGCATGCCCAGGTCGTAGCGCCCGATCGCTACGGAGGCGTGCTGTCCGGTGCGGATGCGGTGGTGTTTGTGCCTGCGACGGCGGCAGCGTTTCGGCGGCGTGGTTTTGATCATATGGAGGCTATTGCGCGCCCATTTTGCGAGCTGTCGGGTGTTCCTCTGCTCGATGCTCTCGTCAAGTACGGGCATGGCGACCAGCGCGAACTCGGTCGTGAGGAGCGCCGCGAGCGTGCCCAAGGCATGTACGAGACGGTTGAGGACGTGCGGGGCAAGCGCCTGCTGCTTATCGATGACGTTATCACCACGGGCGCGACGATGGCAGCGGCTTCGGCGGAACTCAAGCGCGCCGGCGCTGCGGCCGTTGATGGCCTCGCTATCGCACGCGTTTGGTAGGGGTGGTTCAGATGGCAATAAAGATCGGGCAGCGTGGCAAGCCTGCAAGCGAGCAGCTGGCTGCTTCCGTAATTTTGACGGGTGCCTCGGCGCTGCGCATGATGCGCGCCGAGCGCCGGCAGATGGGCTACATAAGCTGGAAGGATCTTAATCCCGATGAAGAGCGCCGTGTGCTGCGCACGTCGTCGCCCTCGACCGAGGACATCTATCTTCCCGATTTGGTGCGGATTGGGGCCGCAAGCGGCGAGGTGCAAGAGGATTTGTGCTTGCTGGTAGGATCTGCAGCGCAGCGCCGCCGTATTCTTGGCGTGAGCTGGTCCGTATGCTCCGAGTTGCCCGCCGGCTCGATTCTGGAGGTGGAGCCGGGGGTGTACAGCTTGTCTCCCGAGGCCCTCTGCGTAGCCGTTGCGCGCGAAGTCGGCTGTATCCAGGCGTTTGCCCTGGCCCAGGAACTGTGCTCCAAGATTTCGCTGAGCGATCGCGGGCAGTATCTACCTCCCTACACATCGCCTGTCGTAAACAAATTGGCAAAGGACAAAGACCAGCCGCCAGATGTCGGTTACTTTGAGGTCGAGCCCGTGCTGACACCCGATCGCCTGGCAGATTACCTCGCGGCGTGCAAAGGAAGCACGGCCAAACGGCTGCGGCGTCTGTGCCCCTATCTGTCGGAAAACCTGCGCTCACCCATGGAGTGCATCATGCTCGCTCTGTTTTCGCTTCCGTTTTCCTATGGCGGATTTGCCTGCGGTCCCTTTAAGACCGACTGCAAGATCGAGTTCGATGACCGCGCGCAGGCAATCTCGGGGATGCCGCATGCAGTTTGCGATGCGTATCAGGAAGCAGCCCAGTTTGACCTGGAATACAACGGTGAGCTGGGCCATTCCTCCCGGAGGGGACGTATCCATGATGAAAAACGCAACACGGGCTTGATTACTATGGGAATCGAGGTCGCGACGGTCAATAACGAGATGCTCTGCGACATGGAAGCAATGGAGGCGCTCGCATGGCGCATGCACCAGCGTATGCGAAAGCGGTACCGGAATCGTGTCGATGCCCGCAGGAAAAAGCAAGAGGCGCTGCTTAACACGCTGCGGGCGTGTTTTGGGCTTAAACCCGCCTAACAATGCTCTGAAACAGAAGGTTGGATATATGCTCTGGCCAAAATATAGCAAATATGAGTACTGCTACAAATTCAGTAACAGCAAAATCAGGGATTTTGGGACTGGAAGAGGGGGTAAATTAGAAAGTTATTAAACAAATGTGGAATATCCTGGCATCAATCTGACGTTATAGAGCGTGAAAACAGCTTGCAGAGCCAAAAACTCCTGCTACTAAATTGGTAACAGTACTCATATTTGCTATTTTTTGGCCACGGCGCCCTAAGACGGGTGTGTTGGGGCTTTCCATAGGGGAGCGACGGGCTCAATCAGAGTACGTGCGGTCCGTCCTGACCTGCGAAATCTGTACTCGCGATGCGAATAACGCCCCTAACCTTAAACTTTAGCTTGAACTTAGCTATAATGCGCTTCGTTCCTACCAGGCTGTGGTTGCGGACGGACGAAATGCCCGTCCTAGTCCAAGACAGACGCGGTCAAAGGGATCCACGTAAGCGACCGCGTGCGCGCGGCGCGATCATGGCGCGTCCTAGATGTAAGCCGCACCGTCCGTTCGACTTTCTTTGGGGCAATACCGCCTCGCGGGCGAGCGGGCCAGTCGTGAAGGTGGCTGCGGCCTCCCGAGCAAACACCCCGGTGCGCAAGTGTGGGGTCAAATACCAGGTCAGCTGGTGGGAACAACCTGATATTCCGTGCAACGCACGGATCGTATACGACACAGAAGGTAGGGTAGTGGACATGGTGAGGGGCAGCTTGATGCACGCGGCTCGGTTAGGTGCTGGGACCGCAGCGGTCATCGCCGTTTTGGGCCTGAGCGGATGCGCGTTCAACCCGCTGTCTACGTTCACGACTCCCACGATCGACCAGATCGAGTACGAGACCGTCACGCCGGCGGTGTCGGACGACGCCCTGGTCACTCCCGGAACCCTGACGGTCGCCCTCGATACTTCCGATGCGCCGCAGGCCATGCAGGACGCCGACGGCGAGCTCACGGGGTATGCGGTTGACGCCGCCCGCGCCCTCGCAAGCCGCATGGGCCTTAAGGTCTCCTTTGTCGATGCGTCCTCGGCAGGTTCCGCGCTCGGCGACAAAAAGGCCGATATCTTTATCGGCGAGATTAACTCCACGGACGGGGACATTAGCTCGCTCGGCACCTGCCTGTACGATGCCACTTCCGTGTTCGGTAAAACTAGCGATGGTGGGTCGCTAAGCGTTTCCACCGATACCCTTAACACGTCTACCCTGGGTGTCCAGATGTCCTCGGCCTCGCAGGAGGCGCTTGCTAAGCAGAGCATTACCGCCAACCAAAAGACCTACTCCAACATCAACGAGTGCTTTGAGGCGCTCGAGTCCGGCGAGGTCGACTATGTGATCTGCGACTCCACGGCCGGCGGCTACCTTGCACGCTTGATGAGCGAGATCTCCTATGTCGGTGCGCTCGAGGCGCCCTCGACGCTTGGCGTTGCGGGCCTCTCGTCCAATGACGAACTGTGCCGTGCCGTGAGCGATGCCCTCGACGACATCACGGTCGACGGTACGCTCGAGGCGGTCCACTCTGTCTGGTATGGCACGATGCCCTACGACCTCACCACTAAGACGGTTTCGGGCGCTAACGTGCAGCCGGGCGACTCTGAGTCCAGTGAGACCACGTCCTCCGGCAGCGAGTCCTCCGATTCCGACAATGAGGCCGCATCCTCCGAGGACAAATCGTCCAGCCAGGAAGGCGCCATCACCGACGACGACATTAACAAACTCAATAGCTAGTTATTGCTAGGGGTGGTGTCTCCTATACGTTGGAAAGGACACCTCTTCACGGTTTCAACACGCACTGCCGGGTTTCCCCAATAGGGGAGCCCGGCTTTTTCATCCCTATAAAACCAGCAGGTCAAAGCCAATTTTCGAGACCAAATACAAATCTGTGGGCTCCCTCCTATAGCGCACTTTGCCATGGAAAAGTACGAGACTTCGGTATGCGGTATCAAGCAATCGTTATTCGGGTCTTTAGGAATCCGCGTGATTAAATGCACGGCAATGGGTACATAGCCAGTACAGTAAGTCCCCGAGGCAGATTGGAGCCACGTATGGATATCAAGGTTTCTGGACGCAAGACGACGGTAACCGATGCTCTGCGTGCGCATGTGGATGAGAAGATCGGCGAGGCGCTCAAGGTTTTCGATATCGAGCCCATGACGGTCGACGTTGTACTTCGCTATGAGAAGAACCCCTCGAACCCCAACCCGGCAATCGTCGAGGTTACGGTTCGTGCCCGCGGTTCGGTGATTCGCGTTGCCGAGCACGGTGCAGATATGTACGCCGCCATCGACCTCTCCGCCGATAAGGTCACCCGCCAGCTGCGCAAGTTCAAGACCAAGGTTGTGGACAACCGCCAGGGCGGTGCCAGCGCCGCGGATGTTGCGCCGGTCGAGCGCGTCGAGGATCTGGCCGACCTGCTGCTGCCCGAGGAGGAGGACGACCTGCTCGTCCGCGAGAAGGTTATCGACGTCACCCCGATGACTGAGGAGCAGGCGCTGGTGCAGACCGATCTGCTCGGCCACGACTTCTACGTGTTCGAGAACGCGACGACCGGCCTTATCAATGTGGTGTATCACCGTAAGAATGGTGGATATGGCATCATCAAGCCCCGCATCGAAACACTTGACGAGTAAAATACGTTAACTTGCATGAGTTAACGGTTGGCGGCCATCCCATGCGGGTGGCCGCCTTTTTACGTAAGGAGTCGCTTTGATGGACAAGGCCGCATCTACCGGTCATTCGGACCGTTGCCGCATCGTCGTCGATACCTGCTGCGACTTTAGCCCCGAGGTCGCCGCGAACCTCGATGTCGATATCTTGGGTTTCCCCTTCATTATCGATGGCGAGGAGCGCACGGATGACATCTGGTCGAGCATCACGCCCAAGGAGTTTTACGACCGCATGCGCGCTGGTGCCCGCGTGTCCACCTCGGCTGTGTCGCTCGGTCGCTATATCGAGTTCTTTACCGAGTGCGCCAAAGAGGGCACGCCCACGGTCTACCTGTGCTTTACCTCGGCGCTGTCGTCGAGCTACAACTCCGCGTGCCAGGCGGCAGATGTCGTGCGCGCCGAGTATCCCAACTTTGAGCTCTACGTGGTCGACAACGCTCTGCCCTGCGCGACCGGTGCGCTCTTGGCGCTCGAGGCCGTGCGCCAGCGTTCGGCGGGACTGACCGCCAAGCAGCTGGTCGATTGGGCAAACGAGGCAAAGACCTACGTGCACGGCTACTTTACGCTCGAGAGCTTCGACGCACTGGCTGCTGGCGGCCGCATTCCTCCCGCGGCGGCGCAGCTCACGGCAAAGCTCGACGTCAAGCCCGAGCTCTCCTACGACCTGGCCGGCTCGCTGTCGCTGATCGGCGTCAACCGCGGCCGCAAGAAGGCGCTCAAGTCCATCCTCAAGTCGTTCCGCGAGAACTACGTGCCCGATCGCACCATGCCCATCGCCATCATGACGGCCGATGCCGAAAAGGATGGTGACTGGCTCGAAGCCGCCATCCGCAAGGAGGAGGGTTGCGCCGACGTCACGATCATTCGCGGCTCCGTGGGTCCCACCATCGGCTCGCACGTGGGCCCCGGCATGGTGGGCTGCGCGTTTTGGGGTAAGAACCGCGCCGACAAGGCGTCGCTTTCCGACCGTATCGCCCGCCGCGTGCGCGGTCAGTAGGCAAGCGCTGCGTCCGTAATCGCCCTCGACTCACAGCCCAAACGCTGGCACCGAGTATTCAACCTGGTAACAACACCCAACCCAAAAGGAAAGGTTTCATGGCAAACAAGCTCTCCGTCGCATTCATCGGCACCGGAATCATGGGTGCCCCCATCGCCGGCCACATTCTGGACGCCGGCTATCCCGTCACGGTCAACAACCGCACCAAGTCCAAGGCGGCGGCGCTTATCGAGCGCGGCGCCGTCTGGGCAGATACGCCGGCCGATGCCGCGGCGAACGCCGATGTCGTCTTTACCATGGTGGGCTATCCCTCCGAGGTCGAGGAACTCTACCTGGCGGGCGACGGCCTGCTCGCGTGCACTAAGCCCGGCGCGGTCTTGATCGACCTCACCACGAGCTCGCCCGAGCTTGCCCGTGACATTGCCGAGGCCGCCCAGGTTTCTGGTCGCATGGCGTTTGACTGCCCCGTCACCGGCGGCGAGTCGGGCGCTATCGCCGGTACGCTCACGGCTATCGTGGGCGCTACCGAGAACGACATCGCGCCGGTCCGCGACATCCTTGCCACCTTTGCGGCCAACATCTGCTGCTTCGACGGCGCCGGCAAGGGCCAGGCTGCCAAGCTCGCCAACCAGGTGTCGCTGGGCGCCTGCATGGTCGGCATGGCAGACGCCATGGCATTTGCCGAGCTGAGCGGCCTTGACCTGGAGAAGACCCGCCAGATGATCCTGGGCGGTACCGGCAAGTCCGGCGCCATGGAGAGCCTGGCGCCCAAGGCGCTCGACGGCGACTACAAGCCCGGCTTTATGGTCGAGCACTTCATCAAGGACCTGCGTCTGGCGCCCGCCCACGCCGACGATCGCGAGCTCGCGCTGCCCGGTGCCGACGTCGCATTTACGCTCTACGACATGCTCGACGCCATCGGTGGCGCCAAGCTGGGCACCCAGGCCATCACGGTCCTCTATAAGGAGGAGGCCGACGCCATCGCCGCCGGTCTGGACTGGTCGCAGTATCGTCCCGAGGAGCATGGCGCTCACGAGGAAGGCTGCGGTTGCGGCGAGCATGGCGACGACCACGAGTGCGGTTGTGGCCACCACCATGGCGAGGACCACGAGTGCTGCGGCGGCCACGGCCATGATGACGGCCACGAGTGCTGCTGCGGCCATCATCACGAGGAGTAGCGCCCATGAGCTGGACGTTCGTGGTGCTCGCGCTGGTGCTCTTTATCTTTGCGATTTACATCGGCTTTTTGTGCGGCCAGTGGGCGTGCGAAAAGCGCGTCATCACCAAGCGCGACTACTGGATTGCCAACTTTGCGGGAGCTGCGGCAGTCGTTCTGCTGACCTGGGTGTTCTCGCTGTTCCCGCTGGTGCAGTTTGCGCCGATCGGCTGGCTCGGCGGCTTTATCGCCGGCCTTAAGATGAGCTTTGGCGAGTCCGTCGGTCCGTGGCGCAAGCACGACGAGGTCTTTAACGTCAACAAGGCTCATCGCGCCGCCGCCGACGCGGGCGACGCTGAGGAACGCCGCCGTGCGCGTCGCAATGGCGCGGCCGACCGACAGCTCATCTCGGTCACCGATGACAGCAAGGGTGCTGGCAAGCACGCTAAGAAATAGTAAGAAGAGGTAACTATGGCAGAAAACAAAGACGAACAGCTCACCGACGAGGAGCTGGCACAGCTTCAGCTGGCAGAGGAGAACGAGAACGCCGTCGACCGTCTGGTCAAGGAGCTCGGCTGCCCCACGCGCCGCATCCGCCAGTTTGCCGCCCGCGTGCTGCACCTGCTTGCCGAGCGCGATCCGCAGCGCGTCGTGCCCTGCGTGCCCGCGCTGATCGAGGCGCTCGACCGCCCCGAGGCGCAGACCCGCTGGGAGGCCCTCGATGCCCTGACGGCGCTCGCCACCACCTGCCCCGAGCAGCTGGGCGATGCCTTTGAGGGCGCCGAGACTGCACTGTTCGACGAGATCTCCTCCACGCTGCGCTATGCCGCCTTCCGCCTGCTGTGCGTGTGGGGTGCCACGAGCGTCGAGCGTTCGCGCGAGGCTTGGCCCATCCTGGACGAGGCCATCCAGTGCTACCACGGCGACCTCGAGTATCGCGACATGCTCGGTTGCCTGTACGAGTTTTGCCAGGGCGAGATCGACGCCGAGGTTGCCGAGAAGCTTGCGCTGCGCCTTAAGTTCGATGCCGAGAACGGTAAGGGCAGCTATCTCAAGGCCCGTTCGAGCGAGATTTGCGAAATGCTTGTTAAACGTTTTGGCCTGGATCTCTCCAAAAAGAAGAAGCGTGCTAGCGTTAAAAAATCTGACGACGCCGAAGACGAGGAGTAACAGATTATGGCGCACGATGTAGTCCTGATTCCCGGTGACGGTATCGGTCCCGAGATTACGCAGGCCATGCGCCGCGTGGTCGAGGCTGCCGGTGTCCAGATCAATTGGAACGTCCAGGAGGCCGGTGCCGGCGTCATGGACGAGTTTGGCACGCCGCTGCCCCAGCACGTGCTCGATGCGGTCGCCGAGACCAAGGTTGCCATCAAGGGCCCCATCACCACGCCGGTCGGCACGGGTTTCCGCAGCGTCAACGTGGCCCTGCGCAAGCATTTTGACCTGTATGCCTGCGTGCGCCCCTGCCTGTCGCAGCCGGGCGACGGCTCGCGCTTCCGCGACGTCGACCTGGTCATCGTGCGCGAGAACACCGAGGATCTCTACGCCGGCATCGAGTTCGATGAGGGCGCTGCCGAGGTCGAGGAGCTCTCGCAGCTTGTCGAGCGCTCGGGCCAGAAAACCTTCGCCGCGGATTCCGCCATCTCAATCAAGCCCATCTCCATCGCCAAGAGCCGCCGTATTGTGGAGTACGCCTTTGAGTACGCCTGCCGCTGCGGTCGCAAAAAGGTGACGGCCGTGCATAAGGCCAACATCATGAAGGCGACCGATGGTCTGTTCCTGCGCGTTGCGCGCGAGGTGGCCGCCAACTATCCCGATATCGAGTTCAACGACAAGATTGTCGACGCCACCTGCATGGGCCTGGTCCAGAACCCCAACGACTTCGATGTCCTGGTGCTGCCCAACCTGTACGGCGATATCGTCAGCGACCTGTGCGCCGGCTTGGTGGGCGGTCTGGGCATGGCCCCCGGCTCCAACATCGGTGCCGACTGCGCAATCTTTGAGGCTACGCATGGCTCCGCGCCCGATATCGCTGGACAGGATATTGCCAACCCCACGGCCGAGATTCTGTCCGCTGCGATGATGCTCGACCACCTGGGCGAGAACGATGCGGCCAATCGTATCCGCGCTGCGGTGTCTGCCACGCTCGACGAGGGCAAGCAGGTTACCGGTGACGTGCGTCGTGCCCAGACCGGCTCCGTCGAGGGCGCCGTGGGCACGCAGGCCTTTGCCGATGCCGTTATCGCGCACCTGGCCTAAGGCATGCACGCTGCAAACGCCTAAATAGTACTTAAGTGTTTGCGTATAACCTAAGAATCAATACGCCCGGCGCTCTGTCGGGCGTATTCTATTGAGGACTATGTTTCCTAACAAGGAGTAACTGATATGGGTCTGATTCAGAAGAAGGACGAGAAGGACGAGATCGACGGCATCCAGATCATCGAGCGCGGCGAAGGCCCCGACGGTGATGAGGACGAGAAGATCGATCTGGTCGCCGGCACGTCTGCCGAGCATATTGCCGCCGGCACGACCGCCGAGGATGAGGACGCTCGCCTGGAGGCAAAGATCGCTGCGGATGCAGCTGACGAGAACCTCATGCCCGAGGAACAGGACGAGGACGACGACTCCGACGTGGACGACCACGCTTGCAAGCCCAAGAAGACGATGATTGCCGCCTTTGTGGTTGCAGTCGTGATCGCTGCCGTGGTCGGCTTCTTTATCGGCAACGGTGGTTTTGGCGGCAAGGGCGTCGGCTCGGCGACCCTGACCGAGGACCAGCTCGATTCGACCGTGGCAAGCTATAGCTACAACGGCAAGAAGAGCGACATCACCGCGCGTGAGGCCATCGAGAGCCAGTACAGCCTCGACACCGTCAAGGACGATGACGGCAACTACACCGCTCCGTCTGCCGACGTTATCCTGTCCTACGTGCGCAACCAGATTCTGCTGGACGCTGCCGAGGACGAGGGCATTACCGTCTCTTCCAAGGAAATGAAGCAGTACGCCGAGGATTCCATCGGCACCTCCGACTACAAGACCATGGCCACGCAGTATGGCGTGTCCAAGGATCAGGCCAAGCAGATCGTCCGCCAGTCCGCGACGCTGCAGAAGCTCTACAAGAAGAAGGTTGGCGATAGCTCCGCAAGCATGCCGACCGCCCCGACCGAGCCTGCTGACGGCAACGAGGAGACCGCGAGCAAGGACTACGCCGACTACATCATCAACCTTGCCGGCGACGAGTGGGATAGCGAGAAGGGCACTTGGAAGGACGCCGATAGCACCTATGCCAAGGCCTTCGCTGACGATGCCTTTACGGCCGATAGCGCTACCTATAAGCAGGCCATGACCGCCTATTACACCGCCTACCAGCAGTATTCCTCGCAGGCTTCGAGCGCCAGCTCCAAGTGGACCGAGTATGCTAACGGTCTCTACGCCAAGGCCAACATCAGCATCTACGGCCTGTTTGCGTAAGGTTTGCCTGCACTACTGCGCGCTAACCGATCCACCTGATTGAGCCCGCTAGAACGGACAACGTTCTAGCGGGCTTTTTGCGTTGAGGGCGTGATTGACGGCTTAATTATGACTATTCATCTTTAAGCCAAAAAAGGCTATCGGCTTCATCGTCGGATATATATTCCAGTACATCGCCTGGTTGGCAGTCGAGTGCTCGGCATATCGCGTCAAGAGTTGAAAAACGTATGGCAGAAACCTTGCCCGTCTTAATGCGTGACATATTAACCTGGGAGATGCCCACACGTTCCGCAAGCTCTTTGGATGAGATCTTGCGTTCGGCGAGCATGCGGTCAAGCCGCAGAATAATCATGGATTCCCCCTAGAGCAACTCGTCATCTTGTTTTTGCAGGATATACCCGTAGCGGAAGATGCTGGCAATCAGGCAAATAATCAGGCCTGCAAAGAGCCTGGAGGGCTCGAATAACTGGCCGACGAACGCATCCGTAAAGCTGCCGCCAAATCCTGAGAGTATCATTCCCGTGATTACGGCACCAAGAAGCCTCACGGCAACGCCGCCGATAAGGAATAAATGTCCTACTCGACGAAGTGTCTGGTTACATTCAAGGTCAAAGGGCCTGCCTTCCTTTTCAATGTTGAAGAAAAGCCTGCGCACGCTTATCGCGATGGTAAGCGCGAGGCATGTCATCAAGAGGCTCCCTATGGCAGTGTGACCATCGTGTGCGACGAGCATGAGTGGGGCCTGCGCATCGGTACCGACGATAGCAAGGCACGGCCCTTCGCCGGCTTGAAGCTCTACGGATTGGAGACACGAGCCTTGGGAGAGGCCAGGCAATATGAGTAGAAGGTCAATCGCAATGACCGCGAGGAGTCCCAGGGCGAGCGCGGTGGTAATGCAGATCGTGGCCCATTTGCAGATGCGAGCGAGCTTCCTCAGTTTGGCTATTGTCTGTTCGCGGCTGATGGTTTCATTCGATATAGATGCGTTTCGATGGAGCATAACCCCTCCAATCGGCGTTTTGGATGATACTTGTATCATATCAGAATTAACGATAAACGATAAATAATTACGGATACTGAGTAAGTAATGATTGAAAGCGATTAACGTGAGCCATTAGCTCATTTTGGATGCCGGAGTTTGGCGCGCGGGGGATGAGGACAAATGCCAAAACTTCCCGTGATCGCGCAAGCGCTCCATCGGGTTCCCCTAATTCATCTGGGAAAACAACTGCAAACGATTGCAAGTAACCGGTGAACGGTCGAAAACTACCGTTCACCGATAATCTCAAAACTGGTTCTAACTGGTATTAAGTCAAAAAGACCAATTCACATATCTTCACAATGACCTGCAATTTTTCCACACGCTATTTTTTGCCGCCCTGCGTTGTTTAGACACGGGAAAAGATCCGATTTTTTGCCAAAGCATTTCGAAACGGTTTCAAAACCGCAGGTAGAAGTGTTAACGAGCGGTAAACGGTCGAAATATCACCGTGAGCGGTGCAAAAACGTTTTACCGTATGAATCAACGAAAGCGGCCTCTTCTGGGGTGATATAGTGACAACAACACGTCACGTGGTTACTACCAGTTTAGAAACCACTGGTCTTCAAAGAACGCTTTCCAAGAAGCTTTAAGGGCGATTGCCCGCTGGCTTCCGAAAATCATCGGACTCAGATCGTACACACCTTCGGAAGGGAAATTTGAATGGTTGGCTTTATTCTTACCGGTCATGGACAGTTCGCACCCGGCCTTGCAAGCGCTATCGCTATGGTTGCCGGCGACCAGCCTGCTTTTACCGTCGTTCCTTTTGAGGGCGACCAGGCCGCATCCTACGGTGAGGATCTCCGCGCCGCTATTACCGCCATGCGCGAGGAGTGCGATGGCGTGCTCGTCTTTACCGACCTGCTTGGCGGCACCCCGTTCAACCAGTCGATGATGATTGCCCAGGATGTCGACAACGTCGAGGTTCTGACTGGCACCAACCTTCCCATGGTTATTGAGCTTCTGTTCCTCCGCGGCAATGCCACGCTCGCCGAGCTTGGCGAGCAGGCAGTGACCGTTGGCCAGACGGGCATCACCGCCCAGACGGTCGCTTCTGTTGCTGGTGCCGAGGAAGAGGATATCTTCGGCGACGAGGACGGCATCTAATGGCCGATTTCGGAGCCAGCGTCTTGAGCTCCTCGGTCGCCCTTTTAGGCCTGCTTGTCATCATGGGCTTGATTTACACCATCTGGTCGCAAATCAACATGAAGAAGAAGCAGAAGTACTTCAAGGAGCTGCACACCGAGCTCAAGCCGGGTCAGGAGGTTCTTTTCGCCGGCGGTATCTACGGAACCGTAAAAGGCATCGAAGGCGAAAAGGTCCAGATCAAAGTCCGATCCGGAGCCGTCGTAGACGTTTCGCGTTACGCGATTCAGGAGATCAAGTAACTGTCGTCAGCAAATAACGAAAGGAAGCTGATCAACATGGCAGAACCCAACATTCTTCTTACCCGCATCGATAACCGACTGGTTCATGGTCAGGTTGCCACCCAGTGGAACTCCACTCTGGGCTCCAACCTCATCCTCGTCGCCAACGACGACGTGGCGACCAACACCATGCGCCAGAACCTCATGAAGATGGCCGCTCCCGCCGGCGTCGCTACGCGTTTCTTCTCCCTGCAGAAGACCATCGACGTCATTGGCAAGGCGAGCCCGCGCCAGAAGATCTTCATCGTGGCCGAAACACCGGAAGACGTGCTTACGCTCGTCAAGGGCGGTGTGCCTATAAAGAAGGTAAACATCGGCAACATGCACATGTCGGAAGGAAAGCGCCAAGTCGCCACCTCCGTCGCAGTTAACGACGAGGATGTCGCTGCGTTTAAAGAGCTGCAGGAATTGGGGGTGGAGTTGGAGATCAGGCGCGTTCCGAGCACGCCTGTTGAGGACACGAGCAAGCTCTTCTCGTAATCCTCATGATCCACGTTGTCAGGAATGAAACCCTGACATTCTGTACGTGAAATCCAAAGTGCGTACATACATTTTGAAAGGAGGAGCAAGATGGAATACTCGATCATCCAGATCGCTCTGGTCTTCGTCGTCACGTTCGTCGCGGCAATCGACCAGTTTGACTTCCTCGAGTCTCTCTATCAGCCCATCGTCACCGGCGCCGTCATCGGTCTTATCCTTGGCGACCTCAACACCGGTCTTCTCGTGGGTGGTACTTATCAGCTCATGACGATCGGCAACATGCCAATCGGAGGCGCTCAGCCGCCTAACGCCGTCATCGGCGGCATCATGGCAGCCATTCTCGCTATCGCTACGGGCCTCGAGCCCAACGCGGCAGTCGGCCTTGCCATTCCGTTCGCTCTGCTCGGCCAGCTTGGCGTTACCCTGGTCTTCACGCTTATGTCCCCGCTTATGTCCACGGCCGATAACATGGCTCATAACGCGGACACCAAGGGCATCGAGCGCCTGAACTACTTCGCCATGGCTCTGCTCGGCCTGATCTTCGCTGTCGTCGTCACCCTGTTCTTCATCGCTGGCGCTACCATCGGTCAGACCATCGCTTCCGCCATCCCGACTTGGCTGCAGACCGGTCTCTCCGCTGCAGGCGGCATGATGCGCTTCGTCGGCTTCGCCGTCCTGCTCAAGGTAATGATGAACCGCGATATGTGGGGCTTCTTCCTCATGGGCTTTGGCCTCGCGCTCATCACCGTTGCCAACGATTCGCTGGCAACCCCTGCTCTGCTCATCCTCGCTCTCATCGGCTTCGGCATCGCTTTCTGGGACTTCCAGCAGCAGACCGAGCTGAAGGGTGCAGCTGTTTCTGACGGAGGTGACTTCGAAGATGGCATCTAATGAGTATGTGATCCCGGAGCACTACGAGGATCTCACTCCTGCTCCGCAGCTCGACCAGAAGACCCTCAACAAGATGGCTTGGCGCTCCTGCTTCCTGCAGGCCTCGTTCAACTACGAGCGTATGCAGGCCGCTGGCTGGCTCTACTCCATCATCCCCGGTCTGGAGAAGATCCACACCAACAAGAACGACCTCGCGGCTTCCATGAGCCACAACCTGGAGTTCTTCAACACCCACCCGTTCCTCGTCACCTTTGTTATGGGCATCGTGCTTTCGCTCGAGCAGAACAAGGTTGACATCCCCACGATCCGCGCCGTCCGCGTCGCCGCAATGGGCCCGCTCGGTGGTATCGGTGACGCCCTGTTCTGGCTGACGCTTGTGCCTATCACGGCCGGCATCACCTCCAACATGGCCATCAACGGCAACGCCGCTGCGCCGATCATCTTCCTGGTGATCTTCAACGCCGTCCAGTTCGCTCTGCGCTTCTGGCTCATGAACTGGTCCTACAAGCTTGGCACCAGCGCTATTGACGCTCTGACCGCCAACATGCAGGCCTTCACGCGTGCCGCTTCCATCATGGGCGTCTTCGTCGTCGGTTGCCTGGTCGTCACCATGGGTGGCACCCAGATCAACCTCCAGATCCCTAACGGCACCACCCGTGGCCTCTCTCCTACTACCGTGATCGTCTCCGAGAAGGAGGCCGAGAACTTCACCGGTATGGAGGGCATCGATACCGAGACCGCTGAGGCCGGTACCATCGCCATGACCGATGAGGACGGCAACGCCCTTACCGCCTCCGATGCCGACGGCAACCCTGTCGAGTGCGGCGTCACCGATCTGGGCAACGGCATGGAGTCCGTTACCTACGCTACCGTCACCGAGGATCCGGTCAACTTCTCTGTTGCCGACACCCTCAACACCATCGTCCCGAAGCTCGTCCCGCTTATGCTTACGCTGCTGCTTTACTACATGTTCGCTAAGCACAGCTGGACCCCGACCAAGGGCATTCTGCTGCTCTTTGTCCTCGGCATCCTGGGCGCTGGCCCGCTTGGTCTCTGGCCGAGCATCTGGTAAGGCTCTAGCTTGAGGGGTGTGTCCCTACGCGGCTCACACCCCGACCCCTTAAGCCATGTGTATGTTAAAAGCCGCGTGCTCGAAAGAGCGCGCGGCTTTTGTTTTCTTGTTGATTCGGGTGTGGCAGACAGATAATGCTAAACACCCAAGGTAGTAGCCGAGTTTGAGAAAATGGGAGGATAGGATGGCGATCGGAGCGCGTAAGCAACCGCTGTACGATCAGCTGGTCGATATTCTGACCGAAAAGATCGACCATGAATATCGCGCCGGTGACATGATTCCTTCCGAGCGCGAACTATCGGAGCGCTATGGTCTCTCGCGCACTACGGTACGCCTGGCTCTGCAGGAACTGGAGCGTTTAGGATTGGTGGTTCGGCAGCACGGTCGCGGTACCTTTGTGACCGACCGTTCGGCAAAGGCAACCAATCTTATGCAGTCCTACAGCTTTACCGAGCAGATGCGCGCGATGGGTCGCGACCCCGAGACCACGATTCTCGAGTTTTGCGAGATGGAGGCCGATAAGAATCTGGCCGAGCATATGGGATTGCGTATCGGCGATCGCATTTTTAAGCTTAAGCGCCTTCGTTCTGCCGACAACATGCCCATGATGGTCGAACGCAGCTATCTACCGGTTCGTCAATTTCTGTCCCTAAAGCGACCGCTACTGGAGCGTAAGCCGCTTTATGATGTGATTGAGCAAGACTTTCAGCAAAAGATACGCGTGGCCGAAGAGGAGTTCTATGCGAGCATAGCCCGTCCCACCGACGCTCACCTTTTGGGAATTGTCGAGGGCTCGCCTGTGCTCGATTTGGTCAGGACTACGTATAACGAGTCAAACGAGGTTGTGGAGTATACACTCTCGGTTGCTCGTGCCGATCAGTTTAAATACAAGGTTTACCACCAGCGTAGCGACTAGTGTTCGCATCGTTTCCATATGATGATTCTTTGCATTTAACTGGTTACTACCAGATAACCAACTGAAGTGTATAATTGCACGTCAGAGGATTACTTCTAGAGAGAGGTATTAGAAATGTTCGAGAAGAGTGTCGAGGAGCTCACCGAGCTCGGCGCCCAGATCACCACTGCCGAGATTGCTCAGCAGGCCGAGCTTTGGCGTGATACGCTCAACATCTATCGCGAGAACAAGGAGGCCATCGAGGCCTTCCTGGCCGAGGCTCGCGCTATGGGCGAGGGCCGTCTGTCCGTTGTCTTCACCGGTGCCGGTACATCCGACTACGTTGGCGATACCTGCGCCCCGTACCTGCGTCACGCTGGCAACACTGATCTCTACGACTTTAAGCCCATCGCCACGACCGACATCGTGAGCGCCCCGCGCGACTTCCTGCGCGCCGAGGATCCCACGCTCGTGGTTTCCTTTGCCCGCTCTGGCAACAGCCCCGAGAGCCTTGCCGCCGTTGCCGTTGCCAAGGAGCTCGTCCACAACGTCAAGTTCCTCAACATCACCTGCGCTCCCGAGGGCAAGCTCGCCGTCGAGTCTGCCGATGATCCCAATGCGCTGACGCTGCTCATCCCGCGCGCCAACGACAAGGGCTTCGCCATGACCGGTTCTTATTCCTGCATGACCCTGCTCTCCACCCTTATTTTCGACACTGCCTCTGACGAGCAGAAGGCCGAGTGGGTCGAGACCATCGCCAAGATGGGCGAGGAGGTCATCTCCCGTGAGCCCGAGATCGCCGATTACCTGGCTGGCGACTTCAACCGCGTGACCTACTTGGGTTCTGGCTCCTTCGGTGGCCTTGCCCAGGAGAGCCAGCTCAAGATCCTCGAGCTCGCTCACGGTCTGGTCGCTACCTCCTACGACACCTCCATGGGCTATCGTCACGGACCTAAGTCCTTCGTCGACGATAAGACGCTCGTCTTCGTGTTCGTCAACAACGACGCCTACACCCGTCAGTACGACATCGACATCCTCAACGAGATCGGTGGCGACGAGATCGCTCAGCACACCATCGCCGTTCAGCAGGAAGGTGCTACCGTCTATGAGGGTGAGTCCTTCACCTTTAAGGGCTACGAGGCACTTCCCGAGGGCTACCTTGCTCTGCCGTTCGTGATGTTTGCTCAGGCTATCAGCCTGCTCAACTCCGTGCGCGTGGGCAACACGCCCGATACGCCGAGCCCCACCGGCACGGTCAACCGCGTGGTTAAGGGCGTGACGATTCACCCCTTCACCGCTTAATCGCGTCCCCCTGTAAGGGCGCCCGTCCGCTCATAACGGCGGGCGGGCGCTTTTTGTTTTTACATGGACCGGGTATAAGTATCACCACGGTCAACTGCTTCAAGAAGCAAGGAGTGCATATGAGCACATACGCAATTAAGGCTGACAAGTTCTTCTTGCCGGCAGGCCCGCAACTGGGCGGCTATCTTATGGTCGAGGACGGCGTCTTTGGCGCCTGGCAGGCCGACGAGCCCTCTTGCGAGATTAAGGACTACACGGGATCGTGGATCGCACCGGGTATGGTCGATACTCACATCCATGGCTTCTACAACCACTCAACTACCGATAACGATCCCGAGGGCATCGATATCAGCTCAACCGAGCTCGCCCGTCGCGGCACCACCAGCTGGCTGCCCACGACGTTCACCGATGGCGTCGAGCAGATCAAGGACGCCTGCGCCGCTATCGCCAAGGCGGACGAGGGCCGCGGCCCCGACTTCTGCGGTGCTCGCATTCAGGGCATCTACCTGGAGGGCCCCTTCTTTACCATGAAGCACGTGGGCGCGCAGAACCCCGCTTATCTTATCGATCCCTCCGAGGAGGTCTTCGATCAGTGGCAGGAGGCTGCGGGTGGTCGCATCGTTAAGAGCGCCATGGCGGCCGAGCGCGACGGTGCCGCTGCTTATGCGGCTGCTCTGAACGCCAAGGGTGTGGTGACCAGCATCGGTCACTCCGACGCCACCTACGATGAGTGCATCGCCGCCATCAACGCCGGTGCCAGCTGCTTTACGCATACCTATAACGGTCAGCGCGGCCTGCATCACCGTGAGCCCGGTGTCGTGGGCGCTGCCATGTCCACGCCCGAGACCTACGCCGAGATCATCTGTGACGGCAAGCACGTAAACCCTGCCGCCATCAAGGCACTGCTGCAGGCAAAGGGCTGGCAGCACACGGTGCTCATCACCGACTGCCTGGGTTGCGGCGGCATGCCCGAGGGCAGCTACACCAGTGGTGGCATGGACGTCATCATGAAGGACAACCTGTGCTGGCTCGCTGACGGCAAGAGCATTGCCGGCTCGGTGCTCACGCTTGCCCAGGGCGTCAAGAACATCGTCGACTGGGGCATCGCCAGCGCCGATATCGCCATTCGCATGGCAACCGAGGTGCCGGCACGCTCCGCGCACATCGAGGATAAGTGCGGCAGCATCATGCCGGGTCGCGACGCCGACTTTGTCGTGTTCGACCATGAGCTCACCCTCGTCGAGACGTATGTTGGCGGCCAGAGCGTCGGCAACGCCTTTACCGAGTAGCGATAGAAAAAGACGGCGGGCCCGAATCTGCTCGGACCCGCCGTATGGGTTAAACGCTCAAAAGCACCTTCACAGTTACAGCTTGTTAGCGATCTTCTTTGCCGTGCGCTTGACGCCGGCCACAAGACCTCCCGCAGGATGCTCCTTTTCGTAGGCTAGACGCTTCTCACGCTTGGCGTACTCTTCGACGATGATGTCGCCATACTCGTCTTCGATCTTGTCGAAGAAGTCGACGGCGCCCTTAATTTCCTCGGCGGTCGGGTGTCCCTTTTGGACACCGCCGGCGAGCTTGAACGGCCCCCACGTATCAAAGCCGGGGCAGCCGTAGACACCCATAAAGATGGCCTGCCTCATGCGGCAGATGCCATCGATATCCTTGCCGTACCACTTGTTTTTGCCACCGTAGGTCATAAGGCCAAACACCTTGTCCTGCGGCTGCAGCACGTTCGTGAGCACGCGTGCCATGTCCTTGTCGATCTCGGAGTAATAAATGCCCGTGGCGACGCCGATCAGATGGTATTCGTGCAGGTCGGGGTACTCGTTTTTACCGAGCGCCTTGACGTCGAGGGTATCGATCTCGGGGTGTGCCTCGACGATGGCGTCCACGAGCTTTTTGGTATTGCCGTGATGGCGCGAGGCGTAGAGGATGATGGTTCGCATAAGAAGGCCTTTCAGCTGTAATTGCATCAATGTCTGTATGGTACCCCGTTGCATGGCTGGGATACCGGACGTATCGATGAACGTGCGGGTTTGTCCTTTGGTCAGGGCCGAGACGGGTTCTTGCGAGCAAAAAGCAGTTGTTCGAAAGGATGGATAATGGAATACGCTCTTTCCAACGATTCGATTTCTATCAAGGTTTCCACGGCCGGCGGCTCGTTTACCTCGATTGAGGCTGACGGACGCGAGTACTTGTGGCAGGGCGATCCCGCCGTGTGGTCCGGCCAGGCACCGATTTTGCTTCCCGATTTGCGGAGGCTTGCGCGACAACAGCGCCATGACATTTGCCGGGCATCATGTAAAGCTCGCTCGCCACGGGTTTGCGCGCAAACAGGAGTGGAAGCTGTTGAGCCAAGGCGAGAACGAGCTGGCGATGTGCCTGGCTTCGGAGGATAACGCCGCATTGCTGAGTGATTATCCGTATCCGTTTAAGCTTGTCGCTCGTTATGCGCTCGAGGATACCGCCGTGCGCGTTTCCTATGAGGTGACCAACGAGGGAACCGAGGACATGCCGTTCTTTATCGGCGGTCATCCCGGCTTCAGGTGTCCGCTCGATGAGGGCGAGGCCTATACGGACTACGAGCTGCGCTTTGAGAAAGACGAGGCTGCGGAGCTTTGCACCGCCGTGCCCTCGACCGGATTGATTGACGTGGCAAACCGTTCCAAGAACCCCATGGTGGGAAAGACGCTGCCCCTGTCGCACGAGCTCTTCGATTTTGCGGAGACCATCTTTGACGTGCTCGAGAGCCGCCAGGTCACGCTGTCTAAGAAGGGGGAGGACAAGGGCGTTCGCCTGAGCTTCGAGGGCTTCCCGTATCTCATTGTGTGGAGTAAGCCCGAGGGCGATTTTGTGGCAGTTGAGCCTTGGGGCGGCCTCTCGACCTGCTCCGATGAGGACGACGTACTTGAGCATAAGCGCGGCTGCCTTGTCGCCAAGCCCAAGGAGACCATCGTCCGCTCGTTCACGATTGAGATTCTGTAATTCCGTTTTGTCGACTCGTATCGCGAGGCATAAGGAGCCTGCGAGATAAGGAGCTAAAAATGATCCTCACCGTTACGATGAACCCGTCTGTCGATACGCGCTATCAGCTCGATGAGCTCATTATCGACGACGTCAACCGCGTGACGCCCGAAAAGACCGCCGGCGGCAAGGGCCTCAACGTGGCCCGTGTGCTGGGTCAGCTGGGCGACGACGTTGTGGCAACCGGTCTACTCGGCGGCCACATGGGCGCCTACATGGCTGAGCTCATGGACGCCAACGGTATTAACAACGACTTTGTGCCCATCAAGGGCGAGACTCGAATTTGCCTCAACATTCTCCACGCCGGCAACCAGACCGAGCTGCTCGAGAGCGGCCCGACAATTGCCCCCGAGGAGCTCGATGCCTTTACCGCCAAATTTACTGAGCTTGCGGGCAAGGCCGACGTTGTCACCATTTCGGGTTCTCTGCCCCGCGGTGTCGAGGCAGACTACTATGCCAAGATCACGGGCATTGCCGAGAACGCCGGCGCCAAGGTGCTGCTCGATACCTCGGGCGCTTCGCTCGAGGCCGCCCTTAAGTCCGAAATTAAGCCCGAGCTGGTCAAGCCTAACCTGACCGAGATCAACGGCCTTCTGGGCACGAGCTTTACCACCGACGATGTGGACGAGCTCCGTGCCGCGCTCGCCTCTGACGCCCGTTTCTCCGATATCCCCTGGGTCGTCGTATCCATGGGCGCTGCCGGCTCCGTTGGCTTCCACAATGGCCGTGCGTTCCGCGCAAAGACGCCCGATATCCCTGCCGTTAACGCCACGGGCTCTGGTGACTCCACTATCGCAGGCTTCGCACATGCCATCGCTGCTGGCGCAGACGACGAGACGGTGCTGCGTACCGCCAACACCTGCGGCAAGCTCAACGCCATGGATCCCATGACCGGCCATCTGGTCATGGACCGTTGGGACGAGGTCTACAACGGCGTTGTCGTGACTGAGCTGTAAGAGTTTGGGAGACGGCTCCGGCATCGCTTGCTAGCTCATGTTGACGACAAGTGCGGTAGCATTATGCCGGGGCGCGACGCCGACTTTGTCGTGTTCAATCCCGACCTTACCCTGGTCGAGACGTATGTGGGTGGCAACAGCGTCGGTAACGCGTTTATCGAGTAGCCGCCAAAGGAACGATCCGAGAGGGGATTTAGATGATTTACGGTGCACTGGGCGATATCGAGGAGTACCGCGGAATGCTCAAGGGCCTCGACGTGCTGATTGATTGGCTCGAGGAGAACGATCCGGCGGAGCTCGAGGTCGGCAGCCATCCGATTCTGGGCGACAAGGTCTTTGCGAACGTCATGGCTCCCACGACTCGTCCCGAGGCCGAGGCTCACTACGAGACGCATCAGCGCTATCACGACCTGCAGATCGACATTGAGGGTCGCGAGGCCTTTAAGGTTGCCACGGGCAGTCTGACGCTGGTCCAGGAGTTTGACGAGAAGGACGACTACGATCTGGTCGATTCCGACGCCTCGATCGCCGGCGATCTTGCTGACGACAAGTTTGCACTGTTCGTTGCCGGCGAGCCTCACATGCCCACACTCGAGTTCCCGGGCGATGGCGCGCAGCCGGTCAAGAAGATCTGCTTTAAGCTGCTTGCCGACGCTTACTGGGAGGAGTAACACGCTGTTCGTCTGAGCTGTTCGTATGCTGGCGTGATTCCATTGAGGGACGCGCTTGAGCCCCGTTAATCGCAGTTCCCTTGGGGATTGCGGTTGGCGGGGTTTCTGTTTTTGAATAGGGGAGCTGTCGACGCGGTGATGCTTGGGTTGGCGCATGCGCACTCAAAATCAGCAACAAAAAAGCCGCCCGAAGGCGGCTTATCTTGTGCAATGGAGCCAGCGACCGGGCTCGAACCGGTGACCCCCGCTTTACGAGAGCGGTGCTCTACCAACTGAGCTACGCTGGCGGCCATGTGGTGACGCAACTGGGGCGTCAACGGCTGTCTATGATACGGGACATCGCAAATCCGCGCAAGTGTTCTGACGGCTTTTCTCACTTTAAATGCACTAATATTGGAGACGTGATGTCCCGCTCGTATGGGTCTCAAACAGAATGGGGCAGCCATGGCTCAACCTAAGATCCTTCTCACGCGTATCGATGACCGTTTCATTTACGGGCAAGACGTTGAGCTGTGGAACGAAGCCGTGGGTTCCAACCTTGTTTTAATCGTCAACGATGAGATCGCGGCGGATTCGCGCCAATGGGCACCCATGAGGGTGGCGGCGCCGGAAGGCGTTTGGACGCGGTTTTTCTCGGTGCAAAGGACCATCGACATCATTCATACCGCAACGCCGCGTCAATGGATTCTGATCATGGTAGACTCACCCGTCGATGCGCTCGCGTTGGTTAAGGGTGGTGTGCCAATAACCAAGATCAGCATCGGCCATATGCAAGCGGGGGAGGGCAAGCGCCCCATAACGCCCGCGGTTGCCGTGAGCGACGCAGACGTTGCTGCCCTCAAAGAACTGCAGGCGCTCGGCGTAGAGCTAGAAATCCGCTATCTCCCCAGCTCCAATCCCGATCCCATCCAACTAGTCATTTAGGAACGTCCCCAATGACTAGGCAGCAAAACGCCCGTCGGCGGTGGTGCCGGCGGGCGCTGCTGTGCGATATGTCGCGTTATGGGCTTAGTGCCTCATAAAGTGGTATTCGATCACATTGCTGTAGGGGTGACCCGGGCCCACAATGCCCTGCGGGAACAGCGGCTGGTGCGGCGTGTCGGGGTACATCTCTGCCTCGAGGGCAAAGCCGGCGCCCCAGCCATAGTTGGCATCGTCCTTGGCATGCTCGTCGCCCAGCCAGTTGCCGGTGTAGAGCTGCACGCCCGGGGCGGTGGTGTAGTAGTCCAGTTCGCGGCCGGTCCACATCTCCTCAACATGCATCGCGCGGCGCAGATTACGGCCGTACTGATAGCCATCGATGCACAGACAGTGATCGTAGCCACGGGCCTGCTTAATCTGCGGATCGTCGGCCTCCATGCCAGGAGCGACGGGGCGCAGCTCGCGGAAGTCAAACGGCGTGCCCTCGACCGGAGCAATCTCGCCGGTGGGGATGTTCTGCTCGTTAATGGGCAGGTAGTGGGCAGCGTTGGCGACAAAGAAGTGCTCACAGTCCATGCCGGCGTTATGGCCGGCAAGGTTAAAGTACGTGTGGTTGGTCATGGACACGTAGGTGGCACGGTCGCTCTCGCAGCCATACTCGATACGAAAGACGCCGGTGCGCGTCACGGTAAACACGGCTGTAAAGGTGCGGTTGCCGGGCAGGCCCAGCTCGCCATCCTCAAGCGAGGTGGTCATGCGCACGGCATTGTGGACCTCGTCGAGCTCAACATCCCATACGCGCTTGTGCAGGCCGTGCTCAAGATCGCTGTGCAGGTTGTTGACGCTTTCGTTGGCCGGCATATGCCAGTCCGTGCCGTCGATGGTGATTGTGGCGCCCGCGGTGCGGTTTGCCACGGGGCCGATGGTCGCGCCAAAGCAGGCGGGGTTGTCAAAGTAATCCTCGAGCTTATCGAAGCCCAGCACCACATCGCGCACGTTGCCGGGAATGTCGGGCACATCGATACCCAGCACGGTGGCGCCATAGTCCATAATGCGAACGCATATCTCGGGCCCGTTGAGGGTGTAACGATGAACGGGGGTACCGCACGGCGCGGTGCCGAAAAGCTCGGAAGTGATCATTTGGTTCCTAACATCGAGGTATTTCCGACAAACTGTAGCGCGAACAGGCGAGATTATCACTACACCCCACTAAAGCAGGGGGTATTTTTCTCAAAAAAGTGATGATTGGAGCTGTGCGGGCGTTCATTTTTGACGCGCGCGAGTCTGATACAATTTGTTCGTTATTGTTTGAATGATATGCACGCATAGAACGGCGAGGATTCATCGTGATTAAGGCAGAGCGACAGGATAAGGTTCGTCAGCTGCTCGAAGAGCAGGGCACGGTCTCGGTCAAGGAGATTTCGGATGCACTGGGTGTCTCGGATATGACGATTCGTCGTGACCTTGAGGAGCTTGCGAGCCTAGGCGAGATCGAGCGCGTGCACGGCGGCGCCCGCAGTGCACAGGGCCGTCCCCACGCTATGTTGCGCCACGAGTATTCGCACAGCGAAAAGCGCACCAAGCATGCCGAGGAAAAGCTGCAGATCGCGCGCCGCGCTGTGGAGCTCATCGAGGAGGGCTCGACCATCTTTTTGGGCACGGGCACTACGGTGGAGCAGATGGCCTCGATGCTGCCGGCGTTTCGCCTGCGCATCGTGACTAATTCGCTTTCGGTGTTTAACCTGCTCGAGGCGCGCGAAGACTGCGACCTGTGCCTCGTGGGCGGTATGTACCGTCGCCGCACCGCCGCTTTTGTGGGGCCAACGGCCGAGGATACTCTGCGTGCGCTGGGTATCGATGCGGCGTTTATCGGCGCCAACGGCATTCTGGATGGCGACGTGTCTACGTCTAATATGGATGAGGGTCGTATCCAGCAGCTCGCCTTTAGCAAGGCCGACTCGCGCTATCTGATCGCCGACTCCAGCAAGATCGGCAAGCGCGACTTCTACACCTTCTGTCGTCTGGACAATTTGGACGCCGTGGTGTGCGAGCCGAGTATCGCCGCCGAGGATCGCGCCGCCATCGAGGAACACACACAGGTCATCTGCTAGCTAACGCTATGGGATTGCCAACAAGCGCTGCGGGAGGACTTTTGCCTCCTGTCATCGTGGGGAATCAGCGCGTCAGCGCTACGCGATATGACGCGCAAATGAGGACTCCACTATCAAATTGTCTCAGTCTGTAACAGCTAGGACCTAAAAACTCGACCAGGTGTTACAGATCGAGATTTTGTCTACCCAGCCATCATCTTTGTCTTGATTTGTAACAGTTAGACGGCCAAAAGCGAGTCAGATGTTACAGATCTAGATATTTCGAACCGGGTGCCTCCGTTCATCTCAATCTGTAACAATTGGGGCCGAAAACCCCTGCTAGATGTTACAGATCGAGACAAACGGTCTGCTCGGGCCCACCAAAACAAAAAGGCCGCATGCGAACCCGTGGAGGGATTCGCATGCGGCCGACAGGGGATATGCGGCAAAAGTTAGGCCATGAGCAGGCCGGTCTCCGAGACGTTCTTGTACCAGTACGCGCTCGCCTTGGGATAGCGCTTCTGAGTCTCAAAGTCGATGTAGAACAGGCCATAGCGCTTGTTGTAGCCGTTGGTCCAGGAGAACTGGTCCTGCAGCGACCACACAAAGTAACCGTCGACGTTCACGCCGCCGTCGATCGCCTTGAGGATCCACGCGAGATGCTGACGCATATAGTCGATGCGAGGGGCGTCGTCGATAAAGCCGTCCTCGAAGTCGTCCTTATAGCCCATGCCGTTCTCGGTGATGTAGATCTTTTTGTAGTTGGGGTAATCGTTCTTAATGCGGAGCAACAGGTCGTACAGGCCCTCGGGATAGATGATCCAGTCCCAATCGGTCGTGGGAACGCCTTCGCGCACGCATGCCTCGCCCACGCCCTTGAGGAACCAGCGCGAGGAGCCCTTGTCGCCGGTGCCATTGTGGTTGATGTCGTTTTCGCCCTCGGCGGCACGCAGAAACTGGCACTTGTAGGTGTTGACGCCCAGGCAATCGTTGTAGGGGAGCGCGGCGGTCAACGCGGCGATGTCCTCGTCGCGAACGTCGAGCTCGCCGCCGGCGATATGGGCCAGCTTGGTCGCAGCCTCCATGGTGTCGGCTGCATAGTGGCCGCGGAAGGTGGCGTCGAGTACCCAGCGGTTGTTGATGACGTCGGCCATGCGGGCGGCCTCGCAGTCGGCAGCGCTGTTGGGGTCGAGAGGATACTTGGGCTCCAGGTTCTGGACAATGCCGATCTCGCCCTCAAAGCCGCCCTCATGGAAGGCGACGACAGCCTTGGCGTGGGCCACCATCATGTTGTGCATGAGCTGGAAGGCCTTGTCCAGGCGGTACTTCTCGCCGTGCGGCCAGTTGCCGACGATAAAGCTGCCCTCGGCGGTTGCGGGAATCTCGTTAAACGTGAACCAGTGCTTGACCTCGGTGAACTCGGCAAAGCAGAACTTGGCGTACTCGACAAAGGCATCGATGGTCGTACGCGTCAGGAAGCCCTCGCCGCCGTCCTGGTAGAAGGCCTCGGGCGTGTCAAAGTGATCGAGCGTGACATAGGGGATAACGCCAGCTTTGTTGCAGGTGGCGAAAAGCTCGTGATAGAAAGCGACGCCCTCGGGGTTAATCTCGCCGGTGCCACTGGGGAAGATACGGCTCCAAGCGATGGAGACGCGAATACCGTTGATGCCAAAGCGCTGGCACAAGTCGATATCGACCGGATACTTGTTGTAGAAATCGCTTGCGGGGTCGGGGGAGAAGCGACCCTGAGCAGCCAGGAAATCGTCCCAGGGCACTTTGCCCTTGCCGTGCGTGCGGGTCTCGCCCTCAACCTGGTAAGCGGCGGTGGCGCCGCCAAACACAAAGCCGTCGGGGAACTGCATGGGGTTGGTCATGAGTCATCCTTTCTGTGGGATACGAATAGGGAGAGGTGCCCGAACTGGGGATCCGGGCACCAACAGAGGGAGGAACTAGTCGAGGTTCTCACGGAGCCACTTGATGGCGCCAGCGGGGTCGCGGGTGAGGTCGATATATTCCTTACCGCGGGGAGCGAGCAGCTTAATGCCCAGACGATCAGTGTCGGCCTTCATGTCGTTGTAGTAGCTACGGACCTGCGGGGCGAGCACGATGACATCGTACTGATCCATGATGGCAGTGTGCTGGCCATAGGCGCCTGCGGAGGAAGCGATGTTCTCTCCGGTCTGTGCGGCACCTTCCTTGATGGCGTTGGCGAGCATGGCAGAGGTGCCGGCGCCGGCGCACAGGACGAGGACCTTCAGGCCATCGACATCCTTCTTGGCGGATGCATCGGCAGCGGGCTCGGGCTGATCGACGACAGGCTTGTTGTCGGCGGCGGCAACAGTCGTCTCGACGGAAGCGGTAGCCTGCTCGACAGCGGGCGCAGGGGCGTTGGCGGCGATGGCAGCGGCACCATCGGACTCGAGACCCAGCTCGGCGGCGCGCTCGGCCTCCTGGTCGCAGAGCAGCTTATCGTATGCCTTCAAGAACGGCAGGTAGATGATGGCGTCCAGCAAGATGATAATCGCGACAAATACCAGGGCGATAAGCTGGAAGTTCGTGGTGATGAAGATGCCGATGGGGGCAGGGGTAGCCCAAGGCACCACGAAGGAGAAGCCGTTCATGCCCACGTTATCGATAAAGAACTTGGCAACACTCACGTTGACGCAACCGGCGGCAACAAAGGGGATGAGCATGTAGGGGTTAAGGATCATCGGCGCGCCAAAGAGCAGCGGTTCGTTGACGGCGAAGGCAACAGGAACAATCGAGGCCTTACCGACGGCCTTGAGCTGCTTGGACTTCATAAAGAGAATCAGCAGAAGCGGCACGATGAACGTGGCGCCGGTGCCGCCGAACTCACCCACGAGCGACATGTTAAAGGTGAGGGAGTGGGCGGGGTGGCCACCGGCCAGCAGAACCTGCAGGTTCTCGGCCTGGTTGGCAAGACGGATGGGGTCGATGCCCGGCTGGACGATCGAGGGGCCGTGGACGCCGATAAACCAGAAGAACGCGGTGGCTGCCTGGATAAGGATAAGGCCAGGATAGGTTTCTGCAGCGGTGAAGAGCGGGGAGAGCAGTTTGATAAGCAGCTCGGAGAACGGAACGCCCATGAGGTTGCGCACGACGACATCGATGATGCCGCAGATGATGACAGCACCGCCAAAGGGGATGATGTCGCGGAAGTTCTGAGCGATGGCGCCCGGGACCTCCTTAGGCAGCTTAATGGTCAGATCGCGCGAGACGCAGAACTTATAGACCCACACGGTAATGAACGCGGCGATATAGGCCGAGAACAGACCGCGCGTGCCCATGCTGGTGCAATCGAAGACCGAAAGCTCGGAGCCGTTGAACTTGGTGGTGAACTGCGTGACTGCGAGCAGCAGCATGCTGCACTGGGCGGCCACCATGGTGGAACCGTCGTTGAGCACTTTGCCGGCGGGCATGCGACGGTTCATGGAAGCCGTGAAGTTCTTGGCAGTGGTGCCGGCAACCATGATGCCCATGACGCCCATGGTGAAGTTGTAGAGCTTGTTGCACCAGTCGATGAGCGGCTGGGGCAGCGTGACGCCGACTACGCCGGGAAGGGTGGCAATGAGCAGAAAGATCGAAGAGGTGAGGACAATGGGCATGCACCCAAGGAATCCGTCCTTGATGGCCTGGAGGTATATGTTCCTCGAGATCTTCTCAAAGAACGGTTGATGCTTTTCGAGCATCTTTACGATGGCGTCCATAGAGCTCCTTTGCTACTTGATGCGCGATGCATGTGGATGGAACTGGTCGTCGATGGATGGTCAGGACTGCCCGGAAACCTTCCTGCTTAAGGAAGGCATTGCGAAATGACAACGTTGTCATTTCGTTAATGACAACGTAAGACATTTTTGGAAGAGCAACAAGGATATACGGGTGAGCGGTCGATATTGTTCGGTAAACGGTTGATTTATCAGTCAGGCAGGTAGTGTATGCTAGAACGCAAAAACAAGCGATGTAAAACCGACTGGAGAAGCAGTGGCAACGATGGACAAGAAAAATGTCTCAATGAATGATGTGGCGATTGCCGCTGGTGTTTCTCTCAAGACGGTTTCGCGCGTGATTAACGAGCCCGATAGCGTGCGAGAGTCGACACGCGATAAGGTTCATTCCGCAATGGAGGCGCTCGGGTTTCGAACCAACTTTGCCGCGCGTTCGCTCAAGTTGGGCCGTTACGGGTGCATCGGCGTGGCGCTGTTCCACTTGTCGGGCGGTGCCGTGGACATGATTGACGGTATCGCCGACGCCGCCGAAGAGCGAGGCTTTGCTCTCACGATGATCAAAAAGCGGGCAGGGGAGAAGATGACCCTTGCCGAAGCGGCGCGTAGGATGTCGCAGCTTCCCGTCGACGGCATGATTTTCAACCTGCGCCAGATGGTCGATGACTTTGATACCTTTGAGGCGCCGAAAGACCTCAAGACGGTGATTATCACACCGATGGAGCATCCTACCTGCTCCACCGTCAGTGACGACCAAGAGGGCGGCGCGCGCATGGCGTGCGAGTACTTCTTGGATCATGGTCACAAGAACGTGTATTTCGTTTCGGGTAAGAAAGAGTCGCTGTCGAGCCAGTGCCGTATGAAAGGTTGGCGTGCGGCACTCGAGGCGCGTGGCATTGAGCCGCCCGAGCCTCTGCAAGGCGATTGGAATGCGGATAGTGGCTATGCCGCGGGCCTTGTGCTTGCCGATAAGCCCGATTGCACGGCGGTCCTCGCTGCTAACGACTGCATGGCAAACGGCGTGATGATGGCTCTACGTGACAAAGGGCTCAGTGTGCCCGACAACGTGTCCGTGATCGGCTTCGACGATGAGCTCTACAAGACGATTCCCAACTCGATTCTGACGTCGGTGAAGTTTCGCCACCGCGAACTGGGCATCCGTGCGCTTAACGAGGTCGTCGCAGGTCTGGAAGCCCCGAGCTCCAGAAGCCGTACGCTCGTCTCGGGCGTGTTGGTCGAGCGTTCCAGCGTAAGGGATCTGCGGGCGTAGACGTGCTCGGCCTGCTCGTCTAAATCTGTAACAGGTGGGACCCGAAAACTCGGCTAGATGTTACAGATTTAGACAATTCGGCCCGGCTTATTCCGTTTGTCTCGATCTGTAACAGTTAGGGGTGAAATGACCAGCCAGATGTTACAGATCTAGATTGATTGGATTGACCCATCTGTTTGTCTCGATCTGTAACAACTAGACGGTCAAAAGTGGTCTACATGTTACAGATTGAGATTTTCGGCTTGGCCTGTGCGTTCATCTCGATCTGTAACAGCTAGGACCGAAAAACTCGGCTAGATGTTACAGATTGAGATGAACAGGAGGACGGGTGCGGTCTAAACAAAATGGCCCGCGCATCACACATCGATGCACGGGCCATTTATTGTCTGCAAGCGGCAGGTGGTGTCAGCGTCTTATGCCTCGAGGTTTTCCTCGATCCAGGCGACGGCACCCTTGGGATCCTTAGTGAGGTCGATGTACTGTTTGCCCTTGGGCGACAGCAGCGTGATGCCCAGGCGGTCGGTGTCGGCCTTCATCTCGTTGTAATAGGTGCGAACCTGCGGAGCCAGGACGATGACGTTGTACTGGTCCATGATGGCGTAGTGGCTGCCGTAGGCACCGGCGTTGGCGGTAATGTCGATGCCCAGCTCGTCGGCGCCTTCCTTAAGCGCGTTGGCGAGCAGTGCAGAGGTGCCGGCGCCAGCGCACAGAACCAGAACCCTCAGATCCTTGCCCTTAAGGGCGGACGGAGCTGCGGAGGCCTCAGTGGCAGAAGCGGTCTCGACAACAGGAGCCTCAACGGCGGGGGCGGCAGCGGTCTTGACGGCCTTGGTCTCCTCGGCCTCTTCTTCGGCCAGGGTCTCGGCCTCCTGCTTGCACAGGACGTTGTCGTAGGCCTTGCAGAACGGGTAGTAGATCAAGAAGTCAACGACCAGCAGGACGACAACCAGGACCAGAGAGATCGGCTGGAAGTTGGTGTCGATGAAGGTGCCGATCGGTCCGGGGAGTGCCCACGGCATGGCATAGATAAAGCCGTTCATGCCCAAAAAGTCGATGAAGAACTTACCAATGAGGACGTTGGCCACGGGGGCAAACAGGAACGGTATCAGGAAGTACGGGTTGAGGATGATGGGCGCGGCGAACAGCAGCGGCTCGTTGACGGCGAACATCACGGGTACGACAGAGGCTTTGCCGACGGCCTTGAGCTGCTTGGAGCGCATAAAGAGCAGGAAGATGATCGGGACAATGAACGTGGCGCCGGTGCCGCCGAGTTCGCCGATGTAGTTACCGAAGTTCTCGGTCAGGGCGAGGGCGGGGTGACCGCCGGCCTGCAGCGTGGCGAGGTTGGTGGTGATGTTGCCAAACAGCGCGGCGTTGAGGGCAGGCTTAACGACCGAGGGGCCGTGGATGCCCATGAACCAGAACAGCGGGATCATGAACCAGATGAGGGCGAGGCCGGCGTAGGAATCGGCAGCGGCGAACAGCGGGCTCACCAGCGTGGAGATGACGTTGGCAAACGGGACGGCCAAGCAGGTGCGGCAGATAACGTCGATGACGGCGACAAACAGGATGGAGAAGCTGAAGGCGAAGATGTCGCGGAAGTTCTGGGCGATGGCGCCGGGGACTTCTTTGGGCAGCTTGATGGTGATGTCTCGCTTAATGCAGAAGGCATAGATGTTGACCGTGGCAAATGCGGCGACAAAGGAGCTCAGCAGGCCCTTGGTGCCCATGTTGTCGGTAAAGAACACCGAGACATCGGCGCCGTCGATCTTGGCACTCGTCTGGGTAACGGCCAAGATGAGCATAGCGCACATGGCGGCGACCATGGTGCTCGTGGCGTTGATGGCCTTGCCGGCAGGCATGCGGCGGTTCTTGGAGCCGGTCAGCGCGCTTGCGGTGGTGCCGGCGACTATGATGCCCACGACGCCCATCGTGAAGTTGTAAACCTTGTTGCAGAAGTTCACGACGTCGACGTTCCACCAGTCGGGCAGCGTAAAGCCGCCGACCGTGGCGACAACGCCCGGCAGGGTTGAAATAAGCAGGAAGACAGAAGAAGACAGGATGATGGGCATTGCTGCCAAAAAGCCGTCTTTAATGGCCTGAAGGTAGATGTTCTTAGAGACCTTGTCGAAGTACGGCTGACCTTTCTCCAAGAACTTAACGATCGATTCCATAGTTCACGCTCCTCTTTGCATGAAATCTTAATGGCATGGACGTTGAAAACCTATATGGTCTCCCGCTTGCTAAAAGCCCGGGTGCAGGCGGGGTCGGTCCCAGGGGGAGAGAGGGGAGCGGCTGGGTTTGTATCGCATAGGGCCGCTCCCTTCTCGGGAGAAAGCGAGGCGATGCGCTACTGCGCGTCCGCCATGGTGTCGGCGAGCTCCTTATACCAGAGTGCCGACTGCTTGATGTAGCGTTTTTGCGTGTCGAAGTCGATGTAGAACAGGCCGTAGCGCTTGTTATAGCCATTGGCCCACGAGAACTGGTCCTGCAGGCTCCAGATAAAGTAGCCCTGGACGTCGACGCCCTCGGCGCGCGCCTGGAGCACCTTCTCCATGTGCTGGTCGACAAAGTCGATGCGCTCGGGATCGGCGACGATGCCGTTTGCGTCGGGCTCGGGGTCCTTGTGGCCCAGGCCGTTTTCGGTGATATAGATGACGGGGAGGTTGGGATAGGTGGCGCTGATGTGCTTGAGCGTGTCGTAGAGGCCTTGCGGGTAGATGAGCCAATCCCAGTCGGTGGTGGGGATACCCGGCATATCGACCTGCTGCCCGACGCCCTTAAACTTAAAGCACGAGGTGCCCTTGTCTCCGGTGCCGTTAAAGCTGTTGGTGGACTCGCCATCGTAGGCGGCGATAAACGCCGACTGATAGTAGTTGAGGCCGAACATATCGTTGCGGGGCGCCGCCTTGGCGAGCTCCTCCATGTCGCTGTCCTCAACCGTAAGTGTGGCGTTGTTGGCACGCAGAATCTCGTTGATGAGTGAGAGGGTGCGCGCGGAGTAGTGACCCAGGAAGGCGCCGTCCATGATGAAGTCGGTGTAGAAGGCGTTGTACAGGTCGGCGGCGTGCTGGTCGGCGGGCGAGTCGGTGGCAGGATATGCCGGCGTCAGGACGTTGACCATGCCAATGCGTCCGCCCAGGTGCTCGGTCTCGTCAAGATCCTTATACAGGTTGACGGCGCGGGCGTGGGCAACGAGCTCGTTGTGCTGGCTCTGGATGCCGCTCGTCACATCAAAGTGATGGTTGGGCGGGAAGTTGCCTTGGATGTATTGGGAGTGCGAGAGGCTGATGAGCTCGTTGATGGTGAACCAATTCTTGACCTCGCGGAACTCGCGGAAGCAGAACTCGGCATAGCGCACATAGGCGTCGACGGTCTTGCGGTTGAGCCAGTCGCCCTGGTTGAACAGGGCGGCGGGGGAGTCAAAGTGATGCAGGGACACATAGGGCTCGACGCCATACTTTTTGCAGCAGGCGAACAGCTTGTGGTAGTGCTTAACGCCCTCGGCGAGGGGCTCGGCATCGTCGCCGTTGGGGAAGATGCGGGTCCAGGCGATGGACACACGGATGGCGTTGAGTCCATGCTCGGCAGAAAGGCGGATATCCTCCTCGTAGCGGTTGTAGAAATCACTGGCCGGGTCGGGCAAAAAGCGACCCTGGGCGACAAGGTAATCGTCCCACATGGTCTTACCCTTGCCTGCCACCTTCGTGGAACCTTCCGTTTGGTACGCGGCGGTTGCAGCGCCCCAAACAAAGCCCTTCGGCAGCTGCTGTACGCGGTTTAGCAAAGACATATGCATACACCCTCTCGTCTCGCTGTTCGATATTGTGCGTTTGCGCTCAGGAGGCTCCCTGGTTAGCGTTCAGCGGTGAAAAAGCCCGATAAACACTATCTTAAAATGATTAGAACCAAAATGAGCACGTGAACATTTGACAATGAGCACGTTAACATCCGGCTGGGATGTATAGAAACAAAACAACTTCAAACAGCCGCGAACGGTTGTATTTGTTCGGTAAGCGGTTTTGATTGACAGAAGTTTTCATGTTGTGGTATATGGCTCGGGTATCATGAGCACGTTATCAATGTATGTACGATGCGCCATGGGCGCGGGGAATAGTTGGGAAGCAGGTTAGCGTGGAAGGCATGGCTCAGCAGACAAGGAATGGTCGTTCGGCGAGCGCGGCAGAGGTTGCGGCGCTCGCTGGCGTGAGCCGCCAGACTGTGTCTCGCGTGGTCAACGGTATGCCCAACGTGACGGAAAAGACGCGCAAGCGTGTGCTGGCCGCCATGGAAGAGCTGGGCTTTCGTCCCAATTTTGCTGGAGCGGCGTTGCGCGGCGGGTCGTATCGTTCTATTGGCCTGTGCATGTACAACATCACACGTGTCGGTAACCTGGCGACGCTCGAGGGTATCATGCAAGCGGCGCGCGAGCACGATTTTGCCGTCACTATGATCGAGATGGGCGGCGACAAGCCCTATGCACTTGACGATGCCTCGCGCCGCATGGTCGAGCGACCCGTCGACGGCATGATTCTCAACATGAACCGCATGGCTCCCGATTTTGAGGAGTTTGTTCCCCAGCCGGGAGTGCGAACGGTCATCCTGTCCATGTATGCGCATCCGCGCTGCACGACGATCGACTCCGACCAGTATGGTTCGTGCGAGCTGTTGACCAATTATCTGCTGGAACATGGTCACTCGAATATGCGGTTTGTGGCGGGTCCGGAAAGCTCGATTTCCTCGCGTTTTCGTGAGGCCGGTTGGCGCGATACGCTGGGTCGTGCTCATGTCGATGCCGCTCCGATGCTGCGTGGCGATTGGAGTGCGGACAGTGGGTACGCCATGGGCGAGCGGATTGCGGCCGAGGTGCTTGCCGGCGGGTCGCAGGCGCCGACTGCCGTGCTTGCGGCAAATGACCAGATGGCGCTGGGCGTTATCGCCGCGCTCGAGAACGCGGGCCTGTCCGTGCCCGACGACGTGAGCGTGGTTGGTATCGACGACGCACTCGAGGGACTTGTTCCTCACAATCGGCTGACGACGCTGCGATTTGATTTGCGCGGTGTCGGTAAGCTTGCGTTTGAGGCGGCGATTGGAGAGAACTCGTCTATCGAGGCGATTCATGTGCCGAGTACGTTGGTCGAACGCTCGACTGTTAGGGACATACGGGGTTAGGTCCTACTCCGTTTGTCTCGGTCTGTAACAGGTAGACGGTCAAAAGCGGGCTACGTGTTACAGATTTAGATTCTTCGGAAAGAGCAATCCTGTTCATCTCAATCTGTAACAGTTAGGACCGAAAAACTCGGCTAGATGTTACAGATCGAGACAAACGGCCCCCAGGTCGAACAAAAACAAAAGGCCGGGGGCGGCGCGCTGTGTGACGTGCCGCCCCCGGCTGAGAAATGGGGACAGGTTGTGTGGGCGGGCAGCCCCGCCAGCCGCTAGTCCAGACGACGGGTCTGCGCCACGTGCTTATACCAGTATGCGCTTGCCTTGGGCGTGCGCTTCTGGGTTTCAAAGTCAACGTAGAAGAAGCCGTAACGCTTGTTGTAGCCATTGGTCCAGGAGAACTGATCCTGCAGGCTCCACAGGAAGTAGCCGCCCACGTTGACGCCCACCTCCATGGCCTTGAGCAACCAGCGCAGGTGCTGCTCGATGTAGTCGATGCGCGGCTGGTCGTCTACAAAGCCGTCCTTGTAGGGGTCCTTGTAACCCATACCGTTTTCGGTGATGAAGATCTGCTTGTAGTTGGGGTAGCGCTGCTTAATGTAGACGAGCAGATCGAACAGGCCCTCGGGATAGATGATCCAGTCCCAGTCGGTGGTGGGGATGCCAGGCTTGTTCACATGCTCGCCAATACCCTTAACGCGCCAGCGGCCGGTGCCTTTCTCGCCCGTACCGTTGTGGTGCAGGTCGTTCTCGCCGTCGTAGGCCTTCAAGAAGCGGCACTGATAGTTGTTAACGCCCAGGTAGTCGTTGTAGAGCGCTGCCTCGCGCATAATCTCGAGGTCCTCGTCCAGGATCTCGATGGTGCCGCCCGAGACGGCAGCCAGGCGGTTGGCGCACTCGAGGGTGTCGGGCGCGTAGTCGCCGCGGAAGGTGGCGTCGAGCAAAAATTGGTTTTGCAGCACGTGCTCGTTGTTGGCGGCTTTGATGTCGGCGGGGTCGTTCTCGTTGAGCGGGTACTTAAACTCCAGCGACTGGATGACGCCAATCTTGCCCTTAAAGCCGCCGTTGTGGAAGGCCAGCACGGCCTTGGCGTGTGCGAGCATCATGTTGTGCTCGCACTGGAAGGCCTCGGCCAGATGCGCCTTGACGCCGCCGGGGAAGGTGCCCTCGATGTAGGTGTTGGAGGCATCGGCCCAAATCTCGTTAAAGGTGAACCAGTAGGTCACCTGGTCGGCGTACTCCTTAAAGCAGAAGGTGGCAAAGTCCACAAAGGCGTCGATGGTCTCGCGGTTGAGGAAGTCGCCCTTCTCAAAGAGAGGAAGCGGCGTGTCAAAGTGATGCAGCGTGACGAACGGCTCAACATGGTGCTTATGGCACTCGGCGAAGAGATCGTGGTAGAACTGGACGCCCTCGGGGTTGATTTCGCCGGTACCGTTGGGGAAGATGCGGCTCCAGGCGATAGAGAGGCGAATGCCGTTGATGCCAAACTCCTCGCACAGCTCCAAATCGACGGGGTACTGGTTGTAGAAGTCCGAAGCGGGATCGGGGGAGAAGCGCCCCTGGGCCTCCAGGAAGTCGTCCCAGGCAACCTTGCCCTTACCGTGAGTGCGGGTCTCGCCCTCTACCTGGTAGGCAGCGGTGGCGCCGCCAAAGACAAAGTCCTCGGGAAACTGCGCAGGCGGGTTGGTTACGCCAGCAGGATTAACGGACATAATGATCCAATCGTCTAGATCGAAGGGCCAGCCGGCTGTGGATGGTCGGCTGGCCCTGGGCGTTACTTACTTCGAAAGCTGTTCACTCACGAAGGCGAGAGACTTGTCGCCGTTCTGGGAGAGCTCGATGTACTGCTTTCCGCGGCAGGCGACGCACTTGTTGCCCACGCGCTCGCAGTCCTTTTGCAGGTCGGCCAGGTAGCTGGCAGCCTGCGGGGCCAGGACGACCAGGTCAAAGTCGGGGAGCATGTCCACGTGGTTGCCATATGCCTCGGCAGCGGTTTCAAGATTGATGCCGCGCTCCTTGGCAGCCTTGGCCAGCGCGTTGGCGAGCAGGCCCGAGGTACCGCCACCCTGGCAGAGCACGAGTACGCGCTTGCCGTTAAGGTCGCTGGCGGTCGTTGCCTCGGCAGCGGATGCTGCAGAAGCGGCGGGGGCATCGGCCTTCACGGCCTCGGCAGCAGCGCCGGCGGCAACGCTCTTGGCATCGGCCTTGCCCTGGAAGGCATCGTTGAGCTTGGCGGCCTTCTCGGCGTTCTTGGCGGCGAGCTCCTCCTGGGAGATCTCGGCCTCCTCGGCGCACTTCTGGGCGTCATAGGCACGGAAGAACGGATAGTACAGGGCAAAGTCGACGACCAGGATGATGGCGAGCATCACAAAGGCGAGCGGCTGGAAGCCCAGGCCCATGATGGTGCCGATGGGGCCGGGGACGGTCCAAGGCAGGGTGTACATAAAGCCGTTCATGCCCAAGAAGTCGATAAAGATCTTGAGGATCCAGATGTTGGCGATCGGAGCAAAGACAAACGGGACAAAGAAGACGGGGTTGAGCACGATGGGTGCGGCGAACAGCAGCGGCTCGTTGACGGCAAAGCAGACGGGGACGATGGCGGCCTTACCGACGGCGCGCATCTCCTGAGACTTGGCCAGGAAGCAGAACATAAAGACCAGGACGAGCGTGGCGCCGGTGCCGCCCATGCAGACGACGAAGTACTGGGCACCCTGGGTCAGGACAGCAGAAGCGTGCTGGCCGGCCTGGAACGCAGCCAGGTTGTCGGTCATGTTGGCAACGAGAGCGGCGGCGATGGCGGGCTCGACGATCGAGGGGCCGTGGACGCCCACGAACCAGAAGAGGCTCATGGCGCCGTAGATCACAGCGAGGCCGATGTAGCCATCGGCAGCGGTGAACAGGGGCTGGAACACCTGGATGACACCCTGGGCAAAGCAGAAGCCAAAAGCAGCGCGGAAGACGATGTCAAAAACCCAAAAGACGGTGATGCAGACGGAGAAGGGGATGATGTCCTTGAAGGTCTGCGAGATGTTGGGCGGAACCTGCTCGGGCATCTTGACGGTGATGTTGCGCTTAATGAAGAACTTGTAGATAATGCCGGTCACAAACGCAGCGATGAAAGCGGTCAGCAGGCCCTTGGAACCAAGGTAGGTGGTGTTGAAACCGCTGGCAGCGTCCGTGGCGATGGTGTCGCTCGAAAGGAGCAAGAAGCCGATGATGGCCGCGCACATGCACGAGATGAAGTTGATCTGGTTGTTCTTGGGCAGATCGCGGTTCTGAGCGTCGGCGAAGTGCTTGGCCGTGGTGGCGGCGCAGGCGATGGCCAGGATGCCCATGGAGTAGTTGTAGCACTTCCACAGGGCGTTGTTGATGTCATCGGGCCAGTAGAAACCCCAGATGTTGGGGACCGAGGCTACCAGGCAGAAGATGGACGAGAAGATGATGATGGGGATGACGGAGATAAAGCCGTCGCGGATCGCCTTGAGGTACTTGTTGCGGGCGATCGCGTTGAAAAAGGGCTGGCCCTTTTCGATGATGGCGATGAGTTGCTCCATGCAATGCTCCTAAGAGTCGGTGGGTTAGCAACGATGGTAGCTTTTGGCGTTCGGTTGCCAAAATGTTGACGTTGCCATTTTGCGACACAAAAAAAGACGCGAACCGGTGGTTCCTGTGCCTGCGAACCATCGATTTCTTACGCGTAAACATTTGAGCCGCCCGGTGGCTCTGTGTTTGCACAATGGCAACGTTAACATTTGGTCGACAAAAGCCGTTCGGGGAAGCAAAAATGTCGGTGAACGGTAGGTTTTGGGTGGTGAGCGTATGGTGGGGGAGGCGTTGGATATACTTGAAGGCGTTAAAAATGACTGCGCAGGGTGCCACCAATGGCATCGTTGACATAGAAAGATCGACCTATGGCCGCTGTTAAAAAATCGGTTTCCGTTAAGGATGTGGCGCGTCTCGCGGGCGTCTCGGAGCAGACGGTCTCGCGCACCGTGCACGATTCGCCCAGCGTGCGCCCCGAGACCAAGGAACGCGTGCGTGCCGCCATGCGCGAGCTGGGGTATCGCCCCAATTTTGCCGGTCGATCGCTGCGCCGTGGCAGGTTTAAGACCGTCGGCGTCGCCATGTTCAACATTACCGGTACCGGCAACCTCGACCGTATGGAGGGCTTTGCCGCCGCGGCCGACAAACATGGCTATGCCATCACCCTCACTAAAGTAGACGGGCATCCGTATACCCTCGAGAGCGCATCGTCACGCATGAGCGCGCTGCCGGTAGACGGTATGGTCGTGATCATGAACCGCATGCCGGCAGACTTTGGCACTTTTGAGCCGCTGCCCGGTATGCAGACGGTGCTCGTTACCATGCTGGAGCACCCGCTCTGTTCAACGGTCGATAACGACCAGTTCGATTGCTCGCGTCAAGTTGTCGAGTACTTGCTGGGGCGGGGGCACAAGACTGTGCACTTTATCTCATGCCCCGAGCGCTCGCTTTCGGGCATGCGGCGCGAGGAAGGCTGGCGCGAGACATTGCGCGCGCATGGCATTGAGCCCCCGCAGCTCGTGCGCGGCGACTGGACGGCACAGAGCGGATATGCCGCAGGCCAGGCTCTGGCGGATGATCCGACCTGTACTGCCATCTATGCCTCCAACGATGCCATGGCATATGGCTGCATTCGCGGGCTCGAGTCGCGCGGAAAGCACGTGCCCGAGGATGTGAGCGTGGTGGGTGTTGATGACAGCCTGGGCGATATCGTGCCCGATTGTCGCCTGACCACGGTGCGCTTTGACAACAAGCGCGTCGGCATGTGGGCGGTTGACAAGATTGCCGGCGCTGAGGGCGTTGAACCCGGTGTGGAGCACATGCTGTTTCCGGGCGTGCTCGTCGAGGGCGATACGGTGCGCGATTGGCGCTAGAGCGCGGGTCTGTTTGGGTTTCCGTTAATTGTGTTCGATATTGTTCAGATTGGTTTAAAAACCGTTCACGGGCGAAAAGTGACCGTCCATAGCTCGAAATTACGTTTTGCGCTGTTCTTTTTTGTTTGAATGTTATTGTTTCTGACATACACAACGCAGCGCGTATGCCCGGACGCGATGCTCTCCATTGGTTCATATGTGAAAGGAACGCAACATGGCAACCAAAGAAGAAATCTCGATGGTTGGATTCGAGATTGTCGCATACGCAGGTGACGCCCAGACCGATCTGCTTGCAGCGCTCGATGCTGCTCGCGAGGGTGACTTTGAGAAGGCCGAGCAGCTGCACAAGGATGCCAGCGATGCACTCATCGGTGCCCACGACACGCAGACCAAGCTGCTTTCGCAGGAGGCCGGCGGTGGCGAGATGGAGATGACCTTCATCATGGCTCACGCTCAGGACACCCTCATGACCACTATGATTCTGGAGAAGCAGGCCCGCTTTACCATCGATGCCTACAAGCGCATTGCCGAGCTCGAGGCCAAGCTCGCCTAACGAGCCCTCACAACCAAGCCCCTTTCCAAAAGCCCTGCCGCTACCCGCGGCAGGGCTTTTTTCTGTCCTCCTCCCCGCAACTCATCCCGAGATAGTCATTGGGGACGTTCTTAAACGACTAGTCATTGGGGACAGTCTTGGTGCGCTCCGTTCGTCCTCCCGTTCGATTTTTGCTCGGTGGGTATACTTCCTTTCGCATTAAACGCCGGACTGAGGAGGTATCCAAATGCCGGATAACGGGTCAATACAAAAAAGAGGCGCGCACGAGATGGCTCATGGGCGTCCTGTCCAGATAACCGAGCACACGACGGTAACCGAGCTGCAGCCCAGCCTGTCCGATGTCGTGTGCGCAAACAAAAAGCTGCAGATTGGCTTTATCGTTGCGCTCGTGGTGCTGGCGCTGCTGTCGGGCTTTGTGGCTCGTCCGCATTTCGCCGATACCAAAACTTGGGACTCCACCATCGAGGTCATCGACCAAAAGAAAGGCAACGTTTTGGCGCTCACGACCTCGTGCGTGGCGCTGTCTGCGGGCATTACCGCGCTGCCGGGTGATACGGGAACGCCGGTTGCCGAGCAGCTCGCGCAGCTTTCAGGCAACCTTGGTATCGTGCTTACCGTGCTATACCTAGAGAAATATTTGCTCACGATTTTGTGGTCGGTTGGCCTGGGCATCTTAATCCCGTTTGCATTGGTGCTCTTTGCGGTGTCGCTCGGCATTCACGGGCGCTGGAGCACGAGCACTGTCCTGCGCCGTGTGGCGACACGCGTGCTGGTGGTTGCCGTGATCGGCATGGCGCTCGTGCCCGCGAGCGTATGGGTGTCGCAGAAGGTCGATGAAACGTATCGAGTGAGCATCGAGGCGGCCGAGCAAAAGGCGGCCGACGCTGCGAGTGCGGCAGATAGCGATAGCTCCAAAACAAGCAAGAAAAAGACCGAGTCCGCAGAGCCCAAGAACGTGCTTGAGCAGCTTGCCGACGGCGCCTCGGGTCTCGTCGCGTCGGTGACCAGCGGCGCCAAGCAGATGACCGACGAGATTGTGCAGCAGGTGACCGACCTAATCGAAGGCGTCATCGTGATGATCGTGACTTCGTGCGTGATTCCATTGCTGGTGCTCGCAGCGTTTCTGTGGCTGGGTCACGTATTGCTGGGGATTGATATTTCCGGCCCGGCGAACTATTTGACGGGCCGCTTTCTGAGTGCTCCGTCCAAGCACGCCAAAAAGGGTGGGCAGTTCGAGTAGCTAAAACAGCTGTATATACCGGGGCATACCGCCGAAGGGCGGCCGAGATGCGTTCTCGGCCGCCCTCTTTGTTTGTTGAACACATGGGCGCTACGTCCGCGCCGGGCCCAAACGGTCAGCAATCATCCGTGAACGGTATTTGTTCAAAAAAGAACAAAGATAAACAAATAGTTGTTGCAGTTGCTGTTCGAATGTGTTCAAATAAACATGAACAGTGAAGAACCGCACATTCAGATGCCCGGACCTGAACGCGATTCAACACTTCCAAACAGGAACTACGCACCTGCGTATCTCTCAAGGAGGATGTCATGAGGGTTGTAATCGCTTCCGATGCCGACGGTATGTCGATGAAGGAGTCCATCAAGGAGATGCTCATCGCCGACGGTCACGAGGTCGTCGACTATTCCGAGACCCCTGCCGCGGACTTTGTCGATTCCGCGACCGCCGTTGCCAAGGACCTGCTGGAGCACAAGGATTCCCAGGGCTTCGCATTCGATAAGTACGGCGTCGGCTCCTATATGGCCGCCGTCAAGATCAAGGGTATGGTCGTCGCCAACATTTCCGACGAGCGTTCCGCCTACATGACCCGCGAGCACAACGGCTCGCGCATGGTCACCATGGGCCCGGGCGTTGTGGGCACCGAGGTCGCCAAGAAGATCGCCCGCGAGTTCCTGCGCGCCCAGTATGCCGGCGGCCGTCACCAGATCCGTGTCGACATGCTCAACAAGATGGCCTAACGAGAGCCACCGAGAACTCGAACTTCTACCTCAACTTGTGAATTCAGACGAAAGGACGTTCTGATGAAGAAGACCATCGCAATCGGTTGCGACCATATCGTTACGGACGAGAAGATCTATCTGGCCGACCGCCTGGAGCAGGCTGGCTACAAGGTGCTCGACTGCGGCACCTATAGCCACACCCGTACGCACTATCCCATCTACGGTAAGGCCGTGGGCGAGGCTGTTGCCAGCGGCAAGGCCGACTTTGGCGTGGCCCTGTGCGGCACCGGCATCGGCATCACCAACGCCGTCAACAAGGTCCCCGGCGCTCGCTGCGCCCTGGTTCGCGACATGACCTCTGCCCTGTATGCCCGTCGCGAGCTCAACGCCAACATCGTGGGCTTTGGCGGCAAGATCACCGGCGAGTTCCTGATGGCCGATATCATGCTTGCCTTCCTGGAGGAGCCCTACGAGAAGACTCCCGAGCACGACGCCCTGATCGCCAAGATCGACGCCTGCAATAAGGCCGACGCCGAGGCTCAGGCTGACCCGCACTTCTTTGACGAGTTCCTCGAGAAGTGGGACCGCGGCGAGTATCACGACTAAGGAGGTTACGCGGTTTACCAAACCGCGTAACGGGTCGACGCTGCGCGGCGCTCGCTGACGTTGGGGGTGCCTGTGGGGTCGCCCCTGTTGTTGCGAAGCGTGCTGGTACGGCAAGTTGCTCCGATAACACGTTTGCTTGCTGAGCTTGTGTGCTTCGCTCTTGGCGGTACTCGGCATTCTGCAGCTTTTCAATTGACGGCTCGCGTTTCTGTAATGGGGCGCGGGCCAGTTTTCTATCAGCCCTATTGACTTGGCGGGCTGTCGTAAGAAAGGGAAGGCTCCTATGGAGTTTGTTCTTGATAACGGTTCTATTCGTGTGGCACTGAGCACGGCTGGCGGATCGTTCACTTCGATTAAAGCCAACGGTCGCGAGTACCTGTGGCAGGGCGATCCGGCGGTCTGGTCGGGCCAGGCACCCATTTGCTTCCCGATCTGCGGCGGCCTTCGTGACGGTCACGCAATGACCATGGGCGGCCGCGAGGTAAAGCTCGCCCGCCACGGCTTTGCGCGCAAGCAGGAGTGGAAGCTCGAGGAACAGAGCGACAACATGGTTGCGCTGAGCCTAAGCTCTGCCGACCATGCCGAGTTGCTCGAGCAGTACCCGTATCCGTTTAAGATCGTTGCTCGTTACACGATCGATTCGGAAAAGGTGAACGTGTCCTACGAGGTGACCAATGAGGGCACCGAGGACATGCCATTCTTTGTGGGCGGTCACCCCGGCTTTAAGTGCCCGCTCGACGAGGGTGAGTCCTATGACGACTATGAGCTCCGTTTTGAGCAGCGCGAGGCCGACGAGCTGTGTACTGCCGTTCCCTCGACGGGCCTGATTGATGTTGAGCATCGCAGCAAGAACCCGATGGTCGGCCGCGACTTGCCGCTTACCCACGAACTCTTCGACTTCGCGGAGACCATCTTTGACGTGCTCGAGAGCCGCGTGGTTACGCTGACCAAGAAAACTGAGGACAAGGGCGTGCGCCTGACGTTCCCCGATATGCCGTACCTGATTGTGTGGAGCAAGCCCGAGGGCGACTTTGTGGCTGTTGAACCGTGGGGCGGCCTGTCCACCTGCTCCGACGAGGACGATATTCTGGAGCACAAGCGTGGCTGCCTGGTTGCCAAGCCGGGGGAGACCGTTACCCGCGGCTTTGAGATCGAGATCCTTTAACGAGTTATCGTATGTTTGGGGCCGCGCGTGTCGTGCCCCGGAAACAGGAGTTCAATATGATTCTGACCGTTACCATGAACCCGTCGATTGATACGCGCTATCAGCTCGACAAGCTGATCATCGACGATGTTAACCGTGTGACGCCCGAAAAGACCGCTGGCGGCAAGGGCCTCAACGTGAGCCGTGTGTTGCTGCAGTTGGGCGACGATGTGCTCGCGACCGGTCTGCTCGGCGGCCACATGGGTGCCTATATGGCCGAGCTTATGGATGCCGACGGCGTCAAGAACGACTTTGTGCCCATCGCCGGTGAGACGCGCATTTGCCTGAATATCCTGCACGAGGGCAATCAGACCGAGCTTTTGGAGAGCGGTCCGCAGATCGCCCCGGCCGAGCTCGAGGCCTTTACGGCCAAGTTCGCCGAGCTTGCAGCGAAGGCGGACGTTGTGACGCTTTCGGGCTCGCTGCCGCGTGGCGTCGATGCCGGCTACTATGCCGAGCTCGTCAAGATCGCCGAGGAGGCGGGCGCCAAGGTGCTGCTCGACACCTCGGGCGCATCGCTGGAGGCCGCGCTGGAGTCCGACGCTAAGCCTGAGCTCGTAAAGCCCAACCTGACCGAGATTAACGGCCTGCTGGGTACGTCCTTTACGACCGATGATGTCGATGCCCTGCGCGAGGCGCTTGCCGCCGATAGCCGCTTTGCCGGTATCCCCTGGGTTGTCGTATCGATGGGCGCTGCCGGTTCGGTGGGCTTCCATGAGGGCCGCGCGTTCCGCGCCAAGACGCCCGCGATTGCGGCTGTGAACGCGACGGGTTCCGGCGACTCGACCATCGCCGGCTTTGCACATGCCATTGCTGCTGGCGCCGACGACGTCACGGTGCTCAAGACCGCCAATACCTGCGGCAAGCTCAACGCCATGGATCCCAAGACCGGCCACCTGGTCATGGACCGCTGGGATGAGATCTTCAACAACGTTGAAGTTACGGAGCTGTAGGGTTACGGCGTTGAGTTACGGCGTTTTACCAAACGCCGTAACCGGCCGACGCTGCGCGGGCCGCATTTGGACAATCTGACGTTCAACTTCAAGGGTGCGACCAGAAGGTCTGCGCCCTTTCGTTTCACGTCACCTTGTCTCAAATGCGGCCCGCTCGCTACCGTTGCCAAAACATCGGTGTTGCCTTGCTTCGGGAATGCGGCAGATGGGGACGTTTCTTTTCTGCCGGCAGTTTGGGACACTCCTTACGGGGCACCCCCTCCACAGCGCCTACGCCAGCTTGTCGATTTGCCCAATCTCCCAGAGCGGAATGTTGACGAGCGTGCCCTCGTCTCTATATGCCGCTAACGATGTTCTCACGCAGCGCTCGAGCTTGAACTTCTCGCAGGCAATCCTCAGGCTCTTTGCTTTGAGATTCTCTGCCGCCTTGACCTCGAGCGGAAGCACGGTCCCCGCATGGTCGATGGCAAAGTCAGTCTCTGCATTGCCGGAGGAGGATGACCAATACGCGGGAGTTTTGCCTTGGAGCAAAAGCTCCTGTGCGACATATTGCTCGGTCAGCGAGCCTTTGAACTCCGTAAAAACAGCGGGCCCGTTCAGAACAATGGCTGGCGAGAGGCCGGAGAGTGCTCCGAGGATGCCGGTGTCGATGCAGAACAGCTTGAAGCCCGAAAGATCCTCGTAGCTTGTGAGCGGTGCTCTTAGGGCGGAAACACGTGGTACCTTATGAACGATTCCGTAGTCCATGAGCCACTGGAGGCTTTCCTCAAAATCGCGTGCGCGCGCCCCAGGACGAAGCGCGCCGTAGACGAACTTCTTGTTTTCCTTTGCGAGCTGGCCGGGAAGGGATTTCCAAACCAGCCTCATGCGCTCGACGATGCGGGCTGGCGCATGCTTGCCAAAATCGGATTCGTAAGCTTCGATGATTTGCTGCTGAAGCCTGCGGGCCTCGATGAAATCGTGGGAGGCGGCGAAAGCGGAGACAACTTCTGGCATGCCACCGACAACGAGGTATTCCTTGAGCAGGCGCTCGAGCTTTTCGGAAACGTTTGTCAGCAGGTCCATGTCTGCGGCAAGGATGGCATCTGCGAGCGGGTCGCCATCGACGGCACGAACGAACTCGACAAACCCCATGGGGCGCATGGTGAGCTGGTCGATCTTGCCGACGGGGAACGACTCGTTTTCGCGTCGGAGCGCGAGCCCCATATAGGAGCCGGCTGCCACGATATGGTATTCCGGCGCCAGCTCGTTGAAGTATTTGAGCGAGGTGATGCCACGCGGTGCCTCTTGGATTTCGTCGAAGATGATGAGCGTGTCTGTCGGCGTTATGGTCTGGCCGCGCAGGAGCTCTATCTGGGAGATGATGCGTTTGGGGTCAAGGCTTCCGTCGAACAGCGAACGTGCGCCCGGTTCGAGCATAAAGTCAAAACGGATGACGTTTTGATACTGCTGGCCTGCGAATTCGTTGAGAAGCCAGGTTTTTCCCGTCTGGCGGGCCCCCTTAAGTAGGAGGGGCTTGCGGTTTGCCCTAGATTTCCAAGCGATGAGTTCGTCCATTAGCTGTCGCTGCATACTGCCTCCTAACGATCATGGTTAGTATAAGACTGTTTTGGTCTTTCCATCGAAAAATGTGGGAATGAACCACGTTTTTCCCTCGAATAATGTGGGGGGAAACCACGTTTTTCCATCGAATAATGTGAGGGTTTAGTCGGCACCTGGGGACGTTCCTTTTCTGCCGGCAGTTCGGGACACTCCTTGCTTTGGTGTAAATTAGTTACCCTTGCATCAGAAAACGGCG
>CALGZX010000019.1 GCA_937934165.1 uncultured Collinsella sp.
TGCAATCGCAAGAAGATGACGGGGCGGAATGTCAATCCTGGTCTAACAGAGCCAATGAAAATCCCCCTGCTGTTTGGCAAATGCATAAACAGCAGGGGAGACGATAATTGGATGAATATCATACCAATGTGGAATTACTTCTTCCGGCGGTGGATCACGTTGATGGCGTAACCGACGAGCATGGCCAAAACGATGATGATGAAGCCGAGCAGGGGATTGTCGTTCATAGGGTCCTCCTATTTTCCGAGCGGGGAGAATTCGTCGACGATGAGGTCGAGGCATTGTGGAAGCGCGCGGGCTCCAAAGACGCCCGAGTTGCTGGAGATAATCTCGCCATCGAACTGCATGCCCAGCGACGGGGTGCAGGTGATCTTGGCTTCCTTGGTCTGGATGATCTTGAACTGCGGGCGCCCGAGTACCTTGCCGGCGGGGTCGAGTGCGGCGGTGATCACGGTAGGCAGCAGCTGCACGGTGCGCACGGGTTCGATGACCGCAATGTCGACCATGCCATCGTTCATACGGCAGTCGGGGAACAGGTTGATGTCGTTTTGGATGACCGAGGTGTTGCCGGCCATGCAGCAGATGCCGTCGAGCTCCTCGACAATGCCGTCATGCTCAATCGTAAAGTGCGCTACCGTAGGGTTGGGCGTGGCGAGCGCAGAGAGGAAGTAGGCGATCTCGCCGATGTCGTTTTTGGTGGGGGCGGCCTTCATCATGATCTCGGCGTCGAAGCCCGAGCCGGCGATGATGATGAAGCCGTGGTGCTTCTCGTTGCCGTTCTCGTCGAGCCAAAAGAGCTCGCCCATGTCGACTTTGACCGTGCGACCGGCACGGCAGGCCTTGGCGAGCGCCGCCGCCTCGGGGGCATTGCCGATGTTGTTGAAGAACAGGCAGGCCGTACCGGAGGGGAAGACGAGCGTGGGGACACCGCATCCGCGCATCTGGTCGAGCACGTTGGAGACAGTGCCGTCGCCGCCCGAAACGACCACGCGGTCAAACTCGCGCACGTCTGCCACGGCGTCCTCGGGTTCCATGCCATCGCCGATAAAGCGCATCACGACCTCGTCGCCGCCCTGTGCAAGGGCGTGCGTGAATGCGAAGATTTCATCTGAGCTGGGGCCCGATGCCGGGTTGTGGATGATAAGGCAGCGCATACTTACGTTCCCGTTCTGTGACTAACCGAGTATAGTTGTAAGGCAATGCCGATATCCTACCCGTGTTTTTCGGGCCTAACCTTATTCGATGGGTTGATATGTACATTTCCACACATCAGGCTCTACTCGACTTTTGCCAGCGCGCCCGTAAGTTCGACGCGATTGCCGTCGATACCGAGTTTTTGCGCGAGCGCACGTTCCATCCGCGTCTGTGCTTGGTTCAGATTGCCACCCCTGCCGAGAGCGTCGCGGTCGATCCCCTGGTAATCGACGACCTCTCGCCGCTGGCCGAGCTTATGGCCGACGAGAGCGTGACCAAGGTCTTCCACGCCTGCTCGCAGGATATGGAGGTCATGCTCCATACCGTGGGCGTGCTGCCACGACCGATTTTCGATACGCAGGTCGCCGCCGCTTTTTTGGGCGAGCGCCAGCAGATTTCCTACGGCGCGCTCGTGCAGACGTTTTGCGGCGTCTCGCTGCCCAAGACCGAGTCGCTGACCGACTGGTCGCGTCGCCCGCTGACCGATAAGCAGATTGAGTACGCGATCGATGACGTCAAATACCTGATCGTCGCCTATACCGAGATGATGAGCCGCCTGCGCGAGCTGGGCCGCGTGGACTGGGTGCTCGACGAGTTGCGTCCTCTGGTCGATGAGTCGCACTACCGTGCCGATCGCCACGAGGCGTTCCGTAAGGTCAAGCGCATCAATTCGTGCAGCCGTCACCAGTTGGGCATCGCGCGCGAGCTCGCCGCCTGGCGCGAGGATCGCGCCGAGCGCCGTAACATCCCGCGCAAGTGGGTCATGTCCGACGACACGCTGCTTGCGCTCGTTAAGCGCAATCCCGTGCGCGTTGAGGAGTTCCGTAGCATTCGCGGTACCGATCAGTTGGGGGAGCGCGACGTGGACGGCGCGCTCATGGCCATCAAGCGCGGCGCGAGCTGCCCGCACGATCGCCTGCCGCTCATGGTGCGCGGGCATCGTCAGATCTCTCCGGAGTTGGAGAGCGTGACGGACCTGATGTATGCGCTCATTCGCCTAGTTGCCGAGCGCTCGGGCGTGGCGACCTCGGTCATTGCCTCGCGCGATGACCTGGCCGACTATATTGAGCACCCCGAGCAGAGCCCCCTGCGCGAAGGCTGGCGCTTCGAGCTCGTGGGCTCACGCCTGGACGATTTGCTCTCGGGCAATATGGGGTTGACGGTGAAGGACGGCAAAATCGAGCTCCTGTAGGGAAGCCTAGCCGGTTGAGTGGGTAGAATGCCTCCAACGTGTAACTCGATTCGGAGGAATTCGCATGCCCTATTACTATGGTTACGGCTTTGGCATCGACCCGCTGTACCTGCTGGTTGTTCTTGTCTGCACGGTGCTTGGCCTTGCCGCACAGAACTATATCAACTCGACGTACAAAACCTGGTCCAAGGTTCGCTCGGACGGCGATACGGGTGCCACAGTCGCTCGCCGCATGCTCGATGCCAACGGTTGTAGCGCCGTGGGTATCAAGGGTGTCGCTGGCGAGCTCACCGACCATTACAACCCGCAGGACAACAACCTGTATCTGTCGGATGCCAACCGTTCGGGCGGTTCGGTCGCAAGCGTTGCCGTCGCCTGCCACGAGGCGGGCCATGCCGCCCAGCGTCAAAGCGGCTATGCCATGATGAAAGTGCGTACCGCCCTCGTGCCGGTCGTCAACTTTACCCAGAACACCTGGACCATCGTGTTACTCTTGGGCCTGTTTATGAACATTGCCGGGCTCACGACCCTCGCGTTGATCTTCTTCTCGTTTAGTGTGCTGTTCCAACTCGTTACGTTGCCTGTCGAGATTGACGCCAGCCGACGTGCTGTGGCGTACATCGAGCAGTCGGGCATGAGCTCCAAGCAGGTCAACGGCGCCAAGAAGGTACTGACGGCAGCCGCGCTTACCTATGTGGCTGCGGCGCTCACTTCGATCATTCAGCTGCTCTACCTTATGGCTCGCTACAACAGAAACTCCAACCGATAACAAATGGCTCTGTTAGACCAGGATTGACATACATGTGTCCCCACGGTGCCATATCGTT
>CALGZX010000020.1 GCA_937934165.1 uncultured Collinsella sp.
CACGCCATGCAGACGGCCCCAAGAGAGTCGCCCGCTCTATTCAAATGGATGAAAAAGATTGAGGCCCGGTGACTTGAATCAGAGGTCATCCCGGGCCCATCAGAGCTCGTAGAGCTCTTGGTTGCTTTGGTCTCGCTCTTCACGGCGCTTATCGAACTTTCCGAGGCACTCAAGCAGCATTCGAAGCATAACAAGTCGCTGCCATTAAGGCACCGACCTCTTGACCAAGCAACGGCGTTTCCCAGCTCTCCAGAACTTGGGCTGCCGTCAACTTTATTCTATCCGCGAGCATCTGGTTTACCAAATGGATTTTCGGTAAAGGAAGCACGGCACGCCCGCAAAACCACTACGCCCCAAGTGCCGCCATGGGGATCACCGCCACGCCGTCGTCGCGTGTGTAGGCAATGCTCCCCTTTCCAACCACGACCGCCAAAAACGCCGGCGCGGCATTCTGGGCGGCAGGATTGGAGAGCACTTTCCTCTCCAGCGCCTTGAGATTTCTCGCTCCATCGTCTGCTTTCGCATCACTCAGCTTGACCTCGATGGCTCCCATCCGCACAGGTCCTCGGTCAGCTTGAGCCTGTTGAAGAGATCCAGGTGCGCAGCGATGGTCCTCTCGTCGGGGCCCGTCTCACCGTACGAGGCGTCCTTTATGAGCGTCTTGTACGTGACAGCCTGGCTCTCGTTCATGGCAAGAGCTCGCAAAAGGCCGTGTGCAAGCTCGGGCGATCATGCGATATACGAAATTACGCCATTCTCAATGCTGATTTTACGCCGTTCTCAATGTAGTTTTTACGCCATTTTCATTGTAGGTTTTACGCTTGGCATCCTTAGCGCGACCCATTCCGAGCAATCACATCAGAGCGCGCTTGGTTATCTCCGCTCGCACATCTCGGCAAACGAAATCAGCTTGGTATCTCCCCTGCTCGCCGCAGCTTCCTGACATCCTTGCGTAAAGCCACGCTTCGAGAAGATCACGTAGCTTTTATGCTGACGCCTAAAGAGCTCGCTTCGGTACACGAGCTTTTCCAGAACATCCTCGCCTGCCGGTTCGTTACGCCATTTGCACTCCGCAAAGAGCGCCGCGCCCTCTCCGTCGTCGACAATCAAATCGATCTCTTCCTGCGTACGCGTCCGATTGTCCGTTCCCCACCAACGGCCAACTGTTGCCGGCACCACACCAAGTTCGCCCGCGCGCGCGAGTTCGTAAACATATTGCCTGCATATAAGCTCAAAGACCGTACCCATGTAATCCGATACGTGCGGCTCAATACGCTTATACGCCATCTCGGCCATATCGTTTTGAATCAGCCCAATGTTCTGCGGAACAAACTTGTACCAGAACCTAAACATCTGGTCGCTCAGCAGATACACGGCTCGCTTATTGCTCGTCTCGTTTAGGGGCAGCTCGCGCTCGACAATCCCAAGCGACGCCAGCTTATCCACATAGCTCTTTACGTTGCTCGCAGGGATTCCCGTAGAGCTCGCAATCTCCGAGATCTTCGAGCGCCCCTGAGCAATTGCTTGCACGATCGCATCATATTGCTCGGGATTGCGGCACTCTTGCAATAGCAGGTTACTCGGCTCCTCAAAGAGATAGCCCGTAGGAGTAAGAAAAAGACGTTTGATGTTGTCCTTGAGCGGTGCGACGGGATCGACTTTCTCGATATATGCAGGAATGCCGCCCGTCATGCCATAGCAAACCGCAGCGTCTTCGCGACCCATGCTCTGCCACAGGTCGAGGGTCGTCGTAAAATCGAGCGGCATGATCTTAAACTGGGCCGTACGCCTACCGTATAGCGGACTCTCGTAGCCCAACACCTGCTCTTCCATAAACGAAAGCGACGACCCGCACAGGATAAGCATGAGCTTGGTCTCTTTGTACAGGTGATCGATCTTGTCTTGCAGCAACGAGCTGATTTCGGGATTCGATTGGGCGAGATAGGGATACTCGTCAATCACGACAACCAAACGTTCCGTGCGAGCCATGGTGGCCAATGCATCGAACGCTTCGTCAAAACTACGAAACGACACGCCTGCAGCACCAACCGAGCCTGCAAGTATCGCCTGGCTAAAGCCGTGCAGGTTTGCCTCCGCATTGGTACGACGAGCTTGAAAGTAAATAGCCTTCTTGCCTTGGATGAACTCTGTGATAAGGCGCGTTTTACCCACACGACGGCGGCCGTAAATCACAGGCATTTCAAAGGAGCCCGTGCCATACAGTCGATTGAGCTCGGACATTTCCGCTGTTCTTCCGATAAACATAGGGCCATCCTTCCTTCACGTTATAGCTAGCCATATTATACCTTCCTATAATATAGCTAGCTATAACGCAATTCGACAAGCGGCGCACGAAAAGGGGCGATACACCGCCGCACGTGGACCGTTCCGGAAAATGTATCCCGTTCTGGAGCCAAAAACTGGGCCGTAGTTTCCGCCAAGCATGTCATCCGGAAAGCGCTTCCCGCTCTGAGCGCTCATTCTGGGATGCGGTTTCCGCTGAAACTTCTACCGGAAAGCGAATCCCATTCTGAGCGCTCATTCCGGGACACAGCTTCCGCATGCGGCCCCGTTGGGAAAGTTCATCCCGCTCTGAGGGCTCGTTCCGAGATGCAATTTCCGGTTGAGGGCCGTTCCGGAAAGCGCGTCCCATTCCAAGCGGCAATTCCGGGTCACAGCTTCCGCCGGCACAGACGACGATCCGCCGCCCTTATCACATGCCTTCAAATATGCGATCCAGAAACACAAAACAGCAGATAGATTGCTCTTTTTCGAAAAAGTAAACGTCCCTAAACTTACCAAGGCTTCATAACTAGCTACCGTTCACGGGTGCCGATTACCGCCCACCGATTCAGCTTCAAAAAATGACGTCAAAACCAGGCCATCTACCCGCATGGTTAGATTTTGGTCAGCTTTTGGTCAGTTGAGCGGCAAGTTCCGGCTGATACGTTTTTGCTACCAAAAAGGAGGCGGTAGCTCATGACACATTGCAATGACCAGCTCATCGACCAACTGCTCACTCAAGCCGAACAAGAGGGGCGCTGTCTGATTCCCCCGAGCACGGCGATCCGAAAAGCGCTCCTTCGGCGCACCGGCGGCACGGTTGTCTCGCCCATGCCGGGGTTGTTTGCGCGAAAAACGCGCTGGGATGAACTCAACCGAGCGCAACGCCATTGCGAAATCCTCCGCGCCCTTGCGATCATCCACCCCGATTGGACGTTCTGCTCGTTTTCGGCCGCCTGTCTGCTGGGGCTCGAGGTCTCGTGGCGACACCTGAATGTCGTGCATGCCTGCAGCTCGACAAAGCCGTCGGCTCGCCCGGGCGCGCATATTCAGCGGCACCAGATTGAGCCGGCCGGAGCAATACGCAGAGCCGGCATATCGGTAACGCCGCCCATCCGAACGGTCACAGATTGCCTGCTGCAAACTGGTTTTGCCGACGGCGTGCCCATTGCCGATTCGGCGATCTCAAAGCTCGGCCTTACGCGAGAGCAGTTGATGGAGGCCGTCGAGCAACGAGCGACCGCCCGCAATGGTCGCGCGATTCGTACGGCCCTCACAACGCTTCGATATGCCGACGTCCGCGCCGAGAGCGGTGGGGAATCGGTCGCCCGAGCCGTCATGATCGAGACCGGTTTTGCGCCCGACTGGCTTCAATACGAGCTGACGGACCCCTTCGATTCGGCCAAGCCCATACGAACGGACTTTGCCTGGGAGCGCCAGGCGCGGGAACTCACGCTGGGCGAACTCGACGGGCTTGTCAAATATACCGACCAGGCCATGCTAGCCGGACGCACCACCGCCGAGGCGCTCGTTGCCGAACGACAGCGCGAGGCGCACCTATCGCTCTACGGCCACCCTCTGCTGCGCTTTACCATGAACGAGGTCCGCTCGGCAGGAATGCTCGCCAAAAAGCTGCAGACGGCAGGCATCCGGCAGACCGCTCTACCGACATGGCTCAACGATATTGAGCTGTAGGAGCTGCTGAGCTTATGCCCGCCTGCCCACCAAACTGGGACACACTTTCCGGTTGGCAGCACCCGCGGAAACCATGTCCCAAATTGAGCGCTCAAAACGGGATGCACTTTCCGGATGGCGGGCCTAGCGGAAAGCACGACCCGTTCCGAGACCGAATTCCGGGACGCCGTTTCCGCTTGAGGCTTCAACCGGAAAATGCATCCCACGCTGGAGCCATATTCCGGGACACAGTTTCCGCCTGAGGCCGATCCGGAAGTTGCATCCCATTCTGAGGCATGATTCCGGGACGCAGTTTCCGTATGCGGAGGCGTTCCAAATCAGAACCACCCTTAAAAAGGGTGGTTTGCTCTTAGGGTATAACCCACGG
>CALGZX010000021.1 GCA_937934165.1 uncultured Collinsella sp.
ATATCAAGCTCCTTAGCAGCCTCCATAAACAGGTCGGAGACATCTTTATCCGCCTTGACCGTGCCGTTGAGGTCGCGGTAGTTGGTCATAAGATACTTGGGATCGTGAATCGTATCATAAGAGAAGATGAAAGTCGGGACATCGTCGAACTCGCCCTTATGAGCCGCGCACCACGCCTTTGCGCCGCGCAGACCCGCTTCCTCGGAGCCGGTGAGGATAACGCCGACTTCGGTGTTCTCAAACTCGATGCCCTCTTCCTTGGCGTGGTGCTGCTCTTCCAGACGGGCGGGCATTTCGGCCTCGCCGCGGCGGTAGACGATGTACACCTTGTCGGTGCCCATGCGCTTTGCGCAGCGGGCGGCATCCATCGCGACGTTGCCGCCGCCGACGATCGCCGCTGCCTTGGAGTGCAGGATCGGCGTGTCGCTCTCTTCGAGATAGGCCTTCATCAGGTTGATGCGGGTCAGGTATTCATTTGCCGAGCAGACGCCCTTGAGGGATTCGCCGGGGATGTGCATGAACATCGGAAGACCTGCGCCGGAGCCGATAAACACAGCCTTAAAGCCCATCTCAAACAGCTCGTCGATGGACAGGACCTTGCCGATGACCATGTCGGTCATGACCTCGACGCCCTGTGCCTTCAGTTTTTCGACCTCATTGGCGACAATAGCCTTCGGCAGACGGAACTCCGGAATGCCGTAGACCAGAACACCGCCGGCAGTGTGCAGCGCCTCAAACAGGGACACCGCATAGCCCTTCTTGGCAAGCAGCGACGCGCAGGTCAGGCCGGACGGGCCGGAGCCGACGACAGCGACCTTGATGCCGTTGGACTCAGCCTTTTTCGGCATGGCGTTGATGTTCTCGCGGTACCAGTCGGCAAAGCGTACCTCGCTGGCCTGCGGCGCCTTGAAGGTGGTGCCGCTGACGTTGTTGCCGCCATTGCCGGTGCTGCCGTTGTCCGCGCTGCCGCTCTGGTTCACCAGCAGGGTATAGGTTGCCGTGCCCACCACGCCGTCGGCCGAGAGCCGGTTGTCGCGCTGGAAGGCGCGCACAGCCAGATACGTCTTGGTGCCGTAAATGCCGTCCGCCGCGCCGGTCAGGTAATCCAGCTCAATCAGCATGGCCTGCACCGCGCGCACCTCGCTGCCGCGATCGCCAATGCGCAGCGCGGTAAAGCTGGGCTTGGGCGTGGCCGTGGGGGGGATTACGATGGCGCTCTTGGCGGTGGAGGCGTACAGCGCCTTGAGCGTCTGCGCGCCCGCAATGCCGTCCGCCGACAGGCCGTTGACGCTCTGGAACTCCGCCACAGCCAGCGCCGTCGCGGTGCCAAATCTGCCGTCTATGGTGGCGGTAAAGTAGCCCAGGGTGGTCAGGCGTGCCTGCAGCAGGCTCACCTGCGTGCCCGAGGAGCCAATCTCCAGCCGCGCGGTCAGGTCAGGCTTGGGCGTGGCGGCAGGCTT
>CALGZX010000022.1 GCA_937934165.1 uncultured Collinsella sp.
CCGGCCTGCCGAAGGAGCTTACCTACGTGACCGGCTCCCCGATGGCCGAGGTGCTGCACCAGAATCTGGAAAAAATCGAGGCGTCCGATATCCACCAGCGTCTGGGTCTCGAGAAGGGCAAGTACATTCTGCTCTCCGCCCACCGCGAGGAGAATATCGACACCGAGAAGAACTTTACCTCGCTGTTCACCGCCATCAACAAGATGGCGGAAAAGTACGATATGCCGATCCTCTACTCCTGCCATCCGCGCAGCCGCAAGCGTCTGGAGCAGAGCGGCTTTAAGCTCGACAAGCGCGTCATTCAGCATGAGCCTCTGGGCTTCCATGACTACAACTGCCTGCAGATGAACGCCTTCTGCGTCGTGTCCGACTCCGGCACGCTGCCCGAGGAAAGCAGCTTCTTCACGAGCGTCGGCCATCCGTTCCCGGCGGTCTGCATCCGCACCTCCACCGAGCGCCCCGAGGCGCTGGACAAGGCCTGCTTCACGCTGGCCGGCATCTCCGAGAGGGGCCTGCTGCAGGCCGTCCATACGGCCGTCGAGCTCGACGCGGAAGGGTCGCTGCCCGAGGCGCCCGTGCCCGACTACGCCGACGAGACCGTGTCCACTAAGGTGGTCAAGATCATCCAGAGCTACACCGGCATTGTGGACAAGATGGTGTGGAGGAAGAGCCTCTAGTGACGGTTTATGCTCACATAAATACCGTGCCGAACGGCTCGACCGGCGGCATTATGATGAAAGAACATCGTGAGCTTCTCGCGGCCGGCAAAGAATCATATGCGTTCTGGGGTCGAGGCCGTGAGGCGGAAAAGCCGAACGAAATGAAGTTTGCCTCCGATGTAGAGGTTAAGCTCGACCTGCTTCAGACACGCATAGATGGTAAAGCAGGTTTTCATAGCAAAAACGCTACGAAACGTCTTCTTGCTCGACTTGATGAGATAAAGCCTGACGTGGTCCATCTTCATAATCTGCATGGCTATTACGTCAACATCGAGATGCTGTTTAATTGGCTCGCGAACCATAATTGTAAAGTCGAATGGACCCTACACGACTGCTGGTCGTTCACGGGCCACTGCGCGTACTCGAGGCCTTGCTCGCAACTCAATACCTATCCCAAGACCTATTCAAAATCCTCTTGCTCGTGGAACTATGATGAGAAGAACCGTCTCTTCAATCTGGTCCCCTCCGAGCGTATGAAGCTGATAACGCCGTCGCAGTGGCTCGCCGATTTGGTGGGGGAGAGCTTTCTTAAAGATTTCCCCGTGGAGGTTCGCCATAACACCATCGACACCGACGTGTTTAAGCCCATCCCGAGCGACTTCCGAGAGCGTTACGGCATAGGCGATCGATTCATGATTTTAGGCGTAGCTAGCCCATGGACCGAACGTAAGGGGCTTTCTGACTTCGTGCGGCTGGCGGGGCAGCTAGATTCTGACAAGTACGTCATCGTGCTCGTGGGGCTTTCTGAGAAACAGGTCGAAGAGCTGCCCAAGGGAATCGTGGGTCTCACTCGCACAGATTCTCGTGAGGAGCTTGCGGGCATCTACTCGACCGCTGACGTGTTTTTCAACCCTACGACAGAGGATAACTTCCCTACGGTCAATCTTGAGGCTGAGGCCTGTGGTACGTCCGTGGTGACCTATGACACGGGGGGATGTTCTGAGACCGTGAAGTGTGAGGGCTCCCATGTCGTTAACGGTTATGAGGATGCCATCCAAATACTGAAAGAAAGGCTGTCGATATGATACAGAGCCCCCTTTGGTCGATAGCGCGCGTATTCTACAGGAACATCCTGTTCCTAGAGGCACCGTTCTTCACCGACCGCTACATGTACAAGTACACCAAGTATCTCCAGAAGTGCGGAATGGACATCGCCGATTACGACAAACACGGCTTCATTCACAAGTCGGTGTGGTTCGACAGCAGCGAGCGTTATTCGCTCATTAAGATTGGCAGGGCCGTCACTCTTTCGCGCGACGTCATTCTGCTCACGCATGACTATTCTATACGCAACGCGACCAATGCATTCGAGGAAAACCCCGATAACCTTAAGTATAAGTTCCTCAAACCTATCTCCATTGGTAGCAATGTTTTTGTCGGGGTCCGAGCCATTCTTCTGCCCGGGACCGAAATCGGCGACGACGTGATTATCGGCGCCGGCTCGGTGGTGAAGGGTAAGGTTCCACCGAAAACTGTCTGGGGGGGGCGCCGGCTCGCCAGCTTTGTACGCTGGAGCATAAGTACAAGCATGACTACACGATTGAGTAAGGCGGCTTAATGACGAACGGGCAACCCATACGCGTGCTGCAGGCCGTGCCATCTATGGGACATGGCGGTATCGAGCACTTCCTCATGAACCTGTATAGGGCCATCGATAAGGACAAAGTTCAGTTCGATTTCATGTACCGCGTGTCCTACGAATGCGTGTTCGACAAGGAGATCGATGCCATGGGAGGACGTATTTTCAGATGCGTTGACCCTGACAGACATCCTGTAAGGTCAGGTAGGTTCTACCGATCTTTCTTCGCCGAGCACCCTGAGTTCTGCGCGGTCCACGAGCATCGATCGCGTTGCGACGGGTTTTTCGGGCTCATGCGCGCTGCAAAGCACGCTGGCGTGCCCATTCGCATCCTGCATTCGCACAACTCCCAGAAGGGCTGGGCATACAACCCGGTGAAAGACCTGACAGACGCTTTCAATGCGCCGCGCCTCGCTGCTTTCGCGAACACGTTCGTGGCTTGTTCCGACGTGGCGGCGACGTACTTGTACGGGCGTTGTCTCAAGGCGTTTGACGCGTGCGTAGTCCGCCCGAACGCCATAGACCTTAGCGCGTTTGTTTTCAATCCCTCGGCGCGAGCCGATGTACGCGAGCGCTATGGGATCGATCACGACGCCTTGGTCGTCGGCCATGTCGGGCGCTTCGTCTCCGAGAAGAATCAGGTGTTTCTCGTGGAAGTGGTGTCTAGGCTCCGTTCCGATGGAGTACGAGCCGAAGCGCTCCTCTTGGGCGATGGCCCTCTTCGCGACAAAGTTTCGAGCAAGGCCGACTCTCTGGGCATTTCTCAGTACGTGCACTTCGCTGGCATACAGGAAGACACTGCCTCACACTACTCCGCGATGGACGTGTTTTGTATGCCGTCGCTCTTCGAGGGGCTGCCCGTTTCGTGCGTGGAGGCACAAGCGAGCGGGCTTCCCATGGTCCTTTCCGCAGATATCAGCCACATGGCAGATATCTGCGGGCACACCGCTTTCCTCGAACTGAATGAAAGCGCGAGTTCATGGGGTAATGCAATCCGAGCCGCAGCAGAGGGCGGTCGGCACAACGGCACTTCGGCTCTTCGTACCGCCGGTTACGACATCGCCACCGCCGCCCAAGAGTTCGAGAGGTTATACCTGAGCGGGGTGTCTGCATGAGCATGCTTCTTTCGAGGAATGCGAAGCCCGATATAACTGTTTACAAGGTGCTTTGCATAGCAATCATGGTGCTCCAGGCGCTCGGCATTGTTTGTGTTCCTCACTTTTACGACTACGGCCTTATGTGCTTCGTCTCGCTGGCGCAGTTGGCATTATTCGTCGCCGTGGCGCTCATGTCCCCGAGCCGACAACCTTTCGTCATCCTCTTCCTGGTTGCCAACTGGATCTTCAACTGCGGACAAATCGCCTGCATCGCTGCGGGTTATGGGACAGATGACGTCCTAAATCTTGACTTCCGGTGGTATGGATCGCCGTCAACAATCGAAAGTGCGTTCCGCTTCTATCTCTACTCACAGACGCTCGTCGCCGCAGGAGCGCTGCTGCTTCAAAAGACGCCGATTGACGTTCCAGTTAACGTTGCTATCGGGCAATTTGTCGACCATAAGTCACTTGCAAAATGTCTCATATTTGCCGGCCTACCCTTCTGGCTGTACGTGAATGGATCCAAGATAATTGGTGCCGCTTCGGACGCCTATCGCGGCGCCTATTCCTTGGTCATTCCAGCGCCCGTCCAAGCGCTCTCCTTTTTCTTCGAAGCCGGTTTGTTGCTGATGTTGTTGGTCCTCGGTAGAGAGCGCAGGGGGACTACTCTCTTTTGCGCGGTCATTGCTATCAACGTTGTGCTTATGACAACGGGAAGTAGGCAGTACTCCGTTTGCTTCCTCGCGGTCTGGTGCTTGATTTATTTCTGCTACTTAAATACTCCGTCACCTGGCAGGGCTTTCAGCCTAATTGTTGCTTGCGTCTGCCTCCTGTTCCTGGTCGATGCTTTCGGTGAACTCAGGACAACTGGCTTCTCTTTTGAGGCTTTTAGTGCTTATTTGGCGAAGGCCTCGTTCTTTGATGTCGTCTGGGACAGTTTGGGCGAGTTCGGAAGCGCATTCTCGACTCTTGTCATAAGTATGTCCAACGTCCCGTCCATTCTTTCATACGGCATGGGATTAACTTACGTTGCAGGTTTCCTTTCCGTCGTTCCCATGCTCGTGAGCCGTTTCCCCCTTCTTAAAGAAGCGACCCAGTTTACAAAGATGATAAGCGGTTCGGCCTTCCTTGGTGGCTCGATGCTCGGCGAGTTCTTTTATAACTTCGGTTGGCTGGGCATCGTGGGTTCGTTTTTAGTTGGCGCCCTTTTGGCCTGGTGTCAGAGTTGTCTTAATGAAGCCGAGGATGGGAAATGCAACATTTATACTTGGGTTTCCGCCGTTCTGGCAGTGTTCCTTCTTCTTTTCATTCGTGGCTACTTCACCGACGCGATCATGAAACTCGCATACGTGTATCTATTTATCTGGCTAACGAGCTGTCTGAGGAAATACGGTTCGCGGCATAGGTCATTCAACTGTGACGGGAATCCGGAAGAGGCGGATGCGAAATGAACCGCCCCTTCTTCTCAATTTGTATCGCGGCATACGACGCACAACGCTTTATCGACGAGTGCCTTGAATCCATATTGGCACAGGACTGTCACGATTACGAGGTGATTATCGTAGACGATGGCTCTTTGCAGCCCTTGGTCCTCGACAAGGCCATTTGCACGCTGCTGCCGTCGTGTAAGCTGCACCGACAACGGTGGGCCCTACGCAGCGCGGCAAACGGCTTTCGAAGTCGCAGGCGGTATGGCTGTCCTCTGCATCGATTCTGATGATAAACTTCACGATCCTTCCGCCCTGTCGAAAATCAAACGTGCTTTCGAGAACGGCGCCGACATTGTGCTTTTCAACGCAACCTCGTCCGAGCGTAAATCATCTCTTATGTTCGATTTCTCCGCGCTCGGTGAGGGTGGACCTGTTGAGGAGGACTCAGTTTGGGCTTTATTCAGCAAAGGCTATTCACTGAATAGCCTTTGCTGCAAAGCGTTCAAGCGATCGATTTACAGCAAAGGAGAAATAAACCGCCCCAGACTTCTTATGGCTGAGGACAGGCTGCAATGCCTTGAGATTATGAGCCGTGCACGGTCCTACTGGCTTATCAACGAGCCACTTTACTTCTATCGGCCAAACCCTTCATCCACCACCAACGCGGGCTACAATCCTGCCTACTTTGCTCAGGTATGCTATGTGGAAGAGGAGGTAGTCGCGTACATGGAACGACGCGGCATGCCGCTCGGGAGCTGGGCGCGCTATTTCCTTTCATATACCTCGAGTGCTCTTTTGGGCGTGCGGTACAACCGAAACCTTAACTTCGCAGCCCGCCGGGATTCATATGCCTCCGTTCGCGGCGAGCGCATTGTGGGGCTTGCTGCGGAGCGTTGTGCTGTTGGCTCGCTTGCCAAAGTGGACGCACTACGACTCCGTCTTATGCTTGACAACAGGTATACGGCGCTTGACGCGAGCATGTTGCCTTGGAGGATTGGATCTGCGATTAAGCGGTTGGCTAGAAGGGGCGTTGAGAGGAGAATATGAGTAAAAAAACGGTTTCTGTCATTGTGCCGTCATACAACGTCGCCTCTACCGTTGTTAGGTGTCTTGACTCAGTGTACGCACAGACGTATGAAGATCTCGAGGTCGTCGTCAACGACGGCTCGACGGATAATACGCTACAGGTGCTCCGCGATTACCGCAGGGCCCATATGACCTTGGTTTTGATTGACCAACACAACCAAGGTCTATCTGCAGCACGCAATACCGGACTTGATGCGGCAACGGGCGAGTATATCTATTTCCTTGATTCCGATGATTACCTTGGGCCGGAGGAAATTGAGCTTCTAGTTGATGCTATGGATGAGGGTATGGACATGGCTGTGGGCGGCATGACGTACGTCGACGCCGACGGCAACGTCCTGAGGACGGTGTGCGACCCTGCATGCCACCTGGAAGAGCTCGGCTACTGGGACCGCGTCTACGGCAACCCTAATGGGAGCTCAGTAGAGTACATAATTAGCTGCGGGAAGCTCTACCGTGCAGACCTCTTTAAGCAGGTACGCTTCGCTCTCGGCAAGATCCATGAGGACGAGTTCATGCTTCACCACATCGTCAGGCAGTGCGGTGGCGTGGCTGTCGTTCCGGTCAGTATGCTGTATTACGTTCAGAACAATGCATCTATAACGCATCGACCCTCTACGCGCTCGAAGCTCGACATCGTCGAGGCTTTCCTGGACAGGAATCGGTATTTCCTTGATAGGGGCTTCTTTGACCTGTTCTGGACGTCCCTTTGCCAAGTAAAGGCTGCGCTTGTCGATTCCTATTGTGTCATCTCTAATGAGGCGGAGATGTCGCGCTGGCATGACCTCAAGGAGGACTGGAATCGTGCGTTCGCGGTTGGCGGGCGCCATTTCGATCTCCGCGATAGGCATTGCGTGTCATGTCTTGCCTATCGCTGTTTTCCCACATTTTTTAACAAACGCAACAGCCATCCGTCTGACGAAGGGACACAATGAGTTTCACCGAATTTAAGGGCCACATCTCTTGCGAGGTGCGTACGAGAGAAATGCTCCGGCGCTTCGCCCGGAACCAGAAGTCCTCCTCGAGGACGGCGATCATGATTTCAACTCCCAGCCACGGAAACCTGGGCGATCAGGCAATCGTCTATGCCCAAAAGCGCTTCCTCGCCGACACGCTTCCCGGTTTCTCCGTGTTTGAGATCCAACGCTACCAGTACGAGCGCGCACGGGAGAGTATACAGCGTATGGTGCGTCCCTCCGACATCGTCGTCGTTGACGGAGGCGGCAACGTTGGCACTCTGTGGGCCGAGGAAAATGACAAGATAAACGACATCGTCAGCCGTTCGTAGATTGCAGTGTCCTGGTTTTCCCCCAAACGGCGTACTTCGAGGGCTCTGAGCGAGGGCAGGAGTGCGAGCGCGAGACAGCCGCCGTTTACCGATCAAACCCGAACCTCGTGTACTTCTCGCGTGACCGGAGGACGTTCGAGACCATCGGTAGGCTCACGCCCGATACGCCGAACTACTACGTGCCCGACATCGTTCCGTACATCAATGACGCGCCATTCTCCACTGAGCGGTCGGGTGCCCTGCTGTGCTTGCGCGCCGACAAAGAGCGCGCACTCGATGACGAGGCTGTAAAAACGATTGATTCCGTCCTTGTCGAACTTGGGATTCAGGTTGGCCGTACTTCTACGGTCGTTGCGGAGCCAACAAGGATTTACGAGGGGAACAGGGATGCTGTTCTTAGCGCCAAGTGGGCAGAGTTCTCCACCTCCGAGCTGGTCATCACCGACAGGCTCCATGGCATGTATTTCTCTGCTATCACTGGCACTCCCTGCGTGGCGTTGGACAATTTGAGTCACAAGGTCTCGCAGGGTTTCGAGTGGATCGAGCGGATTCCGAACGTTCGCCTTGCCCGTACGCCCGATGAGATTCCGGTCCTTGCCCGGGATGCTCTTGCCGCAGGCCCCAGCAGGTACAGCCGTGCGCCCTTGGATCCTGTATACGGGCAGATGAGGGAGGTGATTCGCCGTGCGGTCGAATAGGCTCGCCACTGCGTTCAACGTGGCTTCCGCCATTATCACCCTTGGTGTGCAGATGGCCGTCAGCTTCTTCCTCTCTTCCTACCTGGTGGCAACGCTGGGGGAAGTAGCCAACGGCTT
>CALGZX010000023.1 GCA_937934165.1 uncultured Collinsella sp.
GAGATAGAGGACGAGGTTATGCCCGACCGCGTGATCTTTAGCATTGGCTTTGGTGGTCGCCGCACCACCAAGGAATCGTGCCTGGAGGATTACAACACCGATCGCGCCCGCGTAGCCGCCGCGCTGGCGCCCTTTGGTTTGGATAGCGAATTAACATGCTGTCGGTACACTTGTTATGCGCAGATGACGCGCAAGAAGGCGACGATTGTGGGCTACAACTACTATGCGTACGGTACGGTTGCCGCGCCTGTCGATTCGACTGACTTTGCTGCTGTGTGGACCGCACTCAATACCTGCGAGTCACATGCCGACATGAGCATTCGATTTGAGTTGGCGGATCAGCGCGCGGCGGAAGACGCCCTGATTGCCCGTGCGGTTGAACGTGCTCGCGGCAACGCGCAGGCACTTGCCGTTGCGGCGGGGTCTATGCTGGGCGGCGTCAAGCATATCTCGTATAACAGTCGGGCGGCGGGCTATGGTCGAACATACTGTGTTGCCGCGTGTGCTCCCGATGGGGCGTCCGGAGGCTCCGAGGAGACGGTGCTGGAGCCAGAGCCTATCGAGGTCGAGTGCTCCGTGGATATGGAATGGTGGCTGGAGTAGGAAGCAGGTGCTGAGCGGCTGAGGGACCGAGGCTTCGCTACCGAAAAAACCATTTGTTAAACTCAATGTCCGTGGGTAGAATAAGGTCGACGGCAGCCCAAGTTGTGGATAGCTGGGCAGCGCCGTTACTTCGATTAAGGGGTCAATGCCTTAACGGCGTCGACCCCTCTTCTTTTGCTTCGTACGCTGCTTAAGTGCCTCGGAAAGTCCGATAAGCGCCGTGAGGAGCGAGACCAAAGCGGTCAGGAGCTTCACGAAATCAATCAGATCGGTCATGGGCATCACCTCCCGTCGCATGGAGGGCGCTGCCCGGCACATGGAACTGCCGTCAACAACTGCCATTCTATCAAAGCGCGGTCATAAATACGAATATATGTTCGATAATAACAGCAACGTGATTCCCTCGAATAGCAGCCTTTCGTAAGGGCGGCAGAAGACGGCGCTGGGCGATTGGGGCTAGACGCGCAGGTCTTCGTCACCGAAAGCCCGTTTGATTAACCAGCCCTCTGTAGGTACACTGCATATTGATGGGCCCGGGATGACCGCTGATTCAAGTCACCGGGCCTAAATCTTTTCATCCATTTGAATAGAGCGGGCGACTCTCTTGGGGCCGTCTGCATGGCGTGTGATTAGCGCATGGTATTGCGCCCAGCTTTCATGTCCGCGCGGCCACCTATCCTTACGGCAATGTAGCCGCTTATGTAACAAGCGGCAAGCAACGGAGAAAGGCCCTAACCGTGTCAGCTGAAAAGACGCCGTGTATCTCGGCTATCGATACGACGAACTTTGCGCGCCAGATTGTGCTGGACTTTGAGTTTGCGCCGGTGCCAAAGCAGCGCCAGCGCCGTGGGCTGCGCAATGAGATTATCGAGGTCGGCGCCGTTAAGCTCGATTACCATGGCAACGTTATGGGCGAGTTCTCGCAGTTTGTGCAGACGGAATTTGCCGAAGGCGTTGCGTCTCCCGTCCGCGAGCTTACGGGGATATCAGCCGTGGACACCGCGATGGCCGATCCGCTCTACATGGTGATTAAAAGGCTCAGCGATTGGATCGGTCGCTACTCCGCCCAAGTGGTTTGCTGGAGCGGGGCGGACCGGCGACAGCTTTTGACCGAGTGTCAGGCAAAGCACATAGACCTTTCCACATTTCCTACGGACTGGGCCGACCTGCAGGCGTTTTACACCTCGATCATGGACGTGGGCAGCCACGGGTGCGTCTCTTTGAGTGATGTGGCGACGTGGTTTGGCATCGAGTTCGACGAGTCGACGGGCCACGCCCACAGCGCCCTGGCCGATGCGCGCGTGACCGCTAAGCTGCTCAAGCAGGTGATGGATGGGGACTACCACGTGAGTCCGCGTGTCCAGGAGATCCGCCAGCGGTGGGGGATGGGCGAGCGAGCTCAGATGCGCCTTTCCAAGAAGTGCCCCGAGCTGGGCGACCTGCTGCTGAAGCTGAAGGCGGAGGGGAGGTAGGCGGGTGCCCATTGGGCGCAAGCAGAAGGAATGGTTGCGGGAAGGATTCCAGAATCAGCATCAGAGGGCTGTGCTTGAGATGCTATTCAAGGACACGCTGACGCCCGCCGAGACCAGGCAGGTCAAGAGTATGGACACCGAGATGGCATCCATTGTCGAAGAACGGCTTGCTAACATGATTCGCTGGATGGGCAGGCATAGACCCGTGACGCTGTGCGCGTTATCGTTCACAATGAGGCGTACAGGCTGCCAGAGGCGAACAGTTCCGACGAGGTTCTGAGCAACTGCATCATCGAGATTATCGAGTAGTTCTACGAGAGGGATTTGGCGGCGTGGAGCAATCTAGTTTTACGCGTTTGCAGGAGGAAGCCGGTATGGCAGACGAACTTGTTTTTAGTGGCGGCGAGATAGTTTACGCCATGCCTCAACTGCCCAAAGTTGCATCTGTGCCGCTGAACGGTAGCGCCGTGCTGGTTGGTTTTAAGGACGCTCCCGATGGGGAGGAGGTCCTCTTTGATTTTGACCCTCGGGCTGAAAAGGCTACGAAGCTCGACTATGAACTTGCAGCCGTTAGCGGGCTCCTCACGGGCGCGTTGAATATCCTGTGGCAGAAAGACTTCAACCTAGAGGGTGCCAAAGAGTGGGGCGACGAGAAGGTTGGCAAATTCGTTCTTACGATTGCCAAGTCTGCGGGTATGACAAAGGCGGATGCAACTCTAGAAGACGCTATTCGCTTTCTAGAGAAAGGGTTTCCTCTTGCCGCGGACAAGCTGACTGCCGAGTTTGGCGGCGGGCTCCAACATCATCTGCGGGACTTCTCGCACCACCCGAGCTTGGTTGGCCTTGCGTGTTCGATCCTCTCGCAATTCACGTGCAAAGGCTATGGTACCGATACTGCCGGCCGGTTTGTTGCCTTTGACCTGCCTGCCGCCGCCTTCGATCCCGACTGCCCTCTTATAGGCAGGAACGTTCCAGAGAAGATCGCGTTCGGCACTCTGTTCTGGGCGATGCATCTCATGAGCGACATGGCGGGGTCTAGTTCAAACCCCGGTAAGGGGACGGGTATTCCCGGCGTCGTGTTATCCCTGCTAAAGGAGCTCTCCTCCCTGCCAGTTTTTCAAGACGTGCAGATTGCCTATAAGGGCGAGGATATTCGCATTCAGCAATGGATCTCAAAGCTGTTTAACGGAACGGCGTTCAAAACCGAGGACGGTAAGCCCATTCGCTTCGACCTTCGGACGGAAGTCGGTCTTCTCGATCAGGCTTTAAGCCAGGTGCCAGCAGTCGTGGCCAACGAGGTTATCGTTCGTTGTCTCTACATGCTTTCAAGGCTCAAGGCCGAGCTAGAGCGTTGTGAAGCGAGCAAGGTCTCCGGCTTGAACAAACTCAAGGCTTCGCATTTTATGCCCTATAACAGTAGGGCCCTCACTCGCATGGTCACGGTTTCGAGCACTTCGTTTGTTCTGGCGAATCTGGCGACGGCGGCGGTCAGGGCGGGTATCGAATGCGAGGGGAACAAGGTCATGTTCGCCCAGAAGTTCTTCTTGCGTATAAACTACGTCGGAGTTGGACGCCTTGCGTTTGCACTCCATGCCGACTGGGGCTATATGGCGGAGGAAATGTCCGAGGCTTGGACTGAGCGCGCCAGGCGCCGCCAGGATATCTTCGATGGATTTCACTTTTATAGCCTAGATAGAGAGACGACGAGGATTGCCTTCTCGCTGAAGCTTGCCGCCATCAACTACGACTGCGGGAACGAGAAGAACGAAGTGCGCAAAGGGCAAAAGAGGAGCTGGGCCCGCGCGTGGCAGGATTCGGTCGCGGATGGTCTAGGCATTGATGCAGACGGCTACTTTTTGAGCGAGGAAGATGCGTACGGAGCCCTTGAGACAGTTTCGCGGCGGCGAGGCGGTAAAGTTCGCGCCTTACTTGTTGCACAGGAGCTGGTTGAGTTTCGCCTCTATTCCCAGATAGGAGATGAAGAGAAGAAGGAATACAAAGGTTTGAAGGAGAGTGGATCTTGGGTTAAACGCGAATTTCCCAGGAGACAAGACGCGGTTGATTTGGACGCCGTACGTTCCCTAGAGAAGCAATGCGGGGCGCATATCCGTGAGCTCTCAGGTACATTGCCAAAGGTCTTGGTAGGCGGCGCCATTGCCGTGGCGGCGGCCCTGGGCACAGGAGGAGTGGCCGCGGCATTGGCTCCGGATATTGCTGTCGGTATCTTTGGAGGCTCGTTTGTCGGCCTTCACGGGGCTGCGCTCGTCAATGCGAGTCTTGCTGCTGCTGGCGGCGGCGCCTTGGCCGCCGGCGGCATGGGCATGGCCGGTGGCACCGCTTTAATTGCTGGCGGCGGCGCTGCGTTTGGCCTTTTGGGTTCTAGCGGCGTTGCCCTGGCGGCGTCGATGGGGGAGGACTATGCGCAGTTCGTGCTCGTTGAATGCTCAAGGCTTCTCGCATTTCTTGATGTGGCAACTGACCGCTGCCCGCATGAGGGAGCCATTTTGGTGCAGAAGGCGGCCGAGGCCGTGCAGCGCAGCATCGCTGGTGTTGAGGAGGATGTCGAGAAGGAGAATGGAAAGGGGGACCGCAGGAATGGCAGGTTGCTTAAGCAGTTGAAGAAGGGTCTTGGGTATTTGACTTCGACCCTTAAGCAGATCGAGAAGATGCAGAAGCGCCTTGGTGCCGCCGGTGAGAGCGAGCCGCTCAACAGCTTGCCAGCATCGGGTGGCGAATAGGTCGGGGCGATTCGGCTGCAATTCCGTGTCATCATCGCCACCGCTTAAGATGGTCCCGTGTTTGCCCATCTTTTTGCGAGGCGCGATGAGCATGTCGGCGACTTGCTCGATGTCTGATTTGCCCTTCGATCAGTTCTTGTCGAGCTCCTTTGGGCGGGAGAGGCAGCGATCTAGATATCCGCTCTTGGCATATGAGACAAGAAGCCCGTAAGACTGTGGCAATGTCAAAAGGCATACACAAGTGTCAGTCTTTTGACATCGTATGATTTTGGGGAGTGGCGTGCAGCGATCGCGCGCCACCATGACGGCGTAAGTGTTTGCTTTCGTTGTAGAATCTAACGATATGAGCATCCCGGTTGCTCCAGTGCTTCGATGCTCTGGTCTTTAGCGCCTTTCGTTCAGTGGAGGACTGACCGCAAGCGGCGTAAACAAGAAAGGGGACAATCGCAAATGAAAGCAACCGAGGCGAATCTGCTCGACCTTATGGGCGTGGCGAAGATGCAGTTCGTCATTCCCGTGTACCAGCGAGTTTACTCGTGGAGTGTGAAAGAGTGCGAGGTGCTTTGGGATGACGTCATGCGCGCTGGCCGTGATGGCGTATCGCACTTCGTGGGGTCGATGCTCTATATCCCCGAGTCCGAGAGCTCTGCCACGAGTATCTCGCGAGTGCTTCTGATTGACGGACAGCAGCGTCTGACGACGTTTTCGTTGATGATTGCTGCCTTGGCTGACTATCTGGAGAGTAATCCCGACAAGGCTGGCTTCCTTGGCGATCTCAAGATTTCGGCGCTGCGGAAGAACTACCTCTTTAACGATGACGACTACAACGGTCTAGTGCGCTACAAATTGGTGCTCTCGCAGGACGATAAAGAGACGCTGTTCTCCATCGTGTCTAGGTCACCCGTGCCGGATGAAAAATCGGATCGCATTGTCGAGAACCACGCGTTCTTCCGTGAAAAGATGCACGGGAAATCATTCGACCCTGCAAGGCTTTGGGCGGGGCTAAACCGCGTGCAGGTCATCGACACTAAGCTCACCGCTGGCGTCGATAATGCCCAGCTCATATTTGAGTCCATGAACTCCAAGGGTAAGCCGCTCACGCCTATCGACCTCATTCGTAACTACGTTCTTATGTCACTTCCCAACGACGAGCAGACCAAGCTCTACGAGGGTTACTGGCATCCGCTCGAGCGCTTGTTCGGAAAAGGCGGCGAAGAAGAGTCCAATGCATTTATCTGGTACTGGCTGTGGCTTAAAGTTCCCAATAGGATGCCGAAGGAGAACGAGGCCTACTACGAGTTTAAGCGCTATTTCGCCGACGACTACGATGGTGACACCGAGGGTCTGCTTAAGGAGTTGCGCGGGTATGCACATAGATACGCCAGTCTGTTCCTTGGTAAGGAGAAGGACGACGGACTGCGCCGAGTGTTCGGCAGAATCGTAAGCCTCGACGTGAAGCAGATAAGGCCCCTCTTAATGTTGCTTTATTCGGTTTACGAGGGGAATGGACTAGACCGCAATGCGTTTTTACGTATCTGCGAGACTATCGAGTCGTTTCTGTTCAGGCGAGCGGTTTGCGGCAGACTTACCACGGGCTTAAATAATTTCTTTGCCGGCATGTATCGCAATCTCGAGCAGCAGGACGATATCGAGGAGTACGTTACGGCGATGCTCCTTATCCACAGCAGCGGTATGACCGCATACTTTCCGACAGACGAGCATTTTGTCGAGGAGTTTAAGACGCGTGACTGCTACAACCGCTTCTCTAAAAAGCGCTATTACCTGGAACGCATGGAGAACTGGCACCACCCGAAGGAGTCCATCTCAGCCGACGATTACCAGATCGAGCACATCATGCCCCAGACGATCGATGATGAGCACGGCTGGAAGGAATCGCTTGGTGAGAACTGGGAAGACGTCCACGACAGGCTGTGCAACAACTTGGGAAATCTTACGCTGACGGGCTACAACCAGGAGTACTCAAACCGGTCGTTCTCGGACAAGCTCAATCTGCCTGACGTCGGATTTAAGTGCAGCCCGCTCTACCTAAACAAATCGATTGTCTCGCATGAAAAATGGGGTGAGGAAGAGATTGGGCAGCGCGCGGACGAGCTGGCGAAAGAAGCGTGCGAGATATGGAAGTATCCCGACCTTCCGGCAGACGTCGTCGACAAGTACCGTCCTTCTCGTGGGGAGTCTGACGAGGCTCCTGTCTGGACTCTGCAGGAGAACCACCCCACCTTTGCCGAAGGTGGGCTCAACCAGAAGCTTTTCGATGAGGTGCGCGAGTCCGTTCTGAGTGGTAACCCTTCGTGGGAGTCCTACATAGCTAAGTACTATGTAGGCTTCAGGTCGGGCAAGCGAAAACTGCATGCCGTGCTAGAAGGCAGGACCAGCAACGGTGGTTGGATTGCCGTTGGCTTGGCAAAGAGTGTGGATGATCTAACGGATCCAGAGGACATGTGCCAGGACAAGCGTACGCAGGGTGGATTTGGCCCGGGCTTACCCACTTACGTTGCGCTTCGAAATGCCGGTGACATTCCTGCGGTGCTCGATCTCATAAAGCAGTGCTAGGTTGAAGGCCGGGAATCTAGTTCCCGGCCCTTGCCAGCTCAAAATCGTCGATGGCCCATTCGCCCGTCTACGCCCCCACAATCCCGCGAGTCGCTTGATTTGGTTTACGGCCCTCAGTTTTCGGCATCTGTTACTCGTCGTCCTCGTCGTTGGGGTCGCCCTTGAGGGTGTTGATGTCCAGGTACTGGTTATCGTCCTCTTTTTGCTGGGTTTCCGACTCCGCTTGGGTGGGGCCGCGGAACAGCTGGAATCCCTCAAACGCAATGACGCCGAGCAGGGCGATGATAATGGCGATAAAGGCAACCTTGACTGCCTGCGGAAATTCCGAGAAACGCAGCGCCTTTTCCTCGGCGTAATAATCGGCGAAGCGCTCTTCGCCCGTGCTTTTGGTATACGCCGGCGCGGACGCGGCCTCCGTGTCATATTCCGGTGCAGGCGTGGCAGCGTACGGATCGTTGAGATAATCGCTCGATGCGGTGCCATAATCCTCGGTCTCGATGCGACCGGTGCCAGCATGGCCATCGGAATAATCGGAATATGCTGCGCCGCCCTCATTGTCCGCGGCGCTCGTGTTGGCGGCAAAAAGCGGGTTAACTGGAACGTCGAGCGCCGGCATGCCGGTAGAGGTCTCATCCAGATCGGCTGCAGCCCAGGAATCGTAGGCAACCTGATGGGCAACGGGCTCATCGAGCCTTGCGACCGGAGGCTTGCGTGCCGCAGGAACAGGCAACTGCTGGGCGCTGTACACAACGGTGCTGTCGGCCGATTTGCCCTGCGTCGCTGCAGCGAGAAATGCCGCCGTCTCGGACGGGTCGCTTGCGGGGCGGGGAGCGGGTGTGGGCGCCGAAGTGGGTGCGGGCGTAGGCGCGGGCGTCGAAACAGGCGACTGCGCAGGAGTCGGCGCAGATGCGGTCTTAGGCGCAAGTGCGGGATTGGGGCTTGACGGGCGAGCGCCGCCGCCCATGAGTTCGTCGGCGGTCCACGGGCGATCATCCATCACGTCGTCAAGGCTCAGCGAAAACAAGTCGTCTTCACTCTCATCGAACATGCGGTGCACATGTCCACCAATTGCCGGAATCAATCCGCGACCGGTGCATGATGCCTTGCTCAACGCCATTCTGTTCCATCCTTTCGAAATACTAATGACATCGATTATATGGAACTTCCCAAGCTGCTCGGTCTTGGATTCGTGCTTTCCAGAACTCGCGCCCAAAAGGGAAGGGGCAATCCAGGCGAGTGCCTACTTGTCGCCGGCTGCCGCCTTGGCCTCATTGAGGTAGCTATAGAAGCTGTACTTGGAGATGCCAAAGAACTCGCAGGCGCGCTCGCTCGACTTGGAAATGAGGAAGGCGCCGCGACGGTCGAGGTAGCCAATGGCACGAATGCGCTCGTCTTTGGTCATGAGTGCCGCGGGCTTGCCCACAAACTGCTCGCACTCGTGCAGCAGGTCCTCGAGCAGGTCGCCGATGTTCTTGGTAATGGGCTCGGGCTCGGTATAGCCCGTGCCGCCGGTGCCGGTGAAAGCGTCGAGCGAGCGCTCAAAAGCCTTCATAAGCGTAATGTCAAAGTTGATGCCCAAAATGCCGACGGGCTTGCCTTCGTCGTTGCGGATAAAGATGGTCGAGGACTTGAGCAGCTTGCCATCGGTGGTTTTAGTGAGGTACGGCTCGCGGTCGTGTACGTCGGTGCTGCCCTCGTGCATGGACTCAAACACGATATGGCTGGGGCCGTCACCCAGTTTGCGTCCGCTGACGTGGCCGTTTTCGATCACTACGATGGAGTGGTCCACGTCCTCGGTCTCCAGATCGTGGACGACGACTTCGCAGTTGGGGCCAAATTGGAGCGCTAGGCCGTGTGCTAGGCGCTTGTAAAACTCAATCTGTGCGGGGGTCATGGGTGCCTTCCTAAAAATTAGTTTGGGCACACTTTGCCATAAACCACACTTGACCGCAAACAAATCCATCAACAAGGCAATTCATGACCGTTCGGCGGCGAAAAAGTACCGATTACGGCAACAAACAATTCGTTAGGTATGCCAATCAAAAAGTGTGATAGAACATTACTAACAAACTTTTTGTTTGGCATCCACATAAAAGTTCAGCCGTGTGAATGGGATCGGGCTGAAACGCGTATGCGGGGGCCGGCAAGAGAGGACTTAAGGAGTTCACCGTATGGCCGATAAGATCCAGTGGGCGGGCAACACGATGCCCAAGAGCGATGACAAGCACTTGGGAATCATGAGCCTCGACCACGTGAAGAAGGCCCGCGCCTTCCACCAGTCGTTCCCTCAATATACCGTCACCCCGCTTGCCCGCCTGGACGGTCAGGCTGCGCGCTTGGGTCTGTCCAACCTGTGCGTTAAGGACGAGAGCTATCGCTTTGGCCTCAACGCCTTTAAGGTTCTGGGCGGATCGTTTGCCATGGCCAACTACATTGCCGACGAGACCGGCAAGGACGTTGCCGAGTGCACCTTCGATTACCTGACCTCCGAT
>CALGZX010000024.1 GCA_937934165.1 uncultured Collinsella sp.
CCTGCGCAAGACGGAAAGCACATTAAGTGCTTTCCTTTGCGTGCGGAACTCGCGATAAACTTAATTACGCGCCGCTCCCCGCCCACGCCGGGCAAACGTCGTTGGACTTATCACTGACACGATTAAACCGCTTGTATATCGTCTGCTGGCTTGGCACGGTACAATACTTGCAGCTTTAATTCATGAATTAGTGGAGTTATTGATGGCAGAATCTCGTGCGGAACGTAGAGCTCGTCGTGCTTTGGTGGAGGCGGCTGAGGGGTCGAAGAAGGAGAAATCTTCTACGAAATCCAAGTCTTCTAAAGCTGCAAAAAGCAAATCGACCAAGAACAGGGCTAAGACCAAGCGTTCTGACTCTCGTCGAGGCGGGGACAAAGCGCCTCGGACTCGTTCCAAGCGCCCGCATAATGATTCGGTTTCGTCTGCGCGTAAGGCTGTGGACCCCAAGTCTCCCTGTTCGATCATGAAAGCTTGCGGTGGGTGCACGGCGCTCAATCGTCCTTATAAAAAGCAGTTGGCAGCTAAGCAGGCCGCCATGGAGGAGCTTTTTGCTACCCTTTGCGAGCGCGAGGGCATTAGCGTCGACCCCATTCGCGGTATGGGCGTCACCCTGGGCGACCCGGGCAAATATCCTGCGCCGCGTGGCTTTCGTCATAAGGCTGCCACTCCCTTTGCTCCCGGTAAGGAGGGAGCCGTCCGTTGCGGTTTCTTTGAGCGCGGCACGCACAAGATCGTTGCCGTACCCGAGTGTCCTGTCGAGGCACCGGGTGCCCGTCAGATTCTCAACGGCATCGCACGCGAAGCTGAGCGGCTGCATATTCCCGCCTTTAATGAGGACAAGCATCTTGGTTTGCTTCGCTATGCCGTCGTCCGCTGCGGTTGGCGTACCGACCAGGTCATGGTCACGCTCGTGACCGCTCAGCGCGACTTGCCGCATGCGCAGGAGTTCTTTGAGGCTGTCGCCGCGCTCAATCCGCACATCGTCACCGTCGCCCAAAACATCAACGGACGTCCCGGCAACGCCATCCTCGGCGAGGAAACCCGCATTGTATATGGCGCCGAGTGCATGCGCGACCAGCTGCTCGGCTGCGAGTTCGATATCTCCCCCACCGCGTTCTACCAGACCAACCCGCAGCAGACCGAGCTGCTCTATCAGCTCGCGATTGACGGCATGGACCTGCAGCAGGGCGACGTACTCATGGATGCCTATTGCGGTAGCGGAACTATCGGCCTGTGCACAGCCAAAGCCGCCCAGGACAAGGGCGTCGGCATTATGCTGCTTGGCGTGGAGCGCAACCACGCCGGCATTGCCGACGCACGTCGTAATGCCGAGCTCAACGGCCTCACCCGCAGCGCTTGGTTTATGGCTGACGATGCCACCGACTACATCCTAGATGCCGCCGACAACAACGAGCGGGTCGATGTCCTTTCCATCGATCCGCCGCGCGCCGGCTCTACCCCCGAGTTCCTCGAAGCTGCCTGCGCGCTTAAACCGCGCCGCATCACCTATATCAGCTGCAACCCCGTGACTCAAGAGCGCGACCTGCATCAGCTTCTCGACGGAGGCTATCGCCTGCTCAAGATCACGCCCGTCGACATGTTTCCTCACACCGACCACACCGAAACCGTAGCGGTCCTCGAACGCCGCTAAGCCGCCTTGGCAGATTTCTGACCATATCCCAAAAACCTACTGGCATAAGAAAGGGGCGGCCCGTCTGAACCGCCCCTTTCTTGTACACATTGAGCCTCGCTACATCCTCTTGCGCAGGTCGCACACACCTGCCGCCGCCATCTCGCGCAGCAGCGTCTCGCGATCGCGCGTCACGATCAGATCCAACGGGAAGTGAATCTCGTCGAGCATCTTGCGAGCGTAATCGAGCTTACCAATTGCCATGCCAATGTGCGCATCGGTCGAAACGCCAATGCCCACGCCCAGCTCGGCGCAGCGCTCGGCGATCTTGCGGCATACGGCCCAATGCTCAGTGTCGACACCGTGTTCAAGACTATGGTTGTTGATCTCGATAATCTTGTGCTTGGCCTTGGCCGCCAACAGCACCTCGTCGATATCGAACGGCACACCCGAACGCCCCGTGTGACCCAGCATGAACACCTTGGGGTGCTCCAGGGCATTGATATACATCTCGGTCGTCTGGGCCAGCGTCGCGCCCTCAGCAATCTGCGGATTATGCACGCTTGCAACCAAATAATCCAAATTACGCGTAACCAAATCGAACAGCGAATGCTGACGGCTGTACGAATCGCCGGCAATATCGAGCGTGACAGGAGTGTCCTCGCCAAACAGGCTTCCGTCCAGCGAAACGATATCGGCCTCGGCACCACGCAGCACCAGCACGCCGCTCCAAATGCGCGGCCAGATATCCTGGTTGATAAAGAACTGGTAACTGCGCAGGTCATTGGGGCAAGCCGTAACCATAGAGCTCAAATGGTCGGCAGATCCGAGCACCTGCAGACCACGCTCTGCCGCCCAGTACACATTCTCCTCAATGGTCGAATATGCATGCGCAGAGAACATCGTATGGGTATGAATGTCACAAGAAAGCAGGCAGGGCATCAGGTCTCCTTATCTGGCACGGCCGTCGCTTATATTCATTGTACGCATAGCCTTCGATAGTCGTAAAACCACTCCATCCCAAAGACACAACGTCCATGACAACGGGGTCCGGCTTAACACCAAACCCCGTTTCACGTAAAACATTGTAGGCAGAGCGCTTTACTTTTAACGATACTCGTCCGCCAACTGTTTCCAAGCGGGTAGCGAATTGACAATCGTTTCGTAGCTCACGCAATAGCCCAGGCGGAACCAACCCGGCATACCAAAGCTGTCCGAGGGAACCGCAAGCAACTCATACTTCTTTGCGCGCTCGCAAAACGCATTCGCATCGGGCTCGAGTGCCTTCACCCACAGGTAGAAAGCACCGTCCGGCTCAACATAGGTATAGCCGTAGTCCGTCAAAGCATCGGTGAGCGCCGTGCGGTTGCGGGCATAGGCCCCGACATCACTCGGCTCATCGATGCAATCGATGATCACGCGCTGAAAGAGTGCCGGTGCGCATACAAAACCCAGCGTACGGGCAGCGCCCGCAACAGCCGGCATCAGACGGGCAGCCTGCGGATTGGTGTTGGGAACCAAGATCCACCCCACGCGCTCACCCGGCAGCGACAGCGACTTGGAATACGAGTAGCACACGATGGTGTGCTCGTAGATCGAGGGCACCCAAGGCACCTCGGCACCGTACACGATTTCGCGGTACGGCTCATCCGAGATGAGCATAATCGGATTCTCGGGATCGCGCTGAGCGTTGGCCTCGCGCAGAACATTGGCCAGTCGCGTCAGCGTGTTGCGTGTATATACGGCACCAGTCGGATTGTTGGGCGAGTCGATGATGACGGCAGTCGTCTTATCGCTGATCGCCTTGAGCACGTTGTCCACGCTCAGCTGGAACGTATCTTCATCGGCGAGCGCCTCAACACACGTACAGCCGGCCTTCTCAATCCAAACGCGATACTCCGGAAAGTACGGGGCGATAACAATAACCTCGTCGCCCGGGTTCGTAACGGCGTTGAGCGTGCAGGTGAGCGAAGCCGCGGCACCCACCGTCATAAATACGTCTTTGCCCTCATAGCTCGTGCCAAAGCGGCGGTTGAGCGATTCGGCCACAGCGGCACGACATTGCGGCAGGCCCGGTGCGGGCGTGTAGCCGTGCAGCTGGTCGCTCGGCAGCTCCAGGGCCTTCTTAATCGACTCAGCCACAGCAGCGGGCGCCGGAACGCTCGGATTGCCCAGCGAAAAATCGAATACGTTTTCCGCACCGATCTGCGCCTTGCGCTCAAGGCCATAGCTAAAAATCTCACGGATGATGGAGCTTTCCGCGCCGCGAGCATACATAGTTTCGTTGATCATCTGTTCCCCTTTCGCATAGGCGCTATTGTACGCTTTAGCCGAGCAAAGTGCCGCAGCAATGTTGATTGGGGACAGACTTAAATGCGTGAAAACGCTCATTTAAGTCTGTCCCCAATCAACAGACGGCCCCATATCGCTCAAAAGAAAAAGCCTCCGCAGGTTTCCCCGCGGAGGCTTTCGCCACAAAGACTATTTGTCGGCGTCGGTGTCGGCATCGACGACGGCATGGTCATCGTCAGCATCATCGGATGCGGCTTCGGCATCCTCCTGCATGGCCGCCTGCGCAAAGGCCGCGGCATCAGCCGCCAGCTCCTCCTCGCTCATTCGAGGCACGCGCTTCTTGGTCGGCATGCCGGCCGCCTTGGCATTGCGCTCCTCCTTGGCCGCCAGGATATCGCCCTCGCGCTCAAGGTAGGCATTCCACTCGTTGTCGAGCAGGGCGTTCACGGCGTCGCCCTCGACGGTCTCGCGCTCAAGCAGCACCTTCGCCATCAGATCGAGCTGATCGCGACGGGCGTCCAGAATCTCGACCGCACGACGATGGGCCTCACGCATAATGCGCTGGACCTCGATATCGATGCGGCGCGCCGTCTCCTCGGAGTAATCCTGGTGATCGGCGTAATCGCGACCAAGGAACACCTGATGTTGCGCCTCGCCAAACACTTGCGTGCCCAGCTCCTCGCTCATGCCCAGGCGCGTGACCATCTCGCGCGCCATCTTGGTTGCGCGCTCCAGATCGTTGCTCGCGCCCGACGTGATGTCATCGCACATGAGCTCCTCGGCAACGCGACCGCCCAAGAACACGGCGAGCTCGTCGAGCATCTCGTTCTTGGTCTTGAGGAAGTGGTCCTCCTGCGGAAGCTGCAGCATGTAGCCCAGCGCCTGGCCGCGGCTGACGATCGAGATCTTGTGGACCGGATCGGAGTGCTCCAGGATGTGACCCACCAGGGCGTGACCGCTCTCGTGGTAGGCAATCGTGGTGCGCTCGGCCTCGGTCATCACGCGACCCTTGCGCTGCGGTCCGGCAATCACGCGCTCCATCGATTCCTCGACCTCGTCCATCGAGATCACGGAACGATGGCGGCGGGCAGCCAACAGCGCAGACTCGTTGAGCAGATTTGCCAGATCGGCACCAGTGAAGCCAACGGTCATCTGGGCGAGCTTCTCAAACTTAACGTCCTCGTCCATCGGCTTGTTCTCGGCATGCACGCGCAAGATCTGCTCGCGGCCCTTCACATCCGGACGGTCGACCGTAACCTGACGGTCAAAACGACCGGGACGCAGCAGCGCCGGATCCAGAATGTCGGGGCGGTTGGTGGCGGCGATCAGGATGACCGACTCGCTCTCCTCAAAGCCGTCCATCTCGACCAGCAGCTGGTTGAGCGTCTGCTCGCGCTCGTCGTGACCGCCGCCCAAGCCAGCTCCGCGCTGACGTCCCACGGCATCGATCTCATCGATGAAGATGATCGACGGGGCCTGGGACTTGGCCTCCTTAAAGAGGTCACGCACACGGCTGGCGCCGACACCTACGAACATCTCGACAAAGTCGGAACCCGAGATGCTAAAGAACGGCACGCCCGCCTCGCCGGCAACGGCCTTGGCCAGCAGCGTTTTACCGGTGCCCGGAGGGCCAACCAGCAACACGCCACGCGGGATCTTGGCGCCCAGCTTGCGATAACGATCCGGATCGCTCAAAAAGTCACGGATCTCCTCGAGCTCCTCGACTGCCTCGTCCACTCCGGCAACGTCTTCAAACTTGACCTTGGGGCGTGTGGCCTCGTTGGTCTTGGCGTTGGTCTTGCCAAACTGCATGTTCCTGTTGTTGGCGCCCATCATCTGGCGCATAAAGTAGAACATGATAGCGATAAGGGCGATCGTCGGAAGCACACTCATCGCCAAGTCGCCCCAAAAATCGGGATCGTTGGTGTTGACGATGTACTTGGTATCGGGGTGCTCCGCCATGAGCTCGGCAAGCGAATCGGAGCCGACATAGGTCGAAGAGAAGCTCTTGAGCTCGCTCGTATCGCCCTTGTCCTTTTTTGTCTTCCAGTAATGACCCGTCACGCTTCCGTCTTGAACCGTATAGGTCAGATCTTCGACGCAATCCTGCTTGATGGCGCTGACCATCTCGCTCGTCGCGAGCTTAACGGTATTGCTGGAGCTGGCAAAGCCGGAACCCATATTAAAGAAGGCATAGCCCAGAAGCGCGCAAGCCAAAAGAAAATACAGCCAGCCCGTACGCGTGGGCTTCTTGCCTCCGGGCATCCCCGGGATCTTAGGCTCCCGGGGAGTCTGGGAATTGTTATCGTTATGGTCGTCGGGCATCTTACGAATAAACCTCCGGTTTCAAAATGCCCAGATACGGAAGGTTACGATAGCGCTCGGCATAGTCGAGGCCGTAGCCCACCACAAAGGCATCGGGGCAATGGGTTCCAACATACTTGGGCGTGATGGCCGAGGTGCGGTCCTCAACGTCCTTCCACAGGAAGGCAGCGACCTCCAGCGAAGCGGGCTTGCGGCTCTCGAGGTTCTTCATCAGGTACTTGAGGGTCAGGCCCGAGTCCAGAATGTCCTCGACGATCAGCACGTCGCGACCACGGATGTCGATATCCAGATCCTTAATGATACGCACGATGCCCGAAGACTTCACACCGTCGCCATAGCTCGAAACAGCCATGAAATCGATGTTGGTCGGTAGCTCAATCTTGCGCATCAGGTCGCCCATAAAGACAACGGCACCGCGCAGAACCGCGATCAGCACCAGATCCTTACCCGCGTAGTCGCGAGTGATCTCCTCGCCCAGGCGAGAAACGATGCCGTCGATATCCTCCTGCGTAAACAGAACCTTCTCGATATCCGGATGTTGAGAAGCCATGACAACCCTTTCTTGTGCTTAATCGCCCACACACCGCCGTATGGACGCGAACTACACATTCTAGCAGCGCACGGGGTATATTTTCCAGCCCGCGCACCATCAGCGCGGGAATACCGTCAACGCCGCACAGAATAGCTGGCGTAGGACGCTATTCCGCATCGACCACACGAAGCAGATATGCCACGCGCGTTGCGGCCGTGCACTTAAAACGCTCGTCCGCGCGAACTCCGGCGACCCACACCACGGCACCTCCCGGCGCCGTCCTCACCATGGGCACGCCGGCGCGCTCGGAAACGGGAATGCGAGCCTCGCCTAGCAAGTCGGATACTTTCTTGCTTCGGCCACTCATCCCTAACGGGCACATCACGTCTCCCGGTGCGGGACCGTCCACCCACAGGCGCGCCAATCGCGCCTCGACAGGGATCTTGCCACGCGAGCCCGCCAGGATCCGCTCACTATCGCTGTCGGCAAAACCCAGGGCAGCCGCGTCTACCAAAGCTGTCACTTCCCCGGCAGCCGCAAGCTCACGGGCGCGACGCACGATATCGCATCCCGGCTCAACGGCCATCGGTTCTGTGACCAGCATACGTCCCCCGCCCAACGGCAAACGACCGGGTACGGTAACCCAGTCCGCGACCAGGCCCTCGCGAGCCGCCGGCGCCTTAAACGCCAGCATGCCAAACTCAATGCGTGCGTCAATCCCCGCCGGAAGCGTGACCGAGCCGGCGCCCTCGGCAACGCAGGAAAGGACTCGCTCCACATGTCGCATCTCTGGACGAGCGTCCGGATCGATGCGCTTAATCGCCAGTCGCACGATGCGCCGCGCGATTACCACCTCGGCCGCAGCAAGGCGTCTGGCATCGAGCACTAGCGCGCCCGCCGCCTCCTTGCGCAGGCAGCTTCGAAACGCCTGCGCCGACAGCTGGGATAGAAACGCGTCTTCGTCACCCAAGATCTCACAGGCGGCGCCAATCGTCTTGCACACGCTCGCATTACGCTGTGCCACCACTGGCATTACCCGATGGCGCACGTAGTTTCGCAGATACGAGATATCCTCATTGCTCTCGTCTTCACGCCACGGCTGACCATGTACCTGTAGATAGCCCACAAGCTCGCCATGAGTTAGGTCGAGCAAGGGACGCACCACGATATTCCTCCGGCGAGGAATGCTCGATAGACCAGCGGGCCCCGAACCCTTAATCGCGTTCATCAAAAACGTTTCCGCGCGATCCGAAGACGTGTGCGCGGTGCAGATACGAGCCGCCGTTCGCGGCGCCCCCGTCTGGGCGCAGAGTTCGCGAACATACCTCCGCGCCGCGGCATAGCGCACCTCGCGGGCCGCGGCCTCAATATTGCCCGACTCCCCATCAAAATAAGCGTGCTCCACACACAGCGGTAAACCATATTGCGCGCAGAGCTCACGCACAAAGGCCTCGTCGCCATCGGACGCCTTGCCGCGCAGATGATGGTTTACATGCAGCACATGCAGGCGCTCGCGAGCAATGGGGGCAACACCGCGTCCGTCTTGGATATCCAGCTTTGATGTGCACGCCATAAGAAGCAGTGCCGTCGAGTCCGCGCCGCCTGATACCATGAGCACGACAGGAGCAGCCTGCTGTCTCGTCCGGGTCTCATCGACTGCCTCAGGCACGGCATGGTGTCCGTAATGCTGTGATACCGTTGGCATTCGCTTCCTCCTCTATTCGTCCGCACCCATTGTATCCTTTGGAATCTTATGTCTCGTCTGCACCTTCATATCCTCGGCAGTGGCTCTAAAGGCAACTGCGCACTCATCGAGGGCCCGCAGGGGCTCATTATGGTCGATGACGGACTGTCTCGCCGCGAGACATTAAAGCGTATGGCAGAACTGGGGCTCTCGGCAGACAACGTCTCGGCTCTTCTCATTACTCATGAGCATAGCGATCACATCAAGGGTCTCGATGTCTGGTGCAAGCACTGGCACGGCCCCCTCTTTGCCAGCAGGGGCACACTTTCGAGCAAAGAAAATCTTTCGCATCTGCCTGTCGAGGAATTCGATCCCGGTGACACCCTATCCATTGCCGGCATCCACGTGCAAACCTACTCAACGTCACACGATGTCATCAATCCAGTCGGCTATCGATTCGACACCCTCGATGATTCCATCGGCTTTGCCACCGACACCGGAGAGCTATCGAGCCAAGCCATGAACACCCTCGAAGATTGTCGAGTCCTCGCACTCGAAAGCAACCACGATGTGACCATGCTGCGCGAGGGAGAATATCCCCGCTTTCTTCAGGAGCGCATCCTGTCTGAAAGGGGACACCTCTCCAATGGCCAAGCCGCCGAAGCCGCGCGCGAACTTGTTACCGATCGCACCGAACAGCTCATTGCCATGCATATCAGCCAAGATAACAATCGTCCGAGCCTTACCGTCAAAAGCTATGCCAAAGCTCTGGCCGCAACCCTGGATGACGAGGTCGGCAGCTCCGCAACCCTTCTCCAAGGATCGCGAAAACTCTCGATACGCCCTGCGAGTCAGTATCAACCGGCAACCATTCAATAGACTGTCCTAGACAGCAAAAGGGGCCGAGAATCGCTTCCCAGCCCCTTTTGCTGTCTTTTAATAGCGCAGAACACCAACGAAGTTAGTCAATGGAGATCTTCGTAACGTTCTTCTTCTCGACGATCTTGGGAACCGTAACGGTCAGGATGCCGTCAGCGTACTTAGCCGAGAGGCCCTCGCTCGAAGCGTCCTTTAGATACACGCCACGCGTCGCGCTGTACGAGCTGAACTCCTTCTGCAGGAAGTTCTTGCCCTCGTTCTCCTCGTCTTCCTCGACATTCACGCTAATGGACAGACGGCCCTCATTGAGCTCGACATCGATATCGTCCTTGGCGACACCGGTCAGATAAGCCTTGACCTCATAGCCATCGCCCTTATCCTCAACGTCAACGGGGAACGCCTTAGAGGCAATCGAGCTGTTCGCTAGGTCGCTCATATCATCAAACAGATCGAACAGCGAGCTTGCAGAGGGACGAACGCCAAAAACCGAACGATAAGGAACCATGCTTGCCATGTTTACCACTCCTTTATAGGACTGCCGAGTCATCTTCCAGGTGACTGGGACTTCTTTTGACGCTCTTATATATGCCCACCCAGTGCTCATATATACATCGACTATAAAGTTTTTTGAGTCCAGTACTATAAGCATATCTAAGTGCGTATGACTCAGGTTTTAGGAAGGTTAAGGTTCTTTGAACCAGAGCTTAAATACCGAGTATGTCCCCAGCTACAAATAACAAGGGGCTTACAATGAGCGCGTACACGTTGTTGGTAACGAGCTAAAGGGCATCATGGACGACCAAAACCAGAACAATATGTTTATGCCGACGCAGGGGGAAGATACTTCCACGCAGCCGCCACGGTTCCATCGCCCCCACATCTCGCAAGAGCCCATTAATGATCCGGAGCCCGAGTATGTGACGAGAAATCGATATCAAACGCTCGAGGATGCCCAAACGGGACGCAAACATATGGGCGTCGCCTCGGGAGACCCTGCATATCTGAAAGACGCACCATTATCTAAAAACAGCGCAGCTAGTGATGAGCCGATGAAAGCATCCGCCGCTCATCAACAAAGAGGTCCTCGACCAAAGCAAACCTTGACGCATTCGGCTCGCTATCTCGAAACGCCAAAACAGGGAAAATCAATCTTCGTTTCATCAAGTAAACGACGCAAGCAGCATCGACTGACAATCCTGCTTTTGATCATTGCAGCCATAGCAGTTGCCCTTGTTATTCGTTTTATTTTCTTTAAATAAAAGCTCAATACCAAAAAGAATTAAATCGTCTGGCGTAAATGAGTCATTTATGCCCGGTAAACGCAAAAAAGGGGGAGGCCGCGAGGCCTCCCCCTTCTCAGTTCAAGCGTACGGCTCGGTGCCGTCCACCGGTCAGCGGCGCCCTGGCCTCCCACGGGCTGACCCCGCAGTACTCTCGGCGCGATGGGGCTTAGCTTCCGGGTTCGGAACGGGACCGGGCGTGCCCCCCATGCTCTGGCCGCTGACCGGTGGGCGGCGCCCACCGTTACGGTGTCCTGGGTCGATATCGCGTGCCCTGGGGGCCGCATGGCGCATAGGGGAGATGACTCGGGGGCATCCTCGTGCCCGGACCGCGCGTGAGCGCATGTCCCGCGGGCCGCGAGGTGCGGTTCCGGAAGAGCTCGGGCGATTAGTGCGGCTCGGCTGAGGCTGTCGCCAGCCTTGCACCTGCCGTCTATCGACCAGGTAGTCTACCTGGGCCCTTACCGGAAGGAGAACTAATCCCTGGAACGGCTTCCCGCTTAGATGCCTTCAGCGGTTATCCGCGCCGCACGCGGCTACCCGGCCGTGCCGTTGGTCGACAACCGGTTCACCGGAGGTGCGTCCACCCCGGTCCTCTCGTACTGGGGGCAGCCTCCATCGATTCTCCTGCGCCCACGGAGGATAGGGACCGAACTGTCTCACGACGTTCTGAACCCAGCTCGCGTACCGCTTTAAACGGCGAACAGCCGTACCCTTGGGACCTGCTCCAGCCCCAGGATGCGATGAGCCGACATCGAGGTGCCAAACCTTGCCGTCGATGTGGACTCTTGGGCAAGATCAGCCTGTTATCCCCGGAGTACCTTTTATCCGTTGAGCGACGGCCCACCCACTCGGGGCCGCCGGATCACTAGAGCCTGCTTTCGCACCTGCTCGGCTTGTGGGCCTCGCAGTCAAGCCCGCTTGTACTCTTGCATTCAAAAGGACGGTTGCCGACCGTCCCGAGCGGACCTTCGCGCGCCTCCGTTACCCTTTAGGAGGCGACCGCCCCAGTCAAACTGCCCGCCTGGCACGGTCCCCGAGCCGGTTGACGGCCTCGGGTTAGGACGCCGGTCGCGCGAGGGCAGTATTCCAAGGGCGGCTCCCCGGGGGCTGGCGCCTCCGGATCTGTGCCTCCTGCCTATCCTCTACACGCGGGACCAGCGGCCAATGCCAAGCTGCAGTGAAGGTTCACGGGGTCTTTCCGTCCTTCCGCGGGTAAGTCGCATCTTCACGACCAGTGCAATTTCACCGGGTCCATGGTCGAGACAGCGCCCAAGTCGTTGCGCCTTTCGTGCAGGTCGGAACTTACCCGACAAGGAATTTCGCTACCTTAGGACCGTTATAGTTACGGCCGCCGTTTACCGGGGCTTGGCTTCGGGGCTTCGCCTTGACGGCTAACTCCTCCGCGTGACCTTCCGGCACCGGGCAGGCGTCAGACCCTATACGTCGCCTTGCGGCTTCTGCAGAGTCCTGTGTTTTTGGTAAACAGTCGCTTGGGCCTCTCCACTGCGGCCCGCCTCCGCTCCCCGGGCGAGCCGGTTCACGTACGCGCGGGCACCCCTTCTCCCGAAGTTACGGGGCCATTGTGCCGAGTTCCTTGACCATGGTTGACCCGATCGCCTCGGTATGTTCTACCCACCCACCTGTGTCGGTTTGCGGTACGGGCGCGCACGCGCCTGCCTAGGGGTTTTTCTAGGGACCTCGGGCTCACTCGCTTCGCTTAAGTGCTTCGTCCGGAGCCTCGCCCTTCGTGCGGACCGGATTTCCCTGGTCCGCGGGCCGCGCTCCATCACGGGGACGTCCAGAACCCCGCCGAGCCACCCCCATCCGTCGCCCCGTCGGTCGTAGCGCCGCGTGCGCGGTGCAGGAATGTCTGCCTGCTGCGCGTCGGCTACGCCTCCCGGCCTCGCCTTAGCCCCCGACTGACCCTGGGAGGATTAGCCTTGCCCAGGAAACCTCGGGTTCACGGCGGACGAGTTACTCTCTCGTCTCTCGCTACTCATGCCAGCATTCTCACTCCCATGCGCTCCACCGTCGGTCGCCCTCCGGCTTCTCCGCCCATGGGAAGCTCCCCTACCGATTCTAATGAATTAAAATCCCGCCGCTTCGGTGTCCAGCTTAGCCCCGTGTATTGTCGGCGCATGTCCACTCGACCAGTGAGCTGTTACGCACTCTTTGAATGGATGGCTGCTTCTAAGCCAACATCCTGGTTGTCTGGGCGGACGCACATCCTTTGCCACTCGGCTGGAACTTGGGGACCTTAGCGGGCGGTCCGGGCTGTTTCCCTCTCGAGCACACAGCTTAGCCCACATGCTCTGACTGCCGCGCTCTGGGCCGCCGGCATTCGGAGTTCGGTTGGATTCGGTAGGCGGCGAAGCCCCCTCGTCCATCCGGTGCTCTACCTCCGGCGGTGAACGCGCGACGCTAGCCCTAAAGCTATTTCGGGGAGAACGAGATATCTCCGGGTTTGATTGGCCTTTCACCCCTATCCGCAGGTCATCGCCGCCGTTTTCAACCGACGTGCGTTCGGCCCTCCACGGGGTCTTACCCCCGCTTCAGCCTGCCCACGGATAGCTCACCCGGCTTCGCGTCCGCGGCGCGGGACTCAAGTCGCCCTGTTAAGGCTCGCTTTCGCTCCGGCTCCCTTTCGGTTAACCTCGCCCCGCGCCAGCGACTCGCTGGCTCATTCTACAAAAGGCACGCCGTCACAACATAAAGTTGCTCCGACTGCTCGTGGGCGCACGGTTTCAGGTACTGTTTCACTCCCCTCCCGGGGTGCTTTTCACCT
>CALGZX010000025.1 GCA_937934165.1 uncultured Collinsella sp.
TGGCGGCCTCATGGCCCACATGCACCTTCACACCAGCGCGGGTAAGCTGGCGGATATAACGTGACGTCTTAAGGTCGGAGCCGGTAACGGCATAACCGCGCTCGTGAAGAACGAGGGCGATGCCGCTCATGCCGGCGCCGCCGATACCGATAAAGTGGGCGCTCTTAAACTCGGGCGCGGAGGTTGCAGTCTGGGAATCAGCCATGTGCTCGTGTACTCCTTGCGTAAACACTGCCTGTAACCCGTTAACTGTACCGCACCTACCGCATCAGCGCGAGGGCGACCGACGATATCCCGTCTAACTAACGCAAACCCTCTACCGCATCGGCCAGAAGAGCGGCGGCCCTATCCTGAGCCAGACCACGCGCCGCCTGACGCATGGCGTCGCGCGCCGCCGCGTCATCGACCAGGTGCAGCAGTTCATCGGCAAAGGCAGAACCGTCGATATCGGCATCGGCGCAGAGCACACCGGCCCCGGCGTCGACCAGATAACGGGCATTGGTGGTTTGGTGGTCGGCCGTCGCATGCGGATACGGCACGAGCACCGAGGGCACGGCGAGCGCAGCAATCTCGGCCACGCTCGATGCACCCGAACGCGAGAGCACCAAATCGGCAGCAGCCAGCATATCGCCCATGTTGTCGATGTAAGGCTGGACGCGGTAACGCTTCGCCTCCTCGGGCGTCAGCGCCAAAGCGCGCTCGGTCTCCTCAAAGCCGTCGGCACCCGTCGAATGCAACACATAGAGGTTCTTGCGCGAAAGCAGCTCGTTTTTGAGCGAAGCCACGCGCTCGTTGAGGTGCTGGGCGCCAAGTGAACCGCCAAAGACGAGCAACAGCGTAGCGTCCTCGGGAACGCCAAGTGCCTTGCGGCCGCGAGCGCGATCGCCCTCGATTACCGAGCGACGTACGGGGTTGCCGGTCATGAGCACGTGGCCAGGGTCACCTTCGCGCTCAAAGACCGAACGCGCTGCCGGCACCGAGATGCACACGCGGGCGGCGTGGGAGTTCATCATCTTGTTGGCCAGGCCCGGAACAGAGTTCTGCTCATGTAGCAGATACGGAACGCCCGCGCCCTTACACCACCCCAGCAGCGGAACCTCGACATAGGCACCAAAACCGATGGCGGCATCGGGCTTGCCGACCTTCGAGAAATGACTGGCGAGCGCACGCTTGGCCTTGTTGACACGCCACAGCGAGGTCAGTGCCGTCCAAGGACGGGAGCGGTCGAAGCCCGTGACCGTAATGGGCACAAAATCAAACCCAGCCTCGGGGACCAGACGACCCTCGAGCTTGCGCGACTGGCCCACGAACACAACGTGGTGGCCACGATCACGCAGCTCTTCGGCCAAGGCGAGCGCGGGGTTGATGTGTCCTGCCGTGCCGCCGGCTGCAATAGCAACGGTCATTTTATCGGTCATGGTAGTCCCTTCGTACACGCGGTCCCTGGTCGTCGGTACGCAGACGCGCCGACGGGTCCGAGTTCAAATCGATTCGATTATATCCGCCGCCCGCATTGCGAGGAGTGGGGCGCTGAGGACGACCTTGCGGCGCCGTTCGCTGACGCGGGCGGGCTGCCGGCTCGGTCGCAGAGCCATCCAGGACGGTAAAACCGTTACGCGAAGATCGCTCGCCGCGCACGTGGGGCACGCCGGCGGTACTCTCATCCATAACGGCAAAGCTCTCGCGGCGGCGGTCATACTCATCGCGGCGGGCGCTCTCGTACGAAACGCGCAGGATCAACCCGGCAAGCATGAGCGACACAATAATCGACGAACCACCGTAGCTAATAAACGGCAACGGTTTGCCCGTCATGGGAAACACGTTGAGAATGCCCAACGCGTTAATCAAAAACTGCACCGCGAGAATGACCGCGGAGCCAGACGCCATGAGCGCGCCCCGACGATCGGTCGCCTGCTCGGCAATGCGAAACGCCGAGTAGATCAGCATCGCAAACACCAAGAAGAACAGCACGGTTCCGACAAAACCGACTTCCTCGCCAATGATGGCCAAGATGTAGTCATTGTGCGCCTCGGGCAGATACGAGTACTTCATGGTTGAGTTGCCGATGCCACGGCCGAACAGACCGCCCGAAGCAAAGGCCATGATGGCAAGCGTGGCCTGATAGCCATCACCATACTCGTCGGCCCAAGGGTTCAAGGCAACCTGAATACGCACCATACGGTACGGCTCTGCGACAAGCGCAATCACGATCACGAGAATACCGAAGATTATCACGCCGATGATAAATCTGGGGTCGAGACCCGCAAACAACGCCATGCACATGAGGGTCAACAGGATAATCAGGACAGTACCGAAATCGGGCTGGATAAAGATCAGAAAGAGCGAAATGCCCAGGTAGATGCCCATCTTGCGAAGGAATTCGTTGATGTTGCCACCGGGCGAAAAAAAGCGATCAAGCATGATGGCCGAATACGCAATGGCAAATGGCTTTAAAAACTCAGAAGGCTGGAACTGAATGCCGGCGATGTTGAGCCAGCGCGTGGCGCCACGGCTGCCGCTGCCCACCAAGAACACCAGAAACAGTAGCCCTATCATGCCTATGAGGAAGATCCTGAGCACATCCTCCCCAAACCAGCTGTCCGGCAAAACGCGCACGATGGCAATCAGCGCCAGAACACCGACCACGGCAAACGCGGCCTGTCGACCCAGAAAAAACGTCGCCGAGCCATTCTCGTGCAGCGCCTCGACCGAAGACGCCGAGTACACCATCAGCAGGCCAAAGCATACCAAGGTAAACAAGCAGGCCATGAATATCAAACGGGGGCGCATGATACGGGCGGGAACGCCGGCAATATAGCGTTCGCTAAACGACTGCCCGCCGCGGCTGGAACGCGGTGTGGTGCGACGTGAGGAAGCACGGTCCGAGTCGGGCCTCCTCATACCTTGTCGGGGGCTCTCCTCTCTCACCGCAACCCCTATTCCATTTGTGGTTTCGCTGTAGCGGCAAGCTGGGCCACGTAGTCCTTAAACACGCGGCCGCGCTCCTCATAGCCCGAGAACTCATCGAACGAAGAGCAGGCAGGAGAAAGTAAGATCACGTCACCACGGCTCGACAGCGAACGGGCGACGTCCACGGCGTCGCGTAGGTCATCCGCCTGGGCGATATCCACATCGCCATCGACATCGGCCTCGTCCATAGCGGCGGTGAAGCGCTCGCGCGCATCGCCAAAGCAGACGACCGAGCGCACGTTGTCCATAACGACGCGCGCGAAGTCCGTGAGCGGCGTGCCCTTATCGTGGCCGCCGAGCAGCAAGATCACGTCGTCATCGGGAAATGCCGTCAGTGCCTTCTCGACCGCATCGGTGTTGGTCGCCTTGGAATCGTTGACGTAGCGCACGCCGTCAATCTCGCCACACGGCTCCACACGGTGCTCGAGCGGCTGGAACGAGGCAAGACCGCGGCAGACACCGTCGACATCGGCACCGACCGCCAAGGCAGCCGTGGCAGCGCATAGGGCATTGATAACATTGTGATGGCCCGAGATCTTGAGCTCGGATATAGCGATGAGCGGGGTCTCGACACCCTTCAGACGCACGATCATCTTGCCATCGCGCACAAAGGCGGCATCCTCGCCCTCAGGCTCGTCAAAGGCAACCTTGCAGATGCGACGACCCGGCGTGTAGATGTACTCATCGAACTCGTGAATGCCGGCGTCTTCGACGTCGACAACCACCAGATCGTCATCGACCATATTGTCAAACAGTTTGATCTTGGCAAGCGCATAGTTCTTATGGCTCTTATGCCAGCCCAAGTGGTCGGGAGTGATGTTGAGCAGCACCGCCACGCGGGGGTGGAGCTCGGTTGTCGTAGCAATCTGATAGCTCGAGAGCTCAGCCACAAACCACTCGTTGTGGGCTCGGCCGTCAATCTCGTTGACCGGCGGCTCGCCGATGTTGCCGACAGCAACGCTGGCCTCGCCGGCAGCCTTAAGCAGATAATCAGTCAGCGACGTGGTGGTCGTCTTGCCGTTGGTGCCCGTGATGGCAATCCAGTTATCGGGCGACAGGCGATAGGCAAACTCGGGCTCACCCATAATCTGGGCGGCATGCTCGCGCCCGGCCTTAAAGAAGCCCGAGAACTCCGAGATGCCCGGGCACGTCACGCATACGTCATAGGCGCCCTCGACCTGTTCGGTCCCATAGACAAACGACGCACCAGCAGCCTCGAGCGCACGCGTGGCGTCATTGGGCTCAGAGGTGCCACCGCCATACACGGTAACGGCACTTACGCGCTCGGGATGTGCCAACGCCCAGCGGGCGACATCGAGACCGGATTTGCCCTGACCCAAAACGAGCAGGCTAAAGACATCAGCAAGAGACATGAAAGACCACTATCCCAACTGGAAGAACAGAGCAAGGCCAACGGCACCAAAGGCCGCAGCGATAATCCAAAAACGGATGACGACCTTGGTCTCGGCCCAGCCCTTCTTTTCGAAATGATGATGGATGGGCGCCATAAGGAAGACGCGCTTGTGCGTAAAGTGGAAGTAGACAACCTGAATCATGACCGACAGGGTCTCAACGATAAACAGGCCGCCGATGATGAGGGAGACGACCTCGGTGTTGGTCATGATGGACGTGCAGGCAAACGCGGCGCCCAGGGCAAGCGAGCCGGTATCGCCCATAAAGATGCTCGCCGGATAGCAGTTGAACCACAGAAAGCCCAAGCAGGCACCGGCACACGCGGTGCAGAAGATGGACAGGTTCACGTCTCCGTGCAAAAACGCCATGGCAGCCATGGCGAGCATGGCAATCATGGAGGTGCCGCCAGCAAGACCGTCAAGGCCATCGGTCAGGTTCACGGCATTAGAAAGACCGGCGATCATCAGCCAGCAAAAGACAATGTAGAGCCACGGGAACGAAAGGCCGCAGATGGTGGTCGAAAGAACACCGAGGTCAATCGTCAGGCCGCCGGGAAAACGAATCTCGGGGGCGACGCCGCACCAGTTGACGGCAAGTACCGTAAAGGTGACACAGATAATGGTTAGGCCGATCATCTTGGCATGAGGCGTCAGACCGAGCGAGCGCCCGTGCGTAACGGAGGTCAGGTCGTCGATCAGGCCCAGCACGCCGGTCGCCAGCGTGGCGAGCAGCACGAGCACGAGCTCGGTGGTGAGCTTGCCCATCAGCAGGCAGGTCAGCGAGATCGCGACGAGGATGACAACGCCACCCATGGTGGGCGTTCCCTGCTTAACCAAATGACGCTTGGGGCCGTCGGCACGAACCTGCTGGCCGATACCCTCGACCTTGAGCAGCTTGATCCACCACGGCATGAGCAGCAGCGCAATGGCAGCGGCGATGCCAAGCCCCAAAAAAGCCTGATACGTTGGATACGAGGGATTGCCGAACATGGGCTAGCACACACCTTCCACAAAGCGGTCGAGCTCAACAAAACGGGAACCCTTGACCAGTACAACATCATGTTTTTCAAGCGCGCCGCCCATGCGGTCGAGCACCTGCTGATAATCGGAGAACACCTGGATGCGGTCCTCGTCCATGCCCATCATGCGCGCGGCATCGGCCATAAGCTGGGCCAGCTCAGCACCCACGCACGCCAGCATGTCGAGCTTCTTGGCGGCGGCATAGGCGCCCACGAGCTCATGCATGCGAGGAGCCTCATCGCCCATCTCGCCCATCTCGCCCAGGATCGCCATGCGAGACCCCGTGCACGAAAGCGAGCACAGCAGATCGAGGCCAGCAGCCATGGATTCGGCACTGGCGTTATAGGAATCGTCGATGACGCGGGCACCGCTCTTGGCGCGCTTGATCTCTTGGCGGTGACCGGTGATCGTGAGGCCCCTAAAGGCAGCATCGATCTGCTCGGGCGTCACGCCCAGGCGATAGGCAACCGCGGCGGCCTTAACGGCATTTGGGACGGACTGCACGCCGGGGATGGCAAGCATGGTATCGATTGTCTCGCCCTGACCAAAATCGAGCGTAAAGACCGGACGGCCCTCGTCATCAACTCGAACGTCGCGGGCACGGACCTCATCATCGTCCGAGACGCCGGCCAGCATCACGTCGATACCAGCAGGCTGGGCGAACGTATCGCGAATGAACGGCGTAAAGTCGTCCTCGCCGCCCAAAACCAGCAGCGGCAAGAAGTCGCCAGCGGCGCACATACCCTGGACAATCTCGGCCTTAGCGCGGGCGATGTTCTCGCGGCTACCCAAAATGCCGATATGAGAGGTACCAATCTTGCTCACGATGGCAAGGTTGGGATTGGCGGACTGGGACAGGCGCTCGATCTCGTGGAAATGGTTCATGCCCATCTCGAGCACCAGGACCTCGGTATCGGCCGGAGCGGAAAGCACCGTGAGTGGCATGCCGATCAGGTTATTGAAATTGCCCTTGGTGGCCCAGACACGATAGCGCTTGGCGAGCACAGCGGCGAGCACGTCTTTGGTCGTCGTCTTGCCGATGGAACCGGTAATACCAACGACCAGGCAGCCAAGCTCCAGACGGTACGTGTGCGCCAAACGCAGCAGAAACTCCTCGGGATCATCGGTCAGCAAGATGGCACAGCCCTTGTCCTGCGCCAGCGAGACCAGCTCGGCCTCGGGCTCACGCGTCATCACGACGGCGCCGGCACCCGACTGGACGGCACGGGAAGCAAAATCATTGCCGTCGACGTTTTCACCGGGAAAGGCGACGAAAATCGTCCCTTCCTCGACCTGGCGCGAGTCGATAACGCACCCGCGGCATACCTGATCGGCTTCTCCCGTCACGGTTCGGGCCCCTGTTGCGGCCGCGAGGTTGTTGACGGCGATCTCTATCATTGCAGCTCCCCTGTAAACCTAATAATGCTATCGGCGTATTGTATCCCAGCGCCGCGCATGCGTGGTGCAGGGCATGTGAACACCCCTCATATGGGACAACAAACCACGCCCCAAAGATTGTAACCCCCTACTTCGTGTGCGGGATACCCAGCACGTCGAGCGCGTTGGCCATAATGGACTGGAACGGCACCGCAGCGGCATCTGAGCCGCTCGGCGTTCCGTCGAGCGTGATATAGCACAGCACCTTGGGCGATTGTGCCGGTGCAAAGCCCATAAAGGACGACATGTAGTTCTCCTTGAGGTAGCCGCCGTTCTCGTCGGCTCGTTCGGCCGTACCGGTCTTACCCGCCACGTCATAGCCGTCAACCGCGCCGCCAACGCCCGTTCCCTCGGACACGACCGTCTGCATGCACGATGTCACCTGGGATGCGGCGTCCTCCGAAATCGCGCGCTCGCCTTCGCCCCAGTCCTTCTCGTCGCCTTTGCTGGACTTATAGAAGTGCGGGGTCATCATCACGCCGCCGTTGGCGATGCCGCCCACGGCACGTGCGATCTCAATCGGCGAGACGGACAGCGCCTGTCCAAAGCTCATCGAACCCAGCGTGGCGCCGTCATACTGGTCACGCTCCTTGACGATGCCCAGGCTCTCGCCCGGAAAATCGACACCGGAGCTGTGACCTATGCCCCACTTGTCCACATAGGCGGCAAAGTCATCCGCACCGATCTTGCGCCCCACCAGGACAAAGCCCACGTTGGACGAACGGCGCATCATCTCGCGCACATCCATGGTCATGGCATAGTCGCGCTTGTCGGCATCGGTGACGGTATCGTCACCCACCTTGATGCTCGCCGGCACCTCAAACGACGTACTCGATCGCACGACGCCCAAGTCGAAGCCGGCGCCCGCCACGAGCGTCTTAAAGACCGAGCCGGGCTCGTAGGCGTCGGTGACCAGGCGCAAGTTCATATCCTCGGTCTTGGCGTTTTCCAGATCGGTCTGGTCGTAGGTCGGGTACGAGCAGGCGGCGAGAATTTCACCAGTCGTGGGGTCGGTGACCAAAGCCGAGCCGTTCTTGGCCTTTGTCTTCTCGACAGCCTCCGCCAAAGCATCCTCAGCCGCTCGCTGCATATTGACGTCGAGCGTCGTCACGATGTCAACGCCGTCGACCGCAGCCACCTTTTTATAGGCACCGCCCGCGATATAGCTGCCGTCCCTCGCGCGCTCGCGCACGAGGGTACCATTCGTGCCGGTCAGAAGCTTGTTGTATTGCTTTTCGAGACCCGTCAAGCCGTCGTTGTCTACATTCACTACACCCAGCACCTGCGATGCCAGATTGCCGTATGGATATACGCGCTTCATGGCCTGCTCAAAAAGCACGCCGGGCAGGTTCTTCTTCTCCAGCGCCGCAGCATCGTCTTCGTCCACCTGGCGCTTGATATACACCCAGGTGCCATCGGACTCGACGAGCTTGCGGCAGGTCTTTTTATCGATTCCAGTTGCCTTGACCAGCGCCGACACCGTCTTGTCAACATCCTCGACAAGCTGCGGGTTCACGGCGATGTTGCGACATTCGACCGACGACGCCAGCACGTTACCGTTGCGGTCGTAGATGGTGCCGCGTTTGGCATAGAGGGTCTGTGCAAGCAGGCGGCGCGCATCGGCACGCTCGCGCAGTTTATCGGCTTCGACAATTTGATAGTCGGCAAGGCGAAAGACGCCCAAGCCCAAACCAAGCCCGATGAAGCCCATGACGGCTTTGCGGCGAGGCAGAGGCGTGCCTGTGAGCCATTCGGTCGACGAACTCTTGCGCGACCTGGTGTTATGCATTTGAGGGCCGTCCGAGCCGCGAAGTCGCGACGCCGGGTCGTTGCCACGGGACTGCCCGGCGTTGTAAGATTGCCGACCCGTTCCTTGATAACCAGAACGTCCCCGCGACGAGGGACGTCCAGAACCGCGGCCCCCATCGGAACCGCGGCGATAGTCATTTGTCATACTCAGCTACCGTCTTGCTACTGAGCGGTCGCGGTCGCGTTGGCGCCCGCGGCTGCATCCTGCGAAAAGTCAAGTGTAACGCTCTCGCTGGGCTCCACCATGCCATAAGCGCCCGCAAGGTCGCGAATGCGCGTGTCGGCGCCATAGACCGAATGCATGACCTCCAGGTCGGAGCTCTCATCGGTCGCCTTTTCGAGCGTGTTGGTAAGCTCGGCGTTGCTGTTGAGCACCTGGGCCGTAACGCCGGCGAGTGCCACGCGGGCGACGCCGATCGTCATGAAGATAGCCGCAATGATGCAAAACGTTTTAAGAACGCTCATGAAAACCGGGCTTACCACCTGGTTTGCCTGACGGCCCGCGCCCGTGTAGACATCAAAGCGCGGCGCGCGCTGCTCACGGGGAGCAACGGGGGCCTGCGGCGTCTCACGATAGGCGGGCATGGCGTTCATATCATAGGCGAGTGCTGCGCTTGAAGTGTTGTAGCCCATGATATGCCGCCTCCCATCCCGAGTACGTTGGTAGTGTGTTTAAGCTTCGTTTATGGTGCGAGCGGGAGGTCCAATATCGCGCGGTCGCGTCTACAGACGCTGCGCCACGCGGATTTTGGCTGATCTCGCCCGAGGGTTGCGCTCAACCTCATCAGGCTGGGCAACCAAGGGTTTGCGGGTGATGACCTTGAGTATCGGCACGTTGCCGCACACGCACACCGGAATCTCCGGCGGACACGTGCACCCCTGGCTCATCTCCTTAAAGTGGTTCTTTACGATACGGTCCTCGAGCGAGTGATACGAGATGACGCAGATACGTCCGCCCGGGTTGAGCCACCTGGTGGCGGCATCAAGCCCTCGTTCGAGCACATCGAGCTCGTGATTGACCTCGATGCGAATGGCCTGGAAACTTTTCTTGGCCGGGTGTCCACCATGCCGACGAGCGGCAGCCGGGATACCCGCCTTGATGATCTCGACAAATTGGCCGGTGGTTTCGATCGGTTCTTGCTCGCGGCGGCGCACGATCTCGCGCGCGATCTGCGAGGCAAACTTCTCTTCGCCGTAGACGCGTAGAATCCGGGCGAGGTCGTGTTCGTTATAGGTGTTGATGACCTCAGCTGCGTTTAAGGTGTTATTACCCGGATCCATCCGCATGTCCAATGGGGCGTCCTCGTTATACGAAAAGCCCCTGCCAGGGATATCGAGTTGCGGTGACGAAACGCCCAAATCGAACAGGAAGCCATCGACCCCGGGCACCTCGGCCGAGCAAAGCAGCTCGTCCAAGTCGCCGAAGTTGCCCTTCAGCAGCTGGTGCGGAACTCCGGGAACCTCGCGGTCCAGACGGGCGCCAGCGGCCTCGAGGGCCATGTCGTCCTGATCGACGCCGAGCAAAAGGCCCGTCTCCCCCACCTGCGCGGCCATCTTTACCGAATGGCCGGCACCGCCAAGGGTGCAATCGCAGACAACGGAGCCGCTCTTTAGCCGCAGCGACTCAAGCACTTCGCCGAGCATGACAGGTTCATGCCGATATTCTTGTGTCAAGATCCCACGCTCCATCCGTTACCCGTGCCTTGCCCTTACGAGAAGAAGAGGTCCAGCAGGGCCTCATCGTCATCGTCCTCATCGGCCGCGGCGCGATCCCAAACCTCAAGGTGGTCGTAGTTGCCCACAACCGTGACCTCGCGGTCGAGGTTCGCCTGCTTGCGGAGAGACTCGGAAAGACCGATACGACCGGCGCTGTCCACGTCCATCGACGTGGTGCGCTTGTTGATCGCCCTCATGAGCTTCTGGTCATTAATGTCACGCGGGTTAAAACCCTCGTGGCCCTCACGACCCGCGAAGAGTCCTTCGACCCACTTATCGAAGGCCTCGGCAGAGAACACGTACAGAGCATCGACATCCAGGGCTTTGAACACGCGAACGTGCTCTCCAAGCTCCTCGCGAAGGGGTGCAGGCAGGGACAGACGACCTTTTGCATCGAGATTGCGCTCGTATGCACCAGTCATTCCCATGTGCGCCCTCCCCTCGGTTACTCAGATGGCACGTACGCGGGGAACCACCCCGCCTGTCGACGTCATTAATAATATGGGGAACCGCCCCATTTTTCAACACCTTTCCCCACCCCTTCCCCCACTCCGCCCCACTACTCCACCCACCATATATTGCAAAACACCCCCAAGCATATGTT
>CALGZX010000026.1 GCA_937934165.1 uncultured Collinsella sp.
CCCAAACTCCCCCGCCCACGGTACACACGGCCCACCACCGCGTCGGTGTCTGGCGAAAAATGGGACGGGCCCCAGATTGCCCATGCGCGCAAAAGTGCGTCTCGGCAATCTGGGGCCCGTCCCATTTAATATTTATAAATATGCAGGTCAGCGAGGTGCTAGCGATGTGCTAGCGGATGCGCCGCCAGATAGACCTCGGTCAGTTGCGTTCGGTCGACATGCGTGTAGACCTGCGTGGTCGATATATCGGCATGTCCCAAGATCTCCTGTAGCACACGGAGGTCTGCGCCGCCCGCAAGCATATGGGTGGCAAAGGAGTGGCGCAAGGTATGGGGATGGAGCCCCACCAGCCCCACCTGACGCCCATACCGCTCGCATATCGCATGCACGGCCTGGCGCGACAGGCGACGTCCGTTCTTATTTAAAAAGACCGCCGAGGTCTCGGTTCCGCGCGCATGGGCCGCCAAGCGAGAACGCCCCTCAGTTACATAGAGCGTCAGAGCTCGCGCCGCGCTTCCCACCAGCGGGGACAGGCGTTCCTTTGAGCCCTTACCGCGAACGAGCACAAAGCCATCGTCGATATGGATATCGCCCACATCGAGCCCCACCAACTCGCTCACACGCAAACCGCATCCGTAGAGCACTTCCAAGATGGCATGGTCGCGCAAACCCATCTCGCCCTCGGGGAAGTCTTGATCGAGCAGTGCCGAGACATCCTCCACCGATAGATACTCCGGCAAACGCTCAGCCTTTTTAGGAAGGCGCAACGCCGCCGTTGGATTTTGGGCCACAGCCCCATCGCGCACCAAAAAGGCATGCAGGCCCTTCACGGCCGCAAGCGCACGCTCCACCGAGGCATCGGAATAGCCCCCATCGCGACGGTCGGCGACAAAGCCCTCCACGACCTGACGGGTCACCTCTTCAAAAGACACAATACCCGCCCGTTCCAGATAGGCGCAGTACGTCGTCAGGTCACGGCGATAGGCCGCAATCGTGTTGCGCGCCAAACCCCGCTCGACATCGAGGTAATCGAGATACTCCCCCGCCGCCACGGCGAGCGACGAGGGAGTAGCTTCGGCATGTTCCTTATTCGCCGGCACCCTTAGTCCGTAGCGAGGTTCATGGGCGTCACCTGCAGACGGTCGACACCCTCGTGCTGGCCGATCGAAGCGCGCACGAACTCGCGGAACAGCGGCTGCGGGTTGGTCGGGCGGCTCTTGAACTCGGGATGAGCCTGGGTTGCCACATACCACGGATGCACGTCGCGCGGCAGCTCGACCATCTCGACCAGGCGCTCGTCGGGCGACAGACCCGAGATAACCAAACCGGCGTCCTCGAGCTGGTCACGGAAGGCGTTGTTGAACTCAAAGCGGTGACGGTGACGCTCGTAGACGAGCTCCTCGCCATATGCCTCGCGAGCAAGGGTATCGGCGGCGAGCTTGCACGGATAGGCGCCCAGGCGCATGGTGCCGCCCTTCTCGGTCACGTCCTCCTGCGAGCTCATCAGATCGATGACGCTAAACGGGCCGTCCGGATCGAACTCGGAGGAGCTGGCGCCGGCAAGACCGACGACGTTGCGCGCAAATTCGCACACGGCCACCTGCATTCCCAGGCAAATGCCCAGATACGGAATCTTGTGCTCACGGGCAAACTCGGCCGCGAGGATCTTGCCCTCCAGGGCGCGCTTGCCAAAGCCGCCGGGGACCAGGATGCCCGAGGCGTCGCCCAGAACCTCGGAGACATTCTGCTCGTCGAGGCTCTCGCCGTCGACCAGCTGGACGTCCACATGGCGATCGTAGAAGACGCCTGCATGGTGCAGGGCCTCGATAACCGACAGGTACGCATCGGGCAGCTGCGTGTACTTGCCCACGACGGCGATCTTCACCTTGTCGGCGTGATGGTTGGCGTGATTCTGTTTGCGCAGGAACTCGTTCCACTCGCTCATGTCGCGCTCACGCGGGTCCAGACCCAGGCGCTCGCAAATGCGCAGGTCAAAATCCTGCTCGGCAAGCAGCTGCGGAACATCGTAAATGCTCGCGCAGTCCTCGTTGGTAAAGACACAATCGGTGTCGACGTCGCAGAAGCTTGCGATCTTTCCGCGGATAGCGTCATCGATATGGTGGTCGGAGCGCAGCACGATGATATCGGGCTGGATACCAAAGCTGCGGAGCTCCTTGACGGAATGCTGCGTGGGCTTGGTCTTGACCTCGTGGGCGGCGGCGATATAGGGAACGAGCGACACATGGATGTAGCAGACGTTCTCGGGGCCGGCCTCCTTGCGGTACTGACGGATGGCCTCGACAAACGGTTGGGACTCGATGTCGCCGATCGTGCCGCCCAGCTCGGTGATGACTACATCGGAGCCGGTCTGCTCCTCGATGCGGCGGAACTTGTCCTTAATGGCATTGGTGACGTGAGGAATCACCTGCACGGTACCGCCCAAAAAGTCGCCGCGACGCTCGCGGGCGATCAAGCTCTTATAGATGGCGCCGGTCGTAAAGTTGGAATCGCGGGTCAGGTTCTCATCAATAAAGCGCTCGTAATGACCCAGGTCCAGGTCGGACTCGTAACCATCCTCGGTAACGAAGACCTCACCATGCTGGAAGGGGCTCATGGTACCGGGGTCGACGTTCAGATACGGATCGGCCTTCTGCATCGTTACTTTGTAGCCACGCGACTTGAGCAGACGGCCCAGCGAGGCCGCGGTGATACCCTTGCCCAGGGACGAAACCACGCCACCGGTTACGAACACATGCTTGGTCATATTGAGTTACCTGCGCTTCCCGTAGAAGTTGTTTATCCACATCTTACGGGTCTTCATTGTAATACTCGCGCCGCGGACCGTTCGCAATTTTTCTCGCGTGCGATTGCATTTCTCAATCTTGAAACAAAACGCCGCCCGGTTTCCCAGGTGGCGTCGCTATGGCAAGGGTTACATGCTGCTATCGATCAGCAATCTCGTCCTCAAGCATTTCTTGAACGAGCATGCCGGTACGGACGCCCTCAAGATACCACTCGCCACGTTCGGTGAGGCAAATGCCATTTGCAAGCTGACCGCCGTCGTCGCTATAACGCGAGACGACATCAATCATGCCTTCGGAATCCAAGCGATCGATTGCGGCGCGGGCACGATAAGGAGACACCCCCACGTGCTCGGCAAGCGTTTTGCGCGAGAAACCATACGGCCCGCCATTGTCTTCGGTTTGCTGGTCGATCTCCATCAACACCAGCACCTCGACACGCTTCATATCGTTGACACTCGCACGACCCTTGCCCGCCATAGCAGCCTCCTCAAACCGAGCACGAGCATCTAACGCGCCGTGCGCGACCGACACACCTCACGATGGCAGGTAATATCCATCATGCGGCATCCCGCTAAGGATGAAACAGTTACGGTTATTGTATACCGCCCAAATTGTTTCTAGGCAGGTAAACAGCTATTTTTCGCCGAAATAGGCGCTTTATTGATCAAAAAGCCGTACCGGGCGCTAACCCGATACGGCCAAAATGCAATGCAATTACCGCGGTGCTTCAAACTTAGCGATGGAAGAAACCGCGGCGCTCAAACTTGGGCTCGCAGCACACGTTGATACCCAGTTTGCGCAGTACCGTCTCGTCCGTCGGCGAGATAATCACGCTAAAGAAGGCATCGCAACCGCGCAGCTGCTCCAGGCCCGAAAGGACGCGAGCGGCCGTCTCACTCGTGGCCGAGGTGATCGACAGCGCCATAAGCGTCTCGTCGGTGTGGAGGCGCGGGTTTTTGCTGCCCAGGAAATGCGTCTTGAGCTTGCTGATGGGCTCGATCGCCTCATCGCTAATGACCTCGAGCTCAAGGTCGACGCCCGAGACATGCTTGAGGGCGTTCATAATGAGCGAACTTGCGGCGCCCAGGCGCGTGGAGGTCTTACCGGTCACCACGGAGCCATCGGGCATGACCATGGCACCCACGGGACCACCCGTCAGCTGCTCCCTGGTGAGGGCCGCCGAGCGCGCCGGTGAGTAGTTCTTATCGATGCCGGCTTTCTTCATAATAATCTTGAGACGGTCGACTTGCTCATCACCCACGCCGGTACGGCGCACATTTTCGACCGCGGTAAAGTAGCGGCGGACGATCTCCATCTTGGAAGCGTCGCGGCAGGCATCGTCATCGGTGATGGCAAAGCCGACCATATTGACGCCCATGTCCGTAGGACTCTGGTAGGGGCTCTTGCCCAGGATCTTTTCCATCAGGGCACGGACTACCGGGAAGGCCTCGACGTCGCGGTTGTAGTTGACCGTGGTCTTGTTGTAGGCCTCAAGGTGGAACGAATCGATGATATTGGCGTCGTCGAGGTCAGCCGTGGCGGCCTCGTAGGCAATATTGACCGGATGCGTCAGAGGAAGATTCCAGACAGGGAAGGTCTCGAACTTGGCATAGCCGGCGGCCGTGCCATGCTTGTGCTCGTGATAGAGCTGAGACAGGCAGGTGGCAAGCTTGCCCGAGCCCGGACCGGGGGCAGTGACCACGACGAGCGGTCGGGTGGTCTCGACAAACTCGTTCTTGCCGTAGCCATCGTCGGACACGATCAGATCGACATCGTGCGGATACCCCTCGATGGGATAGTGCAGCTTGGCGGGAATACCGAGCGCGTTCAGGCGGTTGCGGAACACATCGGCAGCGGGCTGGCCGGCATACTGGGTGATGGCCACAGCCGCGACGGCAAAGCCGTTGCCGCGGAACAGGTCGACCAGGCGCAGCACATCCTCGTCATAGGTAATACCGAGGTCACCACGAGCCTTGTTTTTCTCGATGTGGTTCGCGTTGATCGCGATGATAACCTCGACATCGTCGGCGATGCTCTTGAGCATGCGGAACTTGCTGTCCGGTTCAAAACCCGGCAGCACTCGGCTCGCATGATAGTCATCGAACAGCTTGCCGCCAAACTCCAAATAGAGCTTGCCACCAAACTGTGAGATGCGCTCCTTAATGTGAACAGCCTGCAGCTCGATATACTTCGCGTTGTCGAAACCCTGGCGCATATATGGCTCCCGTCCCGTTTCCATTTAATGTTCTAGGCGATTATAACGGAGCCCGCCCTCCCCGATACCCAGACCATCAACAGGCACCAACCAAACACGCCCACCGCAACCACCGGGGACCCGGGGTAGATCATTTGGGACGGGCTACCCCAAACGCACCGCCCCACCACGCCAAGTTGGCGCAGAAACCAAGACACTCCGCACCAACATCGGCAACATCGCAGGTGGAGCATAAGTCAGACACTATGACCCAATCCGAGGGCACTAAAAAGATAGGAGCCCCCGCTCGTGA
>CALGZX010000027.1 GCA_937934165.1 uncultured Collinsella sp.
CCCGCCTCGGTAAAGCCCAGGGCGGCATAGAGTGCAATTGCGCCCTCGTTGCCGTCCTCAACCTCAAGCGAAGCCGTGGTGCAGCCGAGCATCTGCGCGTCATAGCTCACGTGCGACAGAAGCTTGCGGGCGATATCCTCACGGCGATGAGTCGGATCGACGGCAACGTCCATAATCTGCACGTCCCCGTCGACGACCATGCCGCCGGCAAGACCCAGCAACTGACCGTCGTCGTGCGCCACCCACCAGCTACGCGGAGCGGCAACGTCCTCGCCCAGCTCGGACAAGAACATGCCCGGCGTCCACGCCTCGTGTCCGGCGCCTTCAAAGCAGGCGGTCTCCAGTGCGCTCGCGCCCTCGGCATCCGCCGCGCCCATGGGGCGGAATTGCAGATGACGCCCAGCGAGCTCGTCGGCAACACCTGTCACCTCACTCTGCGCGCTCTCGGCAAGGCCCAGGCGCTTGCGCTCGTTTTCCTCGGCGTCCGAAAGGCGCGTGTAGATCGGCAAGACGCGAGCGGGATCGCCATCGCCTGCGGCGTGCGCCATCAGCAGGCCCTCGCCCGAGGGCCACCACAGGCCTCGCTCCACGCAGCGTGCCGTCTCGTCCTCACCCAGCAGCTTGCCATAACGCACGAGACCGTCACCAGTTAGCTGAACCTGATCCCAGCCCGCGGTCTGACGCCACTCATCAAGCGCCACGGCGGCCTTGACCACGCGCTCGCGCTGAAACAGACGCTCGGGACCCTCATCGACCAGCATATACAGCGCCGGATATACCTCACCGCGCATAGCATCGGCCAAGATACCAAGCTTGCCGCGCACGCCAGCCTTCCACGCCGTCCAAGCACAAGCGTCGAGCGTCGACACACCCAGCAGCGGAACATTGGCACCACGCGCGAGGCCCTTGGCAGTGGAGATGCCGATGCGCACACCCGTAAAGGACCCCGGGCCGCGGCCGACCACATAGCAACCAACATCGCTGCGATCCAGACCGGCTTGTGCCAGCACGCCATCAACGGTATTCACGAGCTCAACGTTGGCGTGACGGCGACACATGTGGTCGCCACTCACGAGCTTCGTCTCGCCCGTCTGTCCATCAATCCAGCTTGCCGCGCAGGCAAGCATGTCGGTCGAGGTATCGAGCGCCACCACCAGCGCGTTGTCGTTATGCAAGCTCATCTTGTACAGCCCTATCAATCAAATGGGAAAGCTCCATTGCGCGGTCACCGTGCGCCTCGAGCGTTATCGTTCGCACATCGCTGTCGCCCTCATCACGCTTGAGCGTCACCGAAAGATACTCATCCGTCAGCTCGTCCTGGAATTGTTCGCCCCATTCCAGCAGGCAAGCACCCTCATAGCCCAGCACATCGAAAATGCCCGTATCCTCGAGCTCGTAGGCATGCTCCAGGCGGTATAAATCAAAGTGAAACAGCGGAATACGACCTTGATCGTGAACGGCCATGAGCGCAAACGTAGGGCTCGTAACCATATGCCCATCGCCCAGCCCGCGCGAGACGCCCTTGGTAAAGTGAGTTTTGCCCACTCCCAGGCCACCGGTCAGGATGAGCACATCGCCGTCCTCAAGGCACGGTGCAATTAGCTCGCCAAAGTACTCCGTATCGGCAGCGCAAGTCGTTTTGTAAGTACCTACCCCCAGGCGCTCCAGGGACATATATGCTCCTTATTATTCCGAGGCGTCCTCTGGTGCGGGATGTCGCTCCAGATAGTCGCCCAGCATCTTAAAGTCTTCCTCCAGCAGCTCCTGCCACGCCGGATTGCGCAGCGCTGCTGCCGGATGGAACGTGGGCATTACTACAAAATGCCCCATCTGGTGGAACCTGCCGCGCAGCTTAGTAATGCCAATCTCGGTCTTAAGCACAAAGTGCGTCGCGGGGTTGCCGAGCGTCACGATAATGTCGGGCCAGATGCTTCGAATCTGCTCACGCAAAAACGGCGAGCAAGCCAGCACTTCCTCGGGACGCGGATTGCGGTTTCCCGGCGGGCGGCACTTAAGCACGTTGGCAATGTAGACGTCTTCGCGTTTGAGCCCCGCCAGCGACAAAATGCCGTTGAGGTCCTCGCCTGCCGCCCCCACAAAGGGCTCGCCCTGCAAATCCTCGTTGCGACCCGGCGCCTCACCGATAAACATGACGCGAGCGCGGGGGTTTCCCACGCCAAACACGATATTGTGACGCGACTGGTAGAGCTGGCAGAGGTGACAATCGCCCAGAACGGCCTCAATTTCCTCGAGTGCGACCTCACGTGGCGCCTGATGGCTATGACCGGGGATGTGCATGACGCCCATAGCGGCTCCTACACGTAGACCTTGTCGAGACGCATGCCAAAGCCGCAGGCGACCTCGTAGTTAATCGTTCCGCGCAGTCGGGCCATCTCGTCCATAGTGATCTCGGCATCGCCATCGCGGCCGACAATGATCATCTCGTCACCATACTCGGCCTCGGGAATCTCGTGTGCCGGGTTGGACTGAATGGCGACCATAAACTGGTCCATGCAGATATTGCCAACCTGATGCACGCGCTCGCCGCGATACAGCACATCCATACGATTGGAAAGCGTACGCGATAGGCCATCGGCATAACCGATCGGCAGCGTGCAGATCTGAACGCGCGTACGCGGTACGCGGTAGGTAAAACCGTAGCCCACGCCCTCACCCATCGCAGGGTGCGCCACGCGCGTCACACGCGCATGGACGCTCATAACGGGATCAAGCTGCATCACGCGGCCACTCAGCTCGCACGGCTGCATGCCATACAAGCCAACGCCGGCGCGGATCATATCAAAATGCATCGAGGGGTCGAGCATCGAGGACGGCGTGTTGGCGCAGTGCACGATACCGCACTCAAAACCCGCATCCTTAATGGCCTGAACGGCCTCGGTAAAGCGCTGGCACTGCAGCTTGTAATCCCAGCCCGAAGGTTCATCGGCCGTGGCGAAGTGCGTAAATACGCCGTCGCACTGAATACCGCGATGAAAATTTATACCGCGGACAAAGTCGACAACCTGCGTGTAGTGAACGCCGATACGATTCATGCCCGTCTCGATGGCGAGATGATACTTGCCCACTTTGCCCGCTGCGACGGCACATTCGCCATACGCAAGAGCAAAGTCAGACGTATAGACCGAGGGCATGATATCAAACTCGAGCAACGTCGGAATGGCCTCGATAGGCGGCTCGCTTAGGATGAGGATGGGTTTCGTAATCCCGCCCTGTCGGAGCTCAACGCCCTCGTTAACCGTCGCCACGGCAAACATGTCGGCACCGGCCGAATACATGATCTTGGCGCACTCAACAGCTCCATGACCATAAGCATCGGCCTTGACCACGCAGCACAGGCGCTGACGTGGATTCAGCAAGTTCTTATAGGCCCTCGTGTTGCGACGGAGCGCCCCGCGGTCGATCTCGACCCAGGACCAGCGCGTCAAATCGGCTTTATTCATGATTAGTCATCCGACCCTTCGTCCATGATTCCCAGATCTTCGAGCGCATCCTTTGCCGCCAGCTCCATGGCAGGACCGATCAAGTCGATAAGATCGGTCGCGATGACGCTCTTCTCACCATACTCCGTCGCCGCGGCAAAACCGGCGTAGCTGTGAAGTGCGACGGCGTACGAATACAGCAACTCCCAACGATCCATCTCGTCGCGCATGGTGGCAAGCGTGCCGGCCAAAATGCCCGCGAGAACATCACCCGAACCGGCAGTTGCCAGAGAAGCCGGACCCGAGAGCGGCAGCAGCACACGCTCAACGCCACAGATAGCCGTCGTCGGCCCCTTGGCAATGACCACCAGATTGTCAGAGCCTGCAGCCCAGACAACCTTCTGCGCGGCCGCAATCGCAGTACCAAGGTCGTTCACCTCGTCACCGGCAACCAGACGCGAAAGCTCACGATAGTGCGGCGTCATAACCAACGGCTGCTCGCGACGATACATCTCGGGATTACTATCAATACCGTCAATGGCAATCTTAGCAAGGCAGTTGAGTGCATCGGCGTCCAAGATAAGCGGCACATCAAGCTCGAGCAAGCCCGAAACCACCTGCATAGCGCCGGCAGATGTCGTCATACCGGGACCGCACAGTACACAGCTGTACTTCTTTGCAATCTCGCACACAGTCATGCGCGCAGCGGCGCCAAAGGAGCCGCGGGAATCAGACGGAATAGCAAAGACGGGAATCGAAGGAAGTGCCATGCGAATAAGATTGGCGCAGGCGTCAGGAGCCGCGACTGCCACGTAACCAGCACCCGCGCGAGCTGCAGACTTGGCCGCCATAATGGCAGCACCAGGATATTGCGCAGATCCGGCGACAATAAGCACAGAGCCACGGGAATACTTATCGATATTCGTAGGTAGTGGAGCAAAGTAATCAACTAAGTCACCGGGCTCGACAATCTCGGCGGCGTGGTCGACATCATCGATGACCTCGTCAAGACGGTCGTAAAGATTGCCGCAGATCAAATCGCCAGCATACTCAGGGCCATCAGCGCTATACAGACCAATCTTGGGCGCAATCATCGTCACCGTATGCTCGGCACGAATGCAGTCGTCATCAACAACGCCCGTCTCGGCATTGAGGCCCGAGGGAACATCAATGGATACGACACAATCGGCGCATTCATTGACCGTAGGAATCCAGATGGAGAACGGCGCACGCAGATTCCCGTGGAAACCGGTACCAAAAATGGCATCAACAACAACATCGGCCTTATCGATCAAAACCTCGAGTTCGTCACGCGAGGGGCCGACACAAACGTGCACATCGCGGCCGGCAGTACGACGAGCAACATGACGTGCCAGAGCAGCAGGAATCTCATCCGGCTCAACCGGAGAAACGATATCCACGTCCACACCCTTATGGCTCAGGATATCGGCGGCAACCCAACCGTCGCCGCCATTATTACCAAAACCGACCAGAACGAGAACCCGATCGGGATTGAGCTTCAAGACCTCGTTGGCGGCAAACTCACCCGCTAGCTCCATAAGCTCGGCCTTCGAAGTCCCTTCGCGTTCGATGATGTCCTCGAGACGAACGACTTCTTCGGTACTCAAAACCGGTTTCATCTATGCTCCTAGCGTATCTTGCGAAGCATCGCCCAGGTGCTCCGTCAATGCTGAATTCTGCAGCTGCTCAAGCTCATCTAAAACAGAGCGAGCCTCTTTAAATGTCTGCGCTACGCGTTTCTTGGTGCTCACCTTTTCCTCTTTTGGCTTAGGCCGAGCATCTTCGGTAATCGCGATGGCATTCGCAACGGCCAAGTCTCCTGTAAGCGTAATGGAAAGAGCGACCTCAACAACACCCAGCTCTTGAGCGATCTCGAGAGCACGGCCCGAAAGCAGCGCCTTCGGTTTGCCGAGTTTATCACGCGTAACCGAAACATCCTTGCGACCAACGCCTTGACTAAAACCCGTGCCGAGAGCTTTAAGTACCGCCTCGCGCGAAGCAAAGCGGCTGGCATAGTGAGCAGCGGGACGCGATGATGCATCACAATACGCACGCTCTTCTTCGGTAAACACGCGCCGAGCAAACGACGGCGTCTTTTCAAGAATTGATTTCATACGGGAAATCTCGACGATATCAACGCCGATACCAGCTTCAGCCATGTTCACCTCCATATCGCACAGACTAAGTTATTGTAGCCCGTTCACAGAAGATGCGACAAACGAGGGTTATAAAACACAGCTACTATGTGAGACAAAAGCCCGGTAAACGCAAAAAAGGGGGAGGCCGCGAGGCCTCCCCCTTCTCAGTTCAA
>CALGZX010000028.1 GCA_937934165.1 uncultured Collinsella sp.
TCTCCGTCGTGAGCAGGACTGTAGAGCAGCAACCTTAATATGTCTCAGGCCCGCCCCCTCCGCCGCACACTGGGAACGTGCCACGCACTTTACCTGCGTAAACAATGTGAGTGAAATATGAATCTCGATGGATACGCCCGCAGCCGTGTATACTAAACAGCTGTGTGTAACCAGGGGAGTATTCTGGCTGGACAAAATGCCTGCTTAATAGGGTTGTCAGGTAGTCCGGGCGAAATACAAGGCTGGGGAGCACGTCGTGTAAGTAGTGGTCCTCTAGGGGCGTACGCTCGGTGGTGTACGCATTGTCGCAAGACCACGCGAGAGTTGGGATCATATCTTGATCAGCATGATTCTCGGCCGCAAGATTGGCATGACCCAGGTTTGGGACGAGAACGATAACGTCGTTCCCGTCACGGTCATCCAGGCTGGCCCCTGCGCTGTCTCGCAGGTTAAAACTCAGGCAACCGACGGCTATGACGCCGTCCAGATCGGTTTCGGCGACATCAAGGCCAAGAACGTGAACAAGCCCATGGCTGGTCACTTCGCCAAGGCCGGCGTCGAGCCTGTCCGCTTCCTTCGTGAGGTCCGCGTCGAGAACGGCGAGGAGCACAAGGTCGGCGAGGTCGTAACCGTCGCTGATTTCGCTGATGTCGAGAAGGTCGACGTCATCGGTACCTCCAAGGGTAAGGGCTTCCAGGGTCGCATCAAGCGCTGGGGTCAGCGCCGCGGTCCTATGACGCATGGTTCTCACTTCCAGCGTCACCCCGGTTCTATCGGTCAGTGCGCCTATCCTGCGCGCGTCCTCAAGGGCGTCAAGATGGCCGGTCACATGGGTAACGAGCGCGTTACCGTCAAGAACCTTTCCGTTGTCCGCATCGATGCCGAGCAGAACCTCATCTTGGTCAAGGGCGCTGTCCCGGGTGCCAAGAATGGTCTCGTCGCCATCCGTATGGCCTAAGGGCCCAGCCCATTTAGCCCAGCGTCATACCAAGGAGAACACTTAAATGGCAAAGTTTGAAGTAAAGAACAGCGAGGGCAAGAAGGTCGCCGAGGCCGAGCTCGCCGCTGAGGTGTACGGCATCGAGCCGAACATCCACGTTATGCACCACATCGTCAAGTGCCAGATGGCCTCTTGGCGTCAGGGCACCCAGTCTGCTAAGGGTCGCTCTGAGGTTTCCGGTGGCGGCAAGAAGCCTTGGCGTCAGAAGGGCACCGGCCGTGCCCGCCAGGGTTCCATCCGTGCTGCCCAGTGGCGTCACGGTGGCGTCGTCTTCGCCCCCAAGCCCCGTTCCTACGCTAAGCGTATGAACAACAAGGAGGTCAAGCTGGCTATGCGCTCTGCGCTGTCCGCCAAGCTGGCCGATGGCGAGCTCGTGCTCGTCGACGACTACGGCTTCGAGAAGCCTTCCACCAAGGCTGCCGTCGCCATGCTCAAGGCTCTCGGCCTTGAGGGCAAGCGTCTGACCATCATCGTTCGCGATGAGGACGTCAACGCCTACCTGTCGTTCCGCAACATTCCCAAGACGTTCATCATCACCGCTGACGAGGCCAACACCTACGATCTCGTCAACAACAACGCTGTGCTGATGCCCGCCGACATCGCCGCTCACTTCGGGGAGGTGCTTGCATAAATGACCGCCCACGAGATCATCATCCGTCCGATCGTGTCCGAGCGTTCCTTCTCCGGCATGGAGCTGAACAAGTACACGTTCGAGGTCGCCAAGGATGCTAACAAGTATCAGATCAAGGACGCTGTCGAGGAGATCTTCGGCGTCAAGGTCGTTCGCGTGAACACCCTGACGGTCAAGCCCAAGACCAAGCGCGTGCGCTATGTCGCCGGCAAGACCCGTTCTTGGAAGAAGGCCATCGTCACGCTGGCCGAGGGCGACACCATCGAGGTCTTTGGCAACCAGGCCTAAGACTCGCTGCTGTTGAGTGAGCTCATGCCTCCCAAATAGGGGAGGCGGGAGCTCAAGGTTTTGGGCGTATAAAATGGACACGCCCGGAACCGTGTATACGTCCGGTGTCATCGCACCCGAGGCAGAACCTCGAATCCCTGTCTGCGATGGCTAACGGATTCCTATTGAAAGGGATTGTAATGGCTGTAAAGCACCTTAAGCCGACCTCCGCTGGTAGGCGTTGGCAGACGATCTCCGACTTCTCCGAGATCACCTGCACCAAGCCCGAGAAGTCTCTTCTCGAGCCCCTGCCCAAGAAGGCCGGTCGTAACAACAACGGCCGCATCACCACCCGCCACCAGGGTGGCGGCGTGAAGCGTCGTTACCGCGTGATCGACTTCAAGCGCAACAAGGACGGCGTGCCCGCCAAGGTTGCCACGATCGAGTACGATCCGAACCGTTCCGCTCGCATCGCTCTGCTGCACTACGCTGACGGTGAGAAGCGCTACATCCTGGCCCCCAAGGGCCTCGAGGTCGGTCAGACCATCATGTCCGGTTCTGACGCCGACATCAAGCCGGGCAACGCTCTGCCCCTCGCCGACATCCCCGTCGGTACGCTCATCCATGCCGTCGAGTTCCAGCCGGGCAAGGGCGCTGCTATCGCCCGTTCCGCCGGTAACTCCTGCCAGCTGATGGGTAAGGAGGGCAAGTACGCTATCGTCCGTATGCCTTCCTCCGAGATGCGCCGCATCCTCGTTACCTGCCGCGCCACCGTCGGTGAGGTCGGCAACGCCGATCACTCCAACATCGTCATCGGCAAGGCCGGCCGTAAGCGTCACATGAACGTGCGCCCGACCGTCCGCGGTACCGTCATGAACCCTGTCGACCACCCGCACGGCGGTGGCGAGGGCAAGAACCACACCTCTGGTCGTCCCTCCGTTACCCCCTGGGGTAAGCCGACGAAGGGCCTTCGTACGCGCAAGAAGAAGAAGGTCTCGAACCAGCACATCATTCGTCGCCGTAAGAAGTAATTTCGGATACCGAGTTTTAGGAGAAAGCACTTATGAGCAGAAGTCTCAAAAAGGGCCCGTTCGTGGAGACTCGCCTTCTCTCGCGTATCACCGCGATGAACGAGGCTGGCAAGAAGGACGTCGTGAAGACCTGGTCCCGCGCGTCCACCATCTTCCCCGAGATGGTTGGTCACACCATCGCCGTCCACGACGGCCGCAAGCATGTGCCCGTGTATGTTACCGAGTCCATGGTTGGTCACAAGCTCGGCGAGTTCGCGCCGACTCGTACGTTCCGTGGCCACAAGGCCAAATAGGGGGTTAACCGTAAATGGCAACTAAGTCTATTGAAACTGAGGCCACCGAGGTTCGCGCCGTCGCTAAGTACGTGCGTGTTTCCCCCAGCAAGGCCCGCCTGGTGGTCGATCTGATCCGCCGCAAGCCTGTCGCTCAGGCCTTCGACATCCTCCACTTCTGCGACCGCGCCGTCGCCGTGGATGTCGAGAAGGTTCTCCGTTCCGCCGTTGCGAACGCCGAGAACAACAACGGTCTGCGTGCCGACAACCTGGTTGTCGCCGCTGCCTATGTTGACGAGGGTCCGACGCTTAAGCGCATCCGTCCCCGCGCCAAGGGTTCCGCTTCTCGCATTCTGAAGCGTACTTCCCACATCACCGTCGTCGTTGCTCCTCGAAAGGAGGCGTAAAGCTGTATGGGTCAGAAAGTCTACCCCACCGGCTTCCGTCTTGGCATCACCGAGAACTGGCGCTCCCGCTGGTTCGCAGAGAAGGATTACGCTAAGACCCTCGGTAACGATCTCGAGATCCGCAAGTACCTCGAGAAGCGTCTTTCCCGCGCAGCTGTCTCCCGCGTCGAGATCGAGCGCGCTGGCGACAAGGTGAAGGTCATCATCCTCACCGCTCGCCCCGGCGTTGTCATCGGTAAGAAGGGTGCCGAGATCGATACCCTCCGCACCGAGCTCGAGAAGGTCGCTGGCGTCTCCAAGGGCCAGCTCTCCGTCGACGTTGTCGAGATCAAGCGCCCCGAGCTCGACGCCAACCTCGTTGCTCAGTCTATCGCCGAGCAGCTCGAGGGCCGCGTTGCCTTCCGTCGCGCTATGCGCAAGGCTGTCCAGTCCGCCCGCAAGGCCGGCGCTAAGGGCATCCGTATCCAGTGCTCCGGTCGTCTCGGCGGTGCCGAGATGGGCCGTCGTGAGTGGTACCGCGAGGGTCGCGTGCCTCTGCACACCCTCCGTGCCAAGATCGACTACGGCACGGCTGTCGCCAGCACCACCATGGGCGCTTGCGGCGTGAAGGTCTGGATCTACCTGGGCGAGAAGCTCCCGGGCCAGCCTGTTCCCAACCCTGCACTCGAGGGCTCTTCCCGTCCTCGTCGTCGTAACTCCGAGAGGAGGGGTCAGTAGTGCTTGCCCCTAAGCGTATTCTTCACCGCAAGGTGCAGCGTGGCTCCATGAAGGGCCAGGCCAAGGGTAATACCAAGCTGCATTTCGGCGAGTTTGGTATCCAGGCTCTCGAGGCCCATTGGATCACCAACCGTCAGATCGAGGCCGCTCGTATTGCCATGACCCGCTACATGAAGCGTGGCGGTCGTGTCTACATCACGATCTTCCCCGATAAGCCCATCACCAAGAAGCCTGCTGAGACTCGCATGGGTTCTGGTAAGGGTAACCCCGAGGAGTGGGTGGCCGTCGTCAAGCCCGGCCGCATCATGTTCGAGGTCAAGGGCGTGCCCGAGGAGGTCGCTCGCGAGGCTCTGCGTCTTGCACAGCACAAGCTTCCCATCAAGACCAAGATTGTTGCTGCTAAGAACGCTGAGCAGCGCATCGAGAAGGAGATGGCTGAGGAGGCCGCTCTCGAGGCCAAGTGGGCTGCTGAGGACGCCGCCGCCGCCAAGGAGGAGAACTAATGAAGCCCGCAGAGATTCGTGAGCTCTCGGACGCTCAGCTCGTTGAGAAGCTGAAGGAAATGCGCGCCGAGCTCTTTAACCTTCGTTTCCAGATGGCCACCAGCCAGCTGGACAACACCGCTCGCGTCAACACCGTGAAGAAGGACATCGCTCGCGTCCTCACGGAGCAGCGCGCCCGCGAGATCGCAGCGGAGAAGTCCGCTGTCGCCGAGTAGGACCTAAGGAGAGAACATGACTGATTCGCGTAACTCGCGTAAGGTCCGTACGGGTGTCGTTACCTCCGTCTCCGGTGCCAAGACCATTGTTGTCACCATCACCGAGCGCAAGCGTCACCCCAAGTACGGCAAGATGATGACCAGCTCCAAGAAGCTGCACGCTCACGACGAGGAGTGCACGGCTGGCGTGGGCGACACCGTCCGCGTTATGGAGACCCGTCCTATGTCCAAGATGAAGCGTTGGCGCCTCATCGAGGTCGTCGAGCGCGCTAAATAAGCAGTCGCTCTTACGACTTGTACGTTTCCGAAGATGTGCGTATGCCTGGCTTGCATACCACGGGCCGCATAAAGGCTGCGCACCTCTCTTCGGTTCTTAGTTCGGAGGAACATCTACCATGATTCAGATGCAAACCATGCTGAACGTCGCCGACAACTCCGGCGCTCGCAAGATTCGCTGCATCAAGGTGCTTGGCGGTTCCAAGCGTCGTTATGCAGGCATCGGCGATGTGTTCATCGGTGCTGTCCAGGAGGCTACCCCTGGCGCCAACGTCAAGAAGAAGGACGTTGTCCGTTGCGTCGTCGTTCGCACCGTTAAGGAGATCCGCCGCAAGGATGGCTCCTACATTCGCTTTGATGAGAACGCCTGCGTTGTCATCAACAACGATGGTTCGCCCGTCGGTACCCGTATCTTCGGGCCCGTCGCTCGCGAGCTTCGTGACAAGAAGTACATGAAGATCGTCTCGCTCGCTCCCGAGACCCTGTAGTTAGGGGAGATATATGTATATCAAGAAGGGCGATAAGGTCCAGGTTCTCTCTGGTAAGGATCGCGGCAAGCAGGGCGTTGTCCTGCGTGCTCTCCCCGCCGAGAACAAGGTCGTTGTCGAGGGCGTTTCGGTCGTCAAGAAGGCCGTCAAGCCCAACGCTGCCAACCAGCAGGGCGGCATCGTTTCGCAGGAGGCTCCCATCGACGCCTCCAACGTCAATCTCGTTTGCCCCGAGTGCGGTAAGGTTACCCGCGTCGGTCACGAGAAGGACGGCAAGAACAAGCTGCGCGTCTGCAAGAAGTGCGGCCACAAGTTCTAAGCTGCCCGCAACATCAAGTTGCTAGCAAAGGCCCGGATGCCCCACGGCACCCGGGCCTTTTTCTATCCCTACTCATTGGGGACAGACTTAAATGAGTGGCCGTTGAAATGCCGGCACCTGGGGGCGTTCATTTTCTGTCGGCAGCTGGGGACGACCATTCATTGGGGACAGACTTAAATGACCAGTCGTTGGGGGGACAGTCTCTATGTGCCGGCAGTTTGGGACGATCCTTTGATGTCTGATGCCCCCAGAGGGGTGAAGTAATACGGCTGGTTCTGTCTTTTAGGGCTTTGGTGTTCCGCCCCTTTATGTTTCACAAGGATCGTCGCATGCGCATTTACGCGCATAGCCTTGCGCGACAATGCGCATAGCCGCGCAAACATCTGCCAACTATGGCTAAATAATGACCGATAAGCAAATAAATACGCAAACACGAGCAGATACGCGCGCAATTGTGCGACTATAGGTTTGTTAGAAATGAAGGACTTCCGATGACTCAGGAGGCACATCATGGCAGATTCCAAACAGGCTCCGCTCGACGCCGAGGCAGCCGCAAAGGCGGCGTTTGCCTCGGTCCAGAATCAGCCGTTCCCAAACGACATCTTTACGGCTCCCGAGCTTCGTTGGGCTGTAATTGGGTGTGGCGTTATCGCCAACCAGATGGCTCAGTCTCTCGCCCTTGCCGGCCGAAAGCTCGCGGGCGTTGCCAACCGCACGCTGTCCAAGGCTCAGGCTTTTGCAGAGCAGTATGGCGTTGAGAAGGTCTATGGCACGGTCGAGGATCTCTACGCCGATCCGGACATTGACGCCGTCTATATCACCACGCCGCACAACACGCATATCACCTATCTGCGTGCCGCTCTGGCAGCTGGCAAGCACGTGCTCTGCGAGAAGGCCATTACCCTCAATTCCGCCGAGCTTGACGAGGCCCGCGCCATTGCCGACGAGCACAACGTGGTCCTTATGGACGCCACCACGGTGCTTCACATGCCCTTGTATCAGGAGCTGCGTCGTCGCATGGATGTCGGCGAGTTCGGCCGCATGAATCTCGCTCAGCTCAACTTTGGCAGCTATAAGGAGTACGGCGACCTGACCAACCGCTTCTACAACCGTAGCCTTGCCGGTGGCGCCATGCTCGACATTGGCGTGTATGCGCTCTCCGTTATGCGCCTCTTTATGGCGAGCCAGCCCGCTGAGGTTGTCTCGCTGGGCAACACCTGTGAGACCGGTGTCGACGTTGCGGGCGGCATTGTCTGCCGTAACGCCGAGCAGCAGCTGGGTGTTGTGAGCCTTACGCTCCACTCCAAGCAGCCCAAGCGCTCGGTCATCAGCTTCGACAAGTGCTATATCGAGGTCAACGAGTATCCGCGCGCCGATCACGCGACCATCGTGTGGACTGTGGACGGCCACCGCGAGGAGGTCCACGCCGGCACCGAAGCTTACGCCCTTTGCTATGAGATGGCCGATCTTGAGAAGGCCGTTGCCGGCGACGACTCCAAGCGCGAGCTGCTGGATTATGCTTCTGATGTTATGGAGCTTATGACCAAGCTCCGCGCCGATTGGGGAGTCGTGTACCCCGAGGAGGAGTAAGCGATGCTTGCGGAAGATAGGCTCAATGCGATCGTGTCGATGGTGCAGCAGGCCGGCTCGGTTACCGTGCCGGAACTTGCCGAGGCCCTGGGCGTGACACCGTCCACCATTCGCCGTGACTTGCAAACGCTCGACCGCGCGCACCGTATCGCCAAGGTGCACGGAGGTGCGACGAATCTGGAGCGCGCGCACGTGACGCGCGACTTGACGATCAGCGAACGCAGTGATCTCCATAACGATGACAAGGAGCGCATCTGTGCTCGTGCCGCGGCCCTGGTGGAGCCCGATAGCTTTGTGTATATCGATTCGGGCTCAACGACCCTCAAGCTCATCGAGCATCTTCCGCGTCTCGACGGCGTCACCTATGTGACCGATTCCGTGCTCCATGCTCAGCACCTTGCTTTGCGCGGCATGCGTACCGTGGTGCTGGGCGGCGAGCTCAAACCCGAGACCGAGGCGCTCGTTGGCCCCGATGCCTTGGCAACCCTGGACCGCTATAACTTCAACTGCGGCTTTTGGGGATCCAACGGCATCGCGGCCGAGCAAGGTCTCACCACACCGGATATCGAGGAAGCACAGGTCAAGCGTATCTCGATGCGCCATACCGCCAAACGCTTCGTAATCTCGGACGCCAGTAAATTTGGCATGGTGGCGCCCGTCAAGTTCGCGGACTTCCGCGACGCAACGATTATTACCGCAGGCGAGGTCCCCGCCAAGTACCGGGCAATGGACAACGTCATCACGGTCTAGCAGCAGGGGACGGGCTAAGGCCAAAACCACCACAAAGGGGCCTGTCCCTTTCGTGGTGGTGGGCGAGCTCGATGCTGCCGTGCTCGCTGAACGACATTCTAATGAGCGTCTCTACAGGATTTCATCTGGGCTGGCGGGCTTGGTTGTTTTGGGGATGCCGAGTTTGGATGACGCGAAATCGTCAACATTGTCCTTAATTCCGTCTTTGGTGTAGACAGTGACCATATAGGTGCTGTGTCCGAATTCGCCCTTGTCGCGTGTTGCCCAGGCATCCCAGTAGGCGGCCCCGTTTCGCCCTTTGATTTTTCCGACACGGCGGAGTTCTGTTCGCTTTAATTTCCGGTTGCTATAGATGGTTCGACCGGCTTCCGCGGTGAGCCCGCACTGTCCAAGCAGCTTGTCGAGGACTTGGTTCATGTGGCGCTCATCGGTGTTTGGTGCGTAGTCGTAGGCGAGGGTGATGGAGTCGAGTGGCTGGTCGTCGATCAGATAGTTTAGCGCCTGAGGTTCAAGGCAGAAATAGGGGGAGCATCCGTCGACCTTGCCGAGCAACGGTAACTTGGACTGCCAACTTCCGGTGGGAATTGCATATTCGTAGAACACGCCACGGCAGACAAAGGAGAGCGAGGTGGCACGCGAGCCGGCGTCGATCATCCCGCAAAGATCGAAGGGCGAGGCGATACCAAAAGAAAAGGGCGTGATGACGATAAGGAAGAGCATCACGATGGGTATGGCGAGAATGGCGATGACGTTGCGACCGGTGGAATGAGACGGCTTCATATGCGCTCCTCGAGACAAAGATCTGTTGAGGATAGGCAGAAATGGATATGTTCAGAGAACAATTCAAGTTTAATCTCATGGCGCGAGATGGTCGACCGTTAGCGCCGAAAACCACCACAAAGGTGCCTGTCCCCTTTGTGGTGGTGAGGAGCGCGCGGCTTCTTTTGGTAATAGTGTTAGCTGGCGGTATCATTAGTGCAGGTGGCGAAGGTTTGCATTGTGGGGTGCTTTGCTGTGAGAAGTCCTGCCCGTATTGGATTGATTGTTTTGGCGCTTGCGATCACCGTGGTTGGCATGGGTGCTGTCGGCATGGCGTTTCTGCCTGCTGCGGTGACGGAGCCGGTGGTCAAGCCTGTGACTCAATCAGTCGAACTTCTGACCGGCGATGACAAGCCCGAGACCATTACCGTTGATTTTGATGAGCAACCGGCTGCGCTGGGCATTAGTAATTATCCACATATTCAGCTTGGGGCTATGCGCTATACCACGGATTCTAGTCTGATCGACAGGGCGTCCGAGCTGCTCAAGGGCAAAACCTTTAAGCGCTGGTATGGATATGCGTCCTATCGGGCAAAAGCGAACGACATGGTTGGCGGATGCCGCTCGTCCATCGAGTTAGACACCGCGAATGGTGGCAAGTTATGTGATGTTTCGTACGATCCTGGCTACGAGGGCAATGAGGGGCCGGGCATCTACATCTTGGACGGCGATGTCGCCTATGTCATGGAGGGCAACCAGGCCGAGCTCAACGATTTTATGGGTCAGTGCATTCAGGATGCCTATGAACAGACCTGCTTGCCAGACCCGCAGACTGCACGCGATAGTGGGTCTGCCCGTACATGGCTGTTCGAGGATGAGATGCCCTGGAACGCCGAATCGGGAAGCACGGGCTCGGCAAGTAAATAGAGGCTGCAACCACCACAAAGGTGCCTGTCCCCTTTGTGGTGGTTTGTATGTCGTTGGAACACTCAGAAAATCTTATATATAGAGACTTAGATTTGTGTATAAAATCGTACAAAGCTGGCAACAATACTTCTCGAACAACGTGAAGCCGCCCCGTAGGGCGGCCGCCCCAAGAGAGGTGATTCCATGAGAATCGATAAGCTAGCAATGACGTCGCGCGAGGCGCTGCAGACCGCCATGAGTACGGCTGCCGACGCGCAGGCCGGCGCGGTGGAGCCGATTCACCTGCTGTCCGCCCTGCTCGGTGCCGGCGAGCGCAATATCTCCGTGATTATCGAGCGCATCGGTGCCGACCCGGCACAACTCGCACGCTCCACACAAGATGCCATCGACCGCGCACCCAAGGTTTCGGGCGAGGGTCAGCAGATGGGCCTGTCCAACGAGCTCGTCCGCGTCATCGAAAAGGCCGAGAAGAAGGCCACCAAGATGGGCGACAGCTTTGTGGTGACCGAGCATCTGCTGATGGCACTTGCCGAGGACAAGGGCGAGGCGGGCCGCGTGCTGCGCGATGCCGGCGTGACCAAGGAGCGCATCGAGCAGGTCTACGAGGAGCTGCGTGGCGATGACCGCGTGACGTCTGCTGAGGACAAGACGCAGTTTGAGGCACTGGAGCAGTACGGCCGCAATATCTGCGATCTGGCCCGTGCCGGCAAGCTCGACCCGGTCATCGGCCGTACCGATGAGATTCGCCGCACCATCCAGGTCCTGTCCCGTCGCACCAAGAACAACCCCGTGCTCATCGGTGAGCCGGGCGTCGGCAAGACGGCCATCGTCGAGGGCATCGCTCAGCGTATCGTGGCCGGCGACGTACCGAGCACCCTGCGCGACCGCGACCTGATCGAGCTCGACATGAGCGCGCTGGTCGCCGGCGCCAAGTACCGCGGCGAGTTCGAGGACCGCTTGAAGGCCGTGCTCAAGGAGGTACAGAAGTCCGAGGGCAAGGTCATCCTGTTCATCGATGAGCTCCACACCATCGTGGGCGCGGGTGCCACCGAGGGCTCCATGGACGCCGGCAACATCCTGAAGCCTGCACTCGCCCGTGGCGACCTGCACGCGATCGGCGCGACCACGCTTGACGAGTACCGCAAGTACATCGAGAAGGACGCGGCGCTCGCCCGTCGTTTCCAGACCGTGATGGTCTCCGAGCCCACCGTCGAGGACACCATCTCGATTCTGCGTGGCCTCAAGGAGAAGTACGAGATCTTCCACGGCGTGCATATCACCGATAGCGCGCTCGTGGCCGCCGCCGACCTCTCCGATCGCTACATCGCCGACCGCTTCCTGCCCGACAAGGCCATCGACCTGGTCGATGAGGCGGCAAGCCGCCTGCGCATGGAGCTCGACAGCATGCCGGTCGAGATCGACGCCACCACGCGTCAGCTCACCCAGCTGCAGATCGAGGAGCAGGCACTCATGAAGGAGACCGATGACGCCTCCAAGGAGCGTCTGGAGGCCCTGCGCCAGGAGATCGCCGAGGTCCAGGAAAAGCTCAACGTGCAAAAGGCCGGCTGGCTCAACCAAAAGAACGCCATCGACCACGTGCAGGAGCTCAAGGGCCAGCTCGACGAGGCCAAGAGCGAAGAGGAGCGCGCGACGCGCAACGGCGACCTGGGCCGTGCGTCCGAGCTGCGCTTCTCCGTGATTCCGGGCCTGCAGCAGCAGATTCAGGATTCCGAGGCTGCGCTCGAGGCACAAAAGCAGCAGGACGGCGAGGGCCTCAACGAACAGGTGACCTCCGATGAGATTGCCGAGGTCGTGAGCGCCTGGACCGGCGTGCCCGTGTCCAAGATGATGCAGGGCGAGCTCGACAAGCTCAAGGGCCTGGAGGGCGAGCTGCATAAGCGCGTCATCGGTCAGGACGAGGCTGTCTCCGCTGTGGCCGCGGCCGTGCGCCGCAGCCGTGCGGGTCTCTCTGACCCGGACAAGCCCATCGGCAGCTTCTTCTTCCTGGGCCCCACCGGCGTGGGCAAGACCGAGCTCGCCAAGGCGCTAGCCGAGTGCCTGTTCGATGACGAGCGCGCGCTCGTGCGTATCGACATGTCCGAGTACATGGAGAAGTTCAGCGTCCAGCGTCTGATCGGTGCGCCCCCGGGATACGTGGGCTACGACGAGGGCGGCCAGCTCACCGAGGCCGTGCGCCGTCGTCCGTACTCTGTGATCTTGCTCGACGAGATGGAGAAGGCCCATCCGGATGTCTTTAACGTGCTGTTGCAGGTGCTTGACGACGGCCGCCTGACCGATGGCCAGGGTCGCCAGGTGTCCTTCAAGAACACGATCATCATCATGACGAGCAACGTGGGCTCCAAGGCTATCGCCGATCTGTCCGGTAAGGACGAGGAGGAGATGCGCCATCAGGTCGACGCCGCCATGGCTCAGACCTTCCGCCCCGAGTTCCTCAACCGTATCGACGATATCGTGGTGTTCCATCCGCTCGGCATGGCGCAGATCGAGAAGATCGTCGACATCCAGCTTGCCGACGTCCGCGCACGCCTGGCCAAGGAGCGCATGACGCTTGCCATCACCCCGGCGGCCAAGCAGATGCTCGCCGTGGGCGGCCTGGACCCCGTGTTCGGCGCCCGTCCGCTCAAGCGTCTGGTCCAGCGCGAGGTCGTGGACGCCATCGCCGCCGCCATCATCGACGGCACGGTGCGCGAGGGCGATCAGGTGACGGTCGATGTCGACAAGGACGGCGGCTTTACCGTCGTGTGCGATAACACGCCGGCGGCCACCTACGAGGTCCCCGACGCCGAGTAGATTTTTGGGACATGCCTTAAAATCTACCAGCCGTCTCTAAACGCCAAGGGCGGCGGATCCAATTGGGTCCGCCGCCCTTTTTCGTGCGACAATCGATGGTGTTAAACACGATTGCACGGCAAGGAGCTATGCAGATGATAGACAAGAACAAGACGAACACGCCGACGACCGATGCCGCACCCGCCGCACCCAAGCCTGCGCCTAAACCGGCACCCAAGCCGCGCGACCCCTACATCCGTGCCGAGAACGAGGACGACGACGGCTACGATCCCTACAGCGATCGCCGCCCCGAGCGCGAGCCGATGTTCGAAGCCGATCCCTGGCGCTGAGTGCCATCCCAAAAAGTTTCCAATAAGTTGCGGTGAAATAGGGACTGTTTTGCGGTTTGACCAGCAAAAACAGTCCCTATTTCACCGCAACTGCGTTGGGGATTTTTCTACAGGGGGAGGGTAGTCATAAAAGCCCCGTCCCAAATTGACTGCTCGGGGAGTCGCATTCGAGCTCGGTTGTCCTCTTAGCCACTCGATATCCTTCGGAGCAATAATAGTGAAAAACTTGCTTAAGTGTTAATCAAGCTACACACAATCTTGCTCTCTAATTAATCAAGAATCAGTATAATTTTGATTAGCTAGAGAGCAAGATTGGAGAATCATGGCATTCAACGACTTGATCGCCCAGAAAATAAAGGACTTTGAACAGCAGGGGGTTCCGCAGGTCTTTGAGCGAGACCTTGATCTGGGAAACCCACAGGAGCCAAAGCGCGACAACATCGTAAATGTGGTTGTGGGGGCCCGCCGTTGTGGAAAGACGTATCGCCTGTATCAGGAGATGCAGCGGCTTCAAGGCCGGGGCGTCGAGCTTGACCGGATGCTTTACTTTAATTTTGAGGACGAGCGCTTGCGCCCGTATGAGCCATCGCTGCTGGCGGACGTGCTTGACACGTTCTATGCGCTGCATCCTGCTGCTCGAACCGAGGGCGCTTACATTTTCTTTGACGAGATCCAGGAAATTCCCGAATGGGGTGCGTTTCTGCGGCGTGTAGTCGATACGGAGAAAGCGACCGTCTATGTGACGGGATCTTCTTCTAAGATGCTGTCCTCAGAACTTAAGAGCGAGTTCAGGGGTCGTTCTCTTATACGAGAGCTTTTTCCGTTGAGTTTTTCGGAATACGTTCGATATAAGACGGGGAGCGTTTTCGAGCCAGATGCGACCTTTTCCCCAAGCGATGCAGCGCTGCTTCGACATCATCTGATCGGATATCTTGAACGAGGGGGATTCATCGCGACACTTGAGCAGACGCCCGCAGACGCGATTCAGCTGCTACAGGAATATGCTTCGCGAACGGTCGCCATGGACGTCGTTGAACGTTACGACGTCAAGAACCCTCGCCTGGCATCTCTGTTCCTGACGCGGTGTATGGCATCTTCGGGACGAGAGCTGTCGGTGAACAAAGTGTACAACGAGTTCAAGAGCAGGCAGATACCCGTCAGTCGTAATTCGCTCAGCGACTTACTTGAGTATTATGAGGATGCCTACCTGCTGTTCTCCGTGCCGGAGTTCACGCGTTCGCTGGCAAATAACATGCGGTCTGCGTCTAAGGTCTACGCTGTCGATCCTGCGATGTTTGGAGCATTCTCTCCCGCATCGGCATTGGACCAGGGCCAGAGGCTCGAGACCGCAGTGTTCAACGCGCTAAGAAGAAGGACTCCCGCGGTGAGGGTCGGATCGGTCTGCCGCTTGCTGATCAAAGAGAAGAGCAAAAACCATGAGGTGGACTTTGTGGCTGGGGACGCACTTCTCATGCGGGCTTATAGCCTGATTCAGGTGAGTGTGGAAATGGCAAGTGAGAAAACGCGCGAGCGCGAAATTGCCGCGCTTGATGCCTCGATGGCCCAGTTCGATCTTGGCGAGTCGGCAATCGTTACCATGGATGAGCAGGCCGATATTCCATGCGAACACGGTGTGGTACACGTTGTGCCCGCATGGAAGTGGCTCCTTGCCTAATCATCTACGAATCGTGGGGCCAGGACCTCCTGGCCCCTTCATCACGGTTGGGGAGCACCATGATGCGCCCGGCTAGTCCTGGGCCTTGATGCTCGGCAGGAGAATCTGGGCGAGGTAGTCGGTCTCGAGTTTGGTCGCGGCGTCTGCCTTGCTGTCTTTACCGACCAGGTCGTTTTTAATCTGGCTGTATGTGTAGCGGTTGCCGGTCGTGAGCTCGACAAGCTCAATCGCCGTATCCATGGGGTAGGTCGACACAGGGTTCTGCGTGCGCCCGTTGATGGTTTGCGGGATCACATGCGGATAGACAGGACCGCTCGCATAGACGGTGTAGCCGTTGCCCAGGCCGACCGTGCCCAAAACTGTATCGCCGTCGTCGGGCGTAAAGGTCTCGCCGTCGCGCACCGCGACAAGCGTCACGATTGGCGTATTGGCGTCATCGCCCAGATAAATGCACAGCGTACTGCCGTTTTGCCAGGTTGCGACCTTGCCATACCACTCAACCGGAATATCGAGCTGATACAGATCCGTCGCCTTGTGTCGAGCGTCGGCATCGCGGGCGGACTGTGCCTCGCTTGCGCTTACGGCGTTGGCGGCGGCATCGCGGCGCGTAATTGCCGCCTGCTGGAGTATCTTTGCCGCGGCGGCAGAGCTCGCGCCGCCTTCCTCGGCATACTTGGCGGCGGCATCGATCTGGTCGTCAGTCACCGTGTCGGCCGAAGGCACCTTGAGCTTAAAGGTGGCCTGGGCACTCAAATCCTGCCCATCGCTCTTAATGGTGACCTGCGCCTTGGTGGTCGGCACGGTGTAAATGGTACCGTCGGCTGCGATGGGGGACCCAGCGATGGAGAGCGTATAGTCACCGGGCAGCAGCTTAATGCCGCGACCATGCTCGCCAACGTAGAGCGTTTCGCTCACGGAAGAACCGTCGGAATCCTGCCCGCTCACCTGTACGGGAATCTTGGAGCCAGTTGAGCAGTCGAGGCCCGCGGCATGCACGCCAATCTGCACCGACATCATCGTGTGTGCACTGGCGGCGACAGCGGCAGCCTGCTCTTGCTGATATCCGTTCCAGGCAGCATAGCCTGCGCCGCCGGCGACGAGCGCGACGGCCACAACGCCGGCAACCATCAGGTTGCGGCGCTTGGGCGACATCTTACGATGACGAACCTCGGCTTCGCGTGCCGAAGGAACGGACGGTAGGGGAATATCGCCCATGGCGATGGTCTCGTCCACGGCAGGCGCAGAGCCTAAGCCAGGGAGCTCGCGGGTCAGTGAATCTTCGGCCGGCAAGTTGTCGAGCAAGATGGTTTCCTCGCTCGTGTCGGATCCGGGCTGGCCGTCGGCCTCGCATTCGGATTCCTCGTGCCCCGCCTCGTCTTCGGCGGGCGCGGCGCCATCGTCTTTTGCATCCCGATCATCGGGCTGCGCCTCGATTTCCGGCTCATCCTGCACATCAACGCTCGAATCGTCAAACGCAATCTCGGCCAGCGCGATCTGGTCTAGGCTCTCCAGGGCCTCGGCACACGCTTCTGCATCTTGGGCCGCATCCTCTTGGCCCATCGTCTCATCTTTCATATATCCCCCAAGCTCAATATCGGGACAACACTGTACCCAAAAATGGAGCCATATAAAGCGCATGCGAAATATAAGATCCGATTTAACCCGAGTGCATCGTTCAGCCGCATCCTCGCGGCAGCAAAAAGCCCCCGGAACGCGGACGAATCACATTCCGGGGGCTCTGCAATGCGTTGAGTTGCGCGGAGCCGGCTATGCGGTTTCGTACTCAAGCGATGTTTGTGCCAGGCGCGTTACTCGGCGTGAGCGTAATCAACCTTGGCGCGGCGAGCGGTAGCCTTCTCCCAATCGCTGGTGCCCTCAAAGACATCCTGCTTGTAGGGATTGCGGCCGAGCTTCTTGGCGCGGTAGGCGATGTAGATGATCGCGGCGACGTTGGCGATCAGTGCGGCGATCGAGACCGCGGTAGCGGCGCCGGGGTCGAGCGTGGAGTGGGTCACAAAGATGGACTCCTCCTGGAAGTAGGGGAACACCTGGGCAAACATGCACCAAATAGCAAGCGTAAAGGCGCGGTTCTGGATCCAGCCGCCCTTGTTCCAGATAAAGGCGGCGACGGTGGGCGCCAGCAACAGCGCAAAGCCGCAGAACCAGGAGTGGGTGGGCAGGCAGTTGTAGGTGTAGCAGAAGTTCCAGATATCGTAGGCGATGATGTAGACCCAGGTCATGTCGGGCCACAGCATGTCAGTCTGATCCTCGGAGGCGTAGACGCTCCACCAACCGGTCATGCAGAAGATGTTGATGATACCGGCGATGCCGTTGAACACGTTGTTCCAGCCGGCCAGCTGCGTAGCACCTTCGGAGGTGACCCAGGTGGACTCGCCCAGGACAAAGAAGTGATAGGCGCTCTCGAAGTCGGACACGACGGCGATCATGATGTTGATGGCGACGATCACAAACGGCCATGCGCGGAACCAATGCGCCTTGCCGATCTTGCCCCACTGGTACTTAATGGCAATGAAGCCCCAGCAACCGGCCAGCGCCGCGTATACCTTGGCGTAGTGGAACCAGCTGTTCTGGTACACATGGGTGGGGTTGGTGAGCGCCCACTCGGCACCCTGCGAGACGCCGATGGCGATGGCGACGCAGTAGATGGTCATGGCCAGCGGAGCCACGCCAAAGATGATTGCCGCGCCCAGCTTGGTGCGGCGGCCGACCTCGTTGAGCACGATCAGGCCAATAAAGACCATGGCCCAGCCGGCCCAGTGGATAAGGGTATCGCTACCCCAAACATCGAACAGCATGCTGCTCTCCTTTCACACGCCCGCGGCCCCTCTTCTGATCGCGGGCAGTTTGGCCAAATGTCGTCAGTTCTGGGGCTTGCGCTCCGGATACTTGGCGGTATAGCCCTCGATGTGGAGTGTCGAGGCGATGATTTCCTTGACCGTCTCGTCGGGCACATCGGGGTGCGTGCGGATATACATCAACAACCCCATGATGAGGGTGTAGAACGTCTCGTAGACATGATCGATGCGTAGCTCATGATGGGCGACAAAATCCACCACGGTGGTGTCGCAGATATACTGCGCCACGCGCTGGACCACGTTGTGCAAAAAGCCGCCGTAGAGCGCGCCACTGCTCGAGGTGAGCGTGCTCGGCAGCTCGTGGCCGCTGGCGACCAGGCGCTTAAAGAGCGGGGCGACGGTGTCGAGCGCGCCCTCGATATCGCCGACGGTGCGGTCGGCGTTCCACTGCTCGAGTTCGGAGATAAAGCCGTCGATCGCCTCGTCCATAACAGCGGTGACGGCGGCGTCCATATCGGCGAAGTAGTGGTAGAACAATGAACGCGTGCAACCGGCTCGCTTGGTCACGGCCGATACCGATAGGTGGGACACGCCCAGCTCGGAGCTTACGGTGCGCACGGCATCGAGGATCTCGCGACGGCGTTCGTCGCCCGTCAGGCGCTTTGTCGCGCTATCGGATGCGGGGACGGCATCGACCACAGAGGTATCTGCTGCGTTGTTGCCCATGTTTTGCCGCCTTTCATCCTCTTTTGCCTGACCGTTCGCCTAACAGTCTTGAATATTGTTGACGGTTCGTCAATACTATTTTTGACACAATGTCAACAATGGCGGGTGAACGGCATGGGGGCATGCCCGGCCTGCAAAAAGAGGGGCGCCGCGGCCTCGTCGGGCTGCGGCAAGAGAAGGGACAACTATGATTCTCAACGGACCGGGGATTAGTTACACCGAGCCCGACATCGGTTCGGAGTTCGTGCCACCGCTTCCGGAGCATCCGCGCGAGGCAATCGTCAAGCTGTGCGAGCACTGCACCAACCGTCTGCTGCATCGCGATGAGCTGCTGGGCTACGAGTACTGGTCGTTTGCCGAGGCCGCAACCGACGAGCAGGCCGAAGCGCTCTGCAAGATGAAGATGCGCCGTCCCTATACGCTGCCCGAGATGGTCAAGCTCACCGGCATGCCCGAAGCCGATATCGAGAAGATGCTCGACGACATGAGCTACACGGGTCTGCTCGAGTACAACTGGGAAAACCCCGAGCGCGCCAAGCAGTGGGTGCTGCCCATGCTGGTGCCGGGTTCCGCCGAGTTCCTCAACATGCGCGTGAGCCAGCTTGAGGAACATCCGGTCTATGCCAAGTTCTTTGAGCAGGCGTCCAAGGGACCGCTGTCCAAGGCCACGCCGATGGTGCCGCCCGGAGGCGCCGGCATCGGCATGCACGTCATTCCGGTCGAGAAGGCCATCGACGCCGCGAGCACCTCGGTGCCGATCGAGCATATCGAGCATTGGCTCGACAAATACGATGGCAAATATGCCGCCAGCACCTGCAGCTGCCGCGCGAGCCGTCGCGTGATGGGCGAGGGCTGCGCTGACGACCCCGCCGACTGGTGCATTGCCGTGGGCGATATGGCCGACTATGTGGTTGAGACCGACCGCGGCCATTATGTAACGCGCGACGAGGTCTACGACATCCTGCGCCAGGCCGAGGACAACGGCTTTGTGCACCAGATCACCAACATCGACGGCGAGAACAAGATCTTCGCCATCTGCAACTGCAACGTCAACGTGTGCTATGCCCTGCGCACCTCGCAACTGTTCAACACGCCCAACCTGTCGCGCTCGGCCTACGTCGCCAAGGTCGAGAAGGACAAGTGCGTGGCCTGCGGTCGCTGCGTTGAGGTGTGCCCGGCCGGTGCCGCCAAACTGGGCCAAAAGGTCTGCAGCAAAAAGGCGGGCGGACAGGTGCCCGAGTATCCGCGCCAGGAGCTGCCCGATGCCACCAAATGGGATCACACCAAGTGGTCGCCCAACTACCGCAATGACAACCGCATCGAGACGCACGAGTCCGGCACCGCGCCCTGCAAGACGGCCTGCCCCGCGCATGTCGCCGTTCAGGGCTATTTGAAGCTCTCGGCTCAGGGTCGCTATGACGAGGCACTGGCGCTCATCAAGCGCGAGAACCCGCTGCCCGCTATCTGCGGCCGTGTGTGCAACCGCCGCTGTGAGGATGCCTGCACCCGCGGCCGTGTGGACGCCGCCGTGGCTATCGACGAGGTCAAGAAGTTCATCGCCCAGCGCGATCTGGATGCCGCGACCCGCTATGTCCCGCCCGTGGTGACGCCGACGCGCGCCGGCGGCTTCGACCAGAAGATCGCCATCATCGGTGCCGGTCCGGCCGGCCTGTCCTGCGCTTTCTATCTGGCCGAGAAGGGCTACAAGCCCGTCGTGTTCGAGAAGAACGAGCGCCCGGGTGGCATGCTCACCTATGGCATTCCCAGCTTTAAGCTGCAGAAGGACGTCATTGAGGCCGAGGTCGAGGTCATTCGCCTGATGGGTGCCGAGTTCCGCTATGGCGTGGAAGTCGGTCGCGACGTGACGCTCGACGAGCTGCGCGCGCAGGGCTTTAAAGCCTTCTACGTTGCCATCGGCTGCCAGGGTGGTCGCCTTGCCGGCATTCCGGGCGAGGATGCCGAGGACGTGACCGTGGCCGTCGACTTCCTTCGCGAGGTTAACAGCGGCAAGATCGATACCCTGTCCGGCCGCACCATTGTGGTGGGCGGCGGCAACGTGGCCATCGACGTTGCCCGCAACGCCTGCCGTCTGGGTTCCGAGCACGTTGAGATGTTCTGCCTGGAGAGCGAGGCCCAGATGCCCGCCAGCGAGGAGGAGCGTCGCGAGGCCGTTGAGGACGGCGCGCACATCAGCTGCGGTTGGGGCCCCAAGGAAGTTCACCTGGACGAGGCCGGTCGTGTGTGCGGCATCACCTTCAAGCGCTGCACGCGTGTCTTTGACGACGAGGGCCGTTTTGCGCCCGAGTACGACGAGAACGATCTGCGCCGTGTCGATGCCGACCGTGTCGTCATGTCCATCGGCCAGTCCATCGTGTGGGGCGACCTGCTGGCTGGCTCCAAGGTGGAGCTTGGCCGTGGTCAGGGTGCCCTTGCCGATCCCCAGACCTACCAGACCGCCGAACCCGACATCTTTGTGGGCGGCGACGTCTATACTGGTCCGAGCTTTGCCATCGACGCCATCGCTGCCGGTCACGAGGCCGCCGTGTCCATCCACCGCTTTGTGCAGCCGGGCTCCACGCTCACCATCGGCCGCAACCAGCGCCGCTACACCGCGCTCGACCGCGACGACGTTGTGCTCGAGGGCTACGACAACGCGAGCCGCGAGGTTGCCCACGTTGACCGTGAGCGCGAGAAGGCCGCGCCATTTAGCGAGTACGTCGAGACCTTTACCGAAGAGCAGGTGCGCGCCGAGACCGCCCGTTGCCTGGGCTGCGGTGCCTCGATCGTCGACCCCAACAAGTGCATCGGTTGCGGCCTGTGCACCACCAAGTGCGCGTTCGACGCCATCCATCTGGATCGCGACCGCCCCGAGTGCTCCACGATGGTCAAATACGAGCAAAAGCTCCCAAGCCTCGGCAAGTATGCGCTCAAGCGTGCGATTAAGATTAAATTCGGTCGTAAATAGGTAACCATGGCGGGTAAGGGGACGGCGCAGACTAGATTTCGCCGTCCCCTTGCTTTGAGTGTGCATCGAATCAACCTCTGCAGAAAGGGTTTCGACTTGCATGAATTAGGGATTGTGTATCACATTATTCGCGATGTTGAGAACGTGGCGCGCGCTCATGGCGTGCGTCGCGTTTCGAGCGTGACGTTGCTGCTGGGCGAAGTCTCGGGCGTCGTTCCCGACTTGCTGCTCGACGCTTGGCGCTGGGCGGCAGATAAAAAGTCCATCACGCAGGGCGCTGAGCTTATCGTGGAGCCTGTCGAGGCCGTGACGCATTGCGAGGCGTGTGGCCGCGACTATGCGACGGTCGAGCACGGCAAGATCTGCCCCCATTGCGGCAGCGGCGAGACATACCTGCTGCAGGGCCAGGAGGTCATGATCAAGCAGATCGAGACCCCCGACGAGGATCCAGCAGACGCTGCCCCCGACGGCCCTTCTGACGCTCCCGACGCCGTCGACGCCGCCAACCCCCTCCACATCGTCTAACTTGGTCGTTGGGGACGTTCTTAAACGACTAGTCAAACAAGAACGTCCCCAACGACTAGTCGTTTAAGAACGTCCCCAATGACTATTTTGAGTGGTTTCGTAGAACATAAGTCGCACTAATAGTCAAGTCATGTCTGTTTAAACAAAATAGCGGCAGTACAAGCGCATTCGCGCTTGCCAAAATCGATATTAATGAACAGCCTGTTTGTATCTGTAAAATGCATGGTTTGATGTGCGACGCCTTGGCGTGTAATGAGTCAAAAAGCAGTAAAGTAATCAACTTGTAACAAACCTAGACGTTTAAACAAAAAACCAACCTTTTGCGAATTTAGCTATAATTCCACAAACCAAACAGGTATACTTCCTTAATGTCGTGTAGGAAATACGTAGACAAAAAGGAGGTTATGTGATGGTAAGTATTGTTCTTGCTAGCCACGGGGACTTGGCTGCTGGAATCAAGCAGACGGGCTCGATGGTCTTTGGCGATCAGCCGTCTGTAGCCGTGGTCTCGCTCGAGCCGAGCATGGGCCCCGACGACTTCCGTGCCAAGGTCGAGGAAGCAGTCGCTTCCTTCGAGGACCAGGAGCAGGTGCTCTTCCTCGTTGATCTGTGGGGCGGCACGCCGTTCAACCAGATCAGCGGGCTCATCGAGGGCCACGATTCCTGGGCTATCGTCACCGGTGTCAACCTGCCTATGCTCATCGAGGCATATTCGCAGCGCTTTGACGCAAAGAACACTGCACATGCGATCGCAAAACATCTCGTGACTGAGGCCAAGGCTGGCGTGCGCGTCAAGCCCGAGTCTCTGGAGCCCGAGGAGAAGAAGCCGGCTGTGGCCGCTGCTGCTCCTGCAGGCGCCATCCCTCCGGGAACGGTCATCGGCGACGGGCACATCAAGATTGCCCACGTCCGTATCGACACCCGTCTGCTGCATGGTCAGGTGGCCACCACGTGGACCAAGCAGATCAACCCCAACCGCATCATCGTGGTTTCCGACGGCGTTGCTCACGACGAGCTCCGCAAGACCATGATCGAGCAGGCTGCCCCTCCGGGAGTCCATGCCAACGTCGTTCCCATCAAGAAGATGGCCGAGGTCGTCAAGGACACGCGCTTTGGTGACACCAAGGCCATGCTGCTCTTCGAGAACCCGCAGGATCTGCTCAAGGCCATCGAGGCCGGCGTCGACATCAAGGAAGTCAACATCGGTTCCATGGCTCACTCCAAGGGCAAGGTCGTCGTCACCAACGCCGTCGCTATGGGCGATGACGACGTCAAGACTCTCGAGGCCCTCAAGGCCAAGGGCGTCAAGTTCGAGGTCCGCAAGGTTCCTTCGGATTCCTCCGAGGATCTCGACGCCATGTTGAAGAAAGCTAAGGCCGAACTGGCCGCTCAAGCATAGTAAAGGAGGGTCCGATACATGTCTGCAATCACTATTCTGCTTGTTGCGATTGTCGCGTTGCTTGCCGGTATGGAAGGCATTCTGGATGAGTTCCAGTTCCATCAGCCGCTCGTGGCATGCACGCTTATCGGTCTCGTAACCGGTCACCTTCAGGAGGGCATCCTCCTGGGCGGTTCGCTCCAGATGATGGCCCTTGGCTGGGCTAACGTCGGCGCCGCCGTCGCGCCTGACGCCGCTCTGGCCTCGGTCGCTTCTTCGATCATCATGGTGCTCGCCCTCAACGGTGGCGCCACCGACTCGGCCAAGGCCGTTACCGCCGCTATCGCCGTCGCCGTCCCGCTGTCGGTCGCTGGTCTGTTCCTGACCATGATCTGCCGTACCCTGGCCACCGCTATCGCTCACGCCATGGACGGTTGCGCCGAGAAGGGCGACTTCTCCGGCATCGAGCGCTGGCAGTACGCTGCCATCCTCATGCAGGGCCTTCGTATCGCCATCCCGGCAGTACTTCTGTGCATCATCCCGGCTGAGGCTGTTACCAACGCGCTTAACGCTATGCCCGACTGGCTGTCCGGCGGCATGGCTGTCGGCGGCGGCATGGTCGCTTCCGTCGGTTACGCCATGGTCATCAACATGATGGCCACCAAGGAGACCTGGCCGTTCTTCATCCTCGGCTTTGTCCTTGCTGCCATCCCTCAGCTCACGCTGATCGCCCTTGGCCTCATCGGCATCTCCCTTGCCCTCATCTACCTTGGCCTTAAGGATCTGGCCAAGCAGGGTGGCGGCATGGGCGGCGGCTCCGGTGACCCGCTCGGCGACATTCTGAACGATTACGAGTAGGAGGGGAGTGATACATATGGCAGAGAACAAGATTCAGCTCACCAAGGCTGACCGCAAGAAGGTTTGCTTCCGTCATCAGTTCCTTCAGGGCTCGTGGAACTACGAGCGTATGCAGAACGGCGGCTGGTGCTTCGCAATGATCCCTGCGATCAAGAAGCTCTACACCAGCAAGGATGACCAGATTGCCGCTCTTAAGCGCCACCTGGAGTTCTATAACACCCACCCCTATGTTTCCGCCCCCGTCATTGGCGTTACCCTCGCTCTCGAGGAGGAGCGCGCCAACGGTGCCCCGATTGACGACGTCGCCATTCAGGGCGTCAAGGTCGGTATGATGGGCCCGCTCGCCGGCGTCGGCGACCCCGCCTTCTGGTTCACCCTTCGCCCGATTCTGGGCGCTCTGGGCGCTTCCCTGGCCCTGTCCGGCAGCATCGCCGGTCCGCTGCTGTTCTTCTTCGCGTGGAACATCATCCGTTACGCCTTCCTGTGGTACACGCAGGAGTTTGGCTACAAGGTCGGCTCCTCCATCGCCAAGGACCTCTCCGGCGGTCTGATGGGCAAGGTCACCGAGGGTGCATCCATCTTGGGTATGTTCATCATCGGCGCCCTGGTCGAGCGCTGGGTGTCCATCTCCTTCACCCCGGTCGTCTCCAAGGTCACGCAGTCTGCTGGCGCCTTTATCGACTGGGCTAACCTGCCCTCCGGTTCTGAGGGTGTCAAGGAAGCACTGACGATGTACAACTCCATCGGTGCTAACGCCCTTGATCAGGTGAAGGTCACCACGCTTCAGGCCAACCTCGATCAGCTCATCCCCGGCCTTGCCGCCGTGTGCCTGACCCTGCTGGTCTGCAAGCTCCTCAAGAAGAAGGTCAGCCCGATCGTCATCATCCTGGCTCTCTTCGCCATCGGCATCATCGGTCGCGTCTGCGGCTTCATGTAAGCACGTTTCGGCTTAAGATCGAGAGTAGCTAGACAAGGGCTTTTGAGCCATTGAAACGGACCGCACCCGGTGGGTACACTGGATGCGGTCCGATTGTTTTATTTGGAGGGCGAGGCGCGCATGGCGCAATCTCAGAACAGCACGGTCGATTTGGCAACGCCGGCAACCTGCCTGATGGGGCTTACCAGCCACGGTAACGTGATGGTGGGCAATAAGGCGTTTGAGTACTATAACGAGCGCAATCCCGAGGATTATATTCAAATCCCGTGGGACGAGGTCGACTATATCGCCGCCGAGGTTTTGCGCGGCACCAAGAAGATCACGCGTTTTGCCATCTTCACCAAGGATAACGGCCACTTTACGTTCTCGACGCGCGACGACAAAGAGACGCTTCGTGCTGTCCGCAAGTACGTCGACGAGGATAAGCTCGTGCGTTCGCCCGACTTTATCGATGTGACGGCCAAGGGCGCCAAGAGCATCCCTGCTGTCATCAAAAGCCTCTTTCACAAAGGCGACTAGTCGTCTGCGATAGATGGCGGAAAATGCATCCCGGAATTCGTTCTCATTCCGGGATGCATTTTCCTTTTGAGCGCCAGTTGGGAAAGCTTGTCCCATTTTTTAGCCGAATACCGGGATGGAATTTCCCTTACATGTGGTTAGAGGAAACCCCATCCCATTATTTTGCGTTATTCTGGGTTATAATTTTCCGTTATTGAGAAGGCTCTACGGCGATAATTCGCTGCAGAGCCTTCTTGATGAGTGGCCATGCGCTACATGGCCAAGGGGCAAATCTGCTACACTAGTACAACATGCCTCCGTAGCTCAGGGGATAGAGCACCGCTCTCCTAAAGCGGGTGTCGACGGTTCGAATCCGCCCGGGGGCACCAGGGAATATGACGGCGTCGCGGGAGCGGCGCCGTTTCTGGTTTGCGGGGGCCGCCGGCGGATTCGGGCCGTCGACACCCGCGTCACCAATTGCGTCTAGAGCCCTCCGGTAGAGTGTCCAAGCCCTAAAGCCCAGTTGATGCTACGGGGTTTAGAGGCGGACTGAAGCAAGGGGAAGACATGTCCGCTCGGGGTGATAGACTAACGCTGTGGTAAATACAGGACAGTTTGACCGTTTTTCAACCAAGATAGGCGTCCCATGCAACTAAATGCAGCTGATATAGCGCAAAAGAGAATTGACCTCGGCCTCACCCAAAAGGAGTTCGCCGCCGCCCTTGGTATGGGCTCGTCTGGCGAACGCACCGTTCGGCGCTGGGAGTCTGGGGATACTAGTCCAACGGCGGCTGAATGCGCCTTTATCGCATCGCTCGATGCGGGGGCTCCATTTGACCAAGGGGAGCGCAGCGACGCGCCTTTTACCTTCTGCGATCTCTTCGCGGGCATCGGCGGTATACGAATGCCGTTCCAGGAGCTTGGCGGTAGGTGCGTCTTCTCTTGCGAGTGGGATAAGTTCGCCCAGAAAACCTACCGGATGAACTATGGAGAGACCCCGGCGGGCGACATCCGTCAGGTCGCATCAAACGATATACCGGACTTCGATGTCCTGCTCGCAGGCTTTCCTTGTCAGCCATTCTCCCTTGCAGGCGTTTCGAAGAAGCAATCTTTGGGGAGACCCACCGGCTTTGAGGATAAAACGCAGGGAACCCTCTTTTTCGAGGTCGCTCGCATCATACGCGACAAGCGCCCGAAGGCCTTCTTGCTTGAGAACGTTAAGAACCTTACGAGTCACGACGGCGGGAAGACCTTCAAGGTCATACGACAGACGCTTGAGGAGGACCTTGGATACCATATTTTCTGGAAAGTGCTTGATTCAAAAAACTGGACGTGCCAGCACAGGGAGCGCATCTACATCGTGGGGTTCAGGGAGGAAGTTCCCTTCTCGTGGGATGACCTTGAGGTGCCGGGACCGGGACATACGCTAGGGGAAATCCTCGAAGAGCAACCAAACGAACGCTACACCATTTCGGATAAGCTATGGGCCTATCTGCGCGCCTATCGCGAAAAGCATGAGGCGGCGGGCCACGGCTTTGGATACTCGATGGTCGGCCCAGAGGACACGACAAGGACGCTTTCCGCCCGGTACCACAAGGATGGCAGCGAGATTCTGGTCGGGCAGGAAGGAAAAAACCCTCGTAAACTCACTCCCCGCGAATGCGCGCGCCTGCAAGGATTTCCCGATGAGTTCATCATCCCGGTGTCGGATACTCAGGCATACAGGCAGTTCGGCAACTCCGTGACCGTGCCGGTCGTGCGCTCGGTCGCGAAGTTGATGATGGAGGTGTTCTAGGATGGACTATGGAGTACTTGGCGCGTATTTTGACGGTGCTGTCGCGAAAACCCTCGCGGGCGTTGACATCATGGGGGCCAATAAAAGCCACCAGCACGAATTCAACGGCGTGGGGCCTTTGCGCGCGCTTTTCGGAGACGATGACATAAAGGGGATGCGAACTACCTTCGCATATCTCGATGATGGTGCAGACCCTATATTCGACCATGGTTATACCACTTGGTACGACGCCCGCAGGAAGCATCCAACTAGAACTGAGTATAGGCTCTACTACAACGATAATGCTGCCATGGGCATGGCCCGTCCGGGCGACCTCATGGTTTTGGCCCTACACGAAGCCAAGGAGGTCGTAATCCTATTTGCCCGAGCGGGGAGTACGGCGGAATCTCAAGTTCGCTGGCTCTTCGCGCTCGACGGGGTTGGCGAGAAGGGTTTTACGCCCTCTGCTCGGGAGGATACGCGCATCACGTCGATCGCCGCAAGGATTTTGGAGTCCATCGGCATCGAAGTTAGCATGCCGATCGCAGCGGAGAACTTCCTCGACGGTATGATCGAGAAATTCGGCGAGTCCTTCCCCAAAGGGGCAGACTTCTCAGCCTACTCAGCTTCCACCCTTGGAAAGCTCGATTGGACGGGCGACCCGGATGGCTGCTTGGTCGCTTGTTACGAACGCGAAGAGATGCTGTTCCGCGTCTTCGAGCGGCATCTCTTGGAGCGCGACCTCGCGCCATACCTTGGCTCGGCGCTTGATGTTGATGGCGTGCTGCGCACCACTATGTCGGCCTTCCAGCGCCGCAAGTCCCGTGCGGGGACGGCGTTCGAGAATCAACTCTCGATGCTATTCGATGCTAGGGGCATACGCTACTCGGCGCAGAAATACACCGAGGGCAAATCAAAGCCGGATTTCATCTTTCCCTCTATTGACGATTACCACGACCCCAAGTTCCCTGTCGCTCGACTGACGATGCTCGGTGCCAAGACAACCATCAAGGAGCGTTGGCGTCAGGTGCTTGATGAGGCTGACAGAATCGAGGACAAGCATCTTGTAACACTTGAGCCCGCCGTAAGTGAGGATTACACACGAGCTATGGCTAAGGACAGGCTCAGCCTCGTTGTGCCCTCATCGCTGTTCGAAACCTACACGCCCGCGCAAAGGGAATGGCTCATGAGCGTCAACGACTTCTGCAGGCTGGTAGAAGCCCGACAGCACGAGTAGAACCACGAGACGTTTTTTAGAAATGAGGCCGGAGACCAGTTGAGTCTCCGGTCTTCTTTTTTCACTCGCAACAGATTCGTCGATCACGAGGTGGGATTTGTATTTGGACTGCGCAAACTCTTGGGCAAGGGTGCTTTTTCCAACGCGGCGGGCCCCCTCGAGCATGATGGCTCGGGATCCATTGCTCGCTTTCCAATCGAGGAGTTTATTGTAGGCCGTACGTCTGAATACTGACATGATTGCCCAATCTAGCTGCTGTATACACGAAATGGGAAGTGTGGTTACCTGATTCAATACACGAAATGGGAAGTATATACAGGCCCTTTTCTACACGAAATGGGAAGTGCGGGTACCGCTGGAGCTTGTTGGGATAGATGGAGCGCATGTGTTGCGTCGCTCAGGTATGCTCATATGTGCCTAGAGTTTCACATGCCGAGAAAGGTTGATGGCTGCCATATCCACATACCAAAACACGGAGCGCTCAGCGCCGTCGACACCCGCGTCACCAATTTCCCCGCGGGGGGGAGTTTTCGAATCCGCCCGGGGGCACCAGGGAATATGACGGCGTCGCGTGAGCGGCGCCGTTTTTGGTTAGTGGGGGCCGACGGCAGATTCGGGCCGTCGACGCTCGCGTCACCAATCGCGTCATTCGAATCGGCGCTGGGAATTCAGTGCTTTTCCTCATGCAAGTATCTTCCATCTTGCGTCGCCGTCAGCCGTGAGCGGTCGATTTTTACCGATAAACGGCAAATTAATTCAGAAAAAATCAGGTAATTTCAAGAATGGTCAAACTTGATTAACAGCAAAACCACAAGGTAGATGGCTTTATACGGTGAAAAACTCTGACACAATGAGAAAAAGAGTGAAAAATACTGATTGAAAATGAACTTATGTGGCAGTAATCTACATGTCATAGGGTAAGCCCCGGCGCGCAGGCGGCGGCCCTTATCGAATTACGGATATAGATCAGGTGCTCGAACGGGCAGAAACGATCAAGGACGAAGGTAAAGGACGTAGAAGCATGAAGCTTGCAACTCGTATCAACTCCTATTTTCGCGATGGCGACAAGAATCTTGATCGCGTGTTCGCGGAGTTCCAGAGCGTGGGCCTCACGCACGTCGACCTCAACTACCCCGAGCACTGCACAGGTGTCACGGCTGAGGACATGGCCGCCAAGCTCGCAGCTCACGACCTGCAGCTGAACGGCTGCGCGCTGCGCTTCCGCAACGCCTTCCTCAACGGTGACCTGGGCAATGCCGATGATGCCCTTGCCGCGGAAGCCCTTGAGCTCTGCTACGAGGCGTGCGACTACTGCCGCACTGCCGGTGGCAACACGGTGACCATCTGGCTCGGCCACGACGGCTTTGACTACAGCTTCCAGATCGCCTACGCTCGCGTCTTCGACCAGCTCGTAGCCGCATTCCAGAAGGTTTGCGACTACGCGCCCGACCTCAAGATCTCGATTGAGTACAAACCCTACGAGGAGCGCGCATACGCGTTCATCGACTCCATGGGTATGACCGGCATGATTCTCAACGCTGCAGACCGCCCGAACCTGGGCGTCACGCTGGATTACTGCCACATGCTCATGAAGCACGAGAACCCTGCCATGGCCGCCGACCTGTTCGGCCGCGAGGGCAAGCTCTACGGCATTCACCTAAACGACGGCAACGGTCGCTTCGACGATGGCCTTATGATTGGTACGTCCACGCCGGTGAAGACCCTCGAGTTCCTCTACTACGTGAAGAAGCACGGTTACGACAGCGCAATCTACTTCGACACGTTCCCGGTCATCGAGCCCGCTGCCGGCGAGGCTGCACAGAACGACCAGATGATCCATCTGCTCAATGACGCCATCGAGGCCGTAAGCATGGAGAAGATCCAATCCGTTATCGATGCAAACGACGCGATTAAGGCAGCCGAGCTTGTCCGCGAGCTCTTCTGCGCAATGGGGAGGTAACCAATGAAACGCGACTGGAACGCGATGACTCAGGGGATTCTGGACGCCGTCGGTGGTCCCGAGAACATCTCGGGCATGACGCACTGCGCGACGCGCCTGCGTCTCAATCTCAAAGACGACGCGGCTTGCGACGACGCTGCGGTCAAGGAAGTCGAAGGCGTTGTGAACACGCTGAACAAGGCCGGTCAGTACCAGGTTCTCATCGGCACTGAGGTCCCGAAGCTGTACGAGAAGTTTGAGCCGCTGGTCAAGGGTTCGGGCGTGGAAATCTCCGCTGCTACCAAGGACGAGGGCGAGAGCATCGTCAGCCAGGTCTTCTCCGCGATCTCCGCCATCTTTGCCCCGCTGCTGCCCGCCATGGCCGGCTCCGGTATCCTGCGCGGCTTCGTTATCCTGGCCGCCCAGCTCGGCATCATCGCTGAGGGCACGGGTACCTACACCATCCTGTACACCCTGGCCATGAGCGTGTTCTACTTCCTGCCCGTGCTGCTCGGCTTCTCCGCCGGCAAGCGCTTCGGCGCGAGCCCGTACCTGTCGGCGCTGCTCGGCGCGTGCCTGCTCTACCCGGACTTCATCGCCCTCATGGGCGACGCGGGCAACGGCGCCATGACGGACTTCTTCGGCATCCCCGTGGTTCTCATGAACTACAACTCCACGGTTATCCCTGCCATCTTGTCTGTCTGGGTCTACTCGTACCTGTACAAGTGGCTCGATGAGCACGTTTCCGAGATGCTCAAGCTCGTCGTGCTGCCCGCCATCTCCCTGATCGTTATGGTTCCGCTCACCATGCTCGTCATCGGTCCCCTGGGCGTCTACGCTGGTGAGGCCATCGCCTTCGTGGTCAACTGGCTGATCGAGCGCAGCTCCGTGTTCGCCGGCGTGCTGGTTGGCGGCGGCTGGTCCGTGCTGGTGTCCATGGGCATCCACTGGGCCGTGAACCCCATCATGATCAACAACATCGCTCAGAACGGCTTCGACTACATCTGCCCCTTCACCTTCGCCTGCAACTTCGCCGTTATCGGCTGCGCCTTCGGCGTGTTCCTCAAGGCCCGCGACCAGAAGCTCAAGAGCTTCGCGATGACCGGTGTCGTATCGATCGCCCTGTCCGCCATCATCGAGCCCACGCTGTTCGGTATGCTCGTGAAGAACAAGAAGGTCTGGCTTGCGCAGATCATCGGCGGTGCCGTCGGCGGCGCGTTCCTCGGTATCATGAAGGTCGTCACCACTGCGTTCACCTTCGGTTCCGTCACTACGTTCCCGGCTTTCGTGAGTTCCGACCCCATGAACTTCGCTTGGGCTATGGTCGGCATGCTCATTTCCGCCGTCGTGGCCGGTGTTCTTGCCTTCGCCTTCACCGGCAAGGAGGATCAGCTCGCCTAAGAGCCCCGGATGCGTCGCCTCTCCTAGGGTCGTTCTCTTCGCTTGAAGAGCGTCGCGCTTACGCGAGGTGTGTCAACCTCGTTCAAATTGTGAACGAGAGGGTAGGTCAATCGATTAAGCGGTCGTCATCGCAACAGGTGGCGGCCGCTATTCTGCTTGTGCGTTACACTTTTCGAAAAGAAATGAACGAGCGTGAAGCAGAGTGGTTTGGAGAGGTTCCCAATATGATTCCGTATGAGCGCCAGGAGCGAATTGTAGAGTGCCTGCAGAAGTCGGGCCTCGCGAGGATTTCCGAGCTGCAGGAGGAGCTGCCGGGCGTCTCTATTTCGACGCTACGTCGCGACCTCAAGGAGCTGGAGGCGCTTGGCAAGGTTGAGCATCTTTCGGGCGGCGCGGTGAGGCTCCTCTCGGCTGTCCACGAGGTGAGTATCTCGACGCGTTCGGGCCTACACGGGAGTGAGAAGGAACAGATTGCCCAAGTCGCCTTGCGTTTTGTTGAGGACGGGGACACGCTCTACTTGGACTCGGGTTCCACCTGCACGGCGCTGCTGCGTCTGCTGCTCGACCGCGACGTGACAATTTACACGACGGATGCCTCGGCGTGCCTGATTAAGAGCGAGACGCGCGCCCAGCTCATCGTGGTGGGTGGCGAGTTCAACTATGTGAACTCCTCGTTCTGCGGTTCTATGACCGAATCGATCCTGCGCGATCTGTACTTCGATAAGGCGTTTATCGGGACCAACGCGATTGACGAGGACCGCGGCGTCATGACGCCCTCCTACGTTGAGGCGGCGAAGAAGCGCATCGTGCGCGAGAATTCGAATAAGGCGTACGTGCTGTGCGACAGCTCGAAGTTCCATCAGTTCTCGAATGTTCGCGCGTTTGGGTTCGATGGTGTGTCGATTATCGCGGAGTCCTATGACGAGAAGATCGCCCAGTGCGCGCGCCTGATCACGCCTGGAGCGTAGGGGGTCCGGGCTCAGGTCTGCGGATTGCGGCCCCTGGCTGCTGCTGTCCGCGTAGCGGGATTTCTTCCTAGGGAATACGACAGCGTTTCGTGGTGCGGGCTCCTGCATGATACCAGCTAGATAGGCAAATATGGCAACGTTGTGAATCTGGAAAAGCCTGCAGGTTAACAACGTGGTTAAACGATTAATCAGCCAGACTGTAGATAAAGGTTAAACGATTAATTACCACCGAGTAGATAATCACCGAGCAGATAAGGAGTTCACTATGCTGCTCTGCCCCAGTCTCATGTGCGCCGACTACGGCAATCTGCGTGCGACCGTCGAGGATCTCGACGCCGCCGGCATCGACATCTTCCATTGCGACGTGATGGACGGCAGTTTCGTTCCCAATTTCGCCATGGGTCTCGAAGACATCAAGGCCGTGCGAGCTGCCACCAACAAGCTCGTCGACGTGCACCTTATGGTCGAGAATCCTGCCAGCAAGGTTGAACTTTTCGCCTCCGCCGGCGCGGACATCATCTATATCCATCCGGAGTCCGAGCGTTACGTGGTCAAGACACTCGCCGCGATTAAGTCCCTCGACAAGAGCGCCGGTATCGCCGTGAACCCCGACACCTCTATCTCCGAGATCGAGGAGATGTTGAACCTCTGCGATTACGTGATGGTCATGACGGTGAATCCGGGTTTTGCCGGTCAGAGCTTTATCGAGTTCACGAACGACAAGGTGCGTCGCCTTGCCGCGCTGAAGGAGCGCTTTGGCTTCAAGCTCATGATCGACGGCGCCTGCTCGCCCGAGCGCGTGCGCGACCTGTCCGCCATTGGCGCGGACGGATTTATCCTGGGCACCAGTGCGCTGTTTGGCAAGGACGCTGGTTACGAGGAGTGTCTGCGCCGTTTGCGCGCCGGCGAGGTGTATTAGAAGCGGAACGGCGAATTAGGACGGATTGAGCGCGCGGCATGCGCGAATGGTTCTTATGGAAAGGGGTCTCTTTTGAAGATCGGTATTGGAAACGACCACGTCGCAGTCGAGTACAAGGAAGCCATCACGGCGTATATCCAGGAGAAGTACGGCTACGAAGTCGTGAACTTCGGTACGGACAGCACCGAGCGCTTTGACTATCCCATCGCGGGTGAGGCCGTGGCGGACGCTGTCATGTCCGGCGAGGTTGATCGCGGTATCGTTATCTGCGGTACGGGTGTGGGCATCTCGCTTGCCGCCAACAAGGTGCGCGGTATCCGTTGCTGCACCTGCTCTGAGCCGTATTCCGCTCGCCTGTCGCGCGAGCACAACAACACCAACATGCTCGCATTTGGTGCTCGTGTGGTAGGCATCGAGCTGGCCAAAATGATTGTCGACGCCTGGCTCACCGGCGAGTTCGAGGGCGGCCGTCACCAGCGACGCATCGATATGATTCGCCAGATCGAGGCTCGTCAGCTCGTACGTGCGGAGGAAGCACGCGGCTGGTAGCGGAAAAGCCCGTCACCCGTGTGTGGCGGGCTTTTTGCATGTCGCGCGTGGGATAGAGCACATGCGAGAGAAAAACGCGGCTATTCGCTGCCCGCTGTCTAGCTGCTCGCGCGTTGCACGAGCTTAACGGGGACAAGCGTCTCCATCTCGGGCTCTTCGCCGCGCAGCAGGGCGAGCAGGGCCTGACATCCCTCGTGCGCGAGGCGCTCGGGGAAGCGGCGGATGGTGCTGATTTGCGGCGTCGGAAGCTGCGCGTAAACGGAATCGTCAAAGCCGATGAGACGGACGTCTTCGGGTACGCGCTTGCCGGCGGCAACGAGCGCACGCAGCGCGCCCACGGCTGCGTGGTCGCTATGGGCGAAGACGCCGTCGACGGGGTAGCCCGTGGAGAGGAAGTCGGTCACGAGCTCTTCCGACTCGATGATGCTCGGCTGCTTACCCGAGACAAACAGCTGGTAGTCGCGGCGTAGCGGCATTCCGTGCGCGGCGAGCGCCCGCTCGTAGCCCATCTGGCGCTCGTTGCCGGGGTAGTTGGCGGTAAAACTCGAGATGCTCAGGATGTCCTTGCAGCCGCGCTCGATGAGGTGCTCGGTCGCCATGTAGCCACCGCCGATGTTGTCGGAGCCCACGTGTGGGAAACCGAGGTCGTTTTCGGGCGCACGGTCGATGCAGACCACGGGGATTCCGTGGGGGACGAACTCGCCGTCGAGCCTGCGCAGGCCGGAGATACAGATGATACCGTCGGCCTGCTTGCTTGCCAGCGTGCGGAAGTAGTCACGCTCGCGGGCGGGGTCATTGGCGCTGTTGCAAACAAAGACCGAGTAGTCCTCGGTTGCCAGCTCGCGCTCCACATGCAGGGCGATCTTGGAAAAGAAGTCGTTGGAGATGTCCGGCACGATCATGCCGATGGTCCGGGACTGGGCCATACGGAGGCTCTTCGCCGCCATGTTCGTGACGTAGCCGTATTCCTTTAGGGCGGCTTCCACGCGTTTGCGGGTGTCTTCGGAAAAACGGCCGCTGCCGTTGATGACGTGGGAAACCGTGGCGACGGATACGCCGGCCGCGACGGCAATCTGGCGCATGGATGGGCGCTTGCCTGGTGTGGGCATGGGGCCTCCTGCTGCTTTCGGGTGGTTAACAGATTAACCGAGATTGTAGCGCATGCGCGATGCCGTAATGGGTCGCTTCGAAGTCGTTTTGTCGCGCTCGGTCTGCACCTTGGATAAGAAGGAGTTCGTCGAGCACTCCGATCCGGAGCGCACGCGCGCCAACATCCCGCTGTTCCAGCAGGGCATCATGATACAGCAGCTCAACTCCGAGAAGCTCGTGGTCGAGACCATGGTGAAGTTCTGCGGCTAGTAATTACTGCATTACATATTCTGTTGTCACCTGGGAGGCTTGTTTTTGCGGGCCTCTTTGTGTTGCTATGGAGCCCTGGCCTGTCGATAAACAAAGTGCCCGCTTGCTGGGGGAGCAAGCGGGCGCCTGTGAGCGAATATATTTGCGGCGAGAGCCGTGATGAGCGGTGGGGTGGCGACTAGTTGGTCGTACCGGAATCGTCACCCGTGCCCGAGCCAGAGCCCGAACCCGAGCCAGAAAGTGCGACCGTCAGCGTGATCGTGCTGTCGGTGGACTGCTTGCCGGTGGGGGAGACGCCCGTAACGGTGGCATCCTCGTTACCGCTCACGGGATTGCCGTTCTGGTCACAGAAGCCGATGTTATAGAAACCGGCGTTGTTGAGCGCGGTAACAGCGGCGGAAATGCTCTTACCGTACAGGTTGCCCGGGACGGCTGCCTTGCCGGACTTCTTGGCAATGACGACGGTAATCGTGGCGCCGGGCTTCTGCTTGCCGCTGGGGTTCCAGCTGATCACGGTGCCCTCGGTAACCGAGTCGTTCTCCTGGTAGCTCACGTCGACGCCAAAGCCTGCCATATCGAGGGCGTTGCGCGCCTGGGCCTCGGTCATGTCGGTCAGGTCGGGGACGGACGTGGTATCCGGGCCGCTCGAGACCTTGTACGAGATGGTCGTGCCCTTCGCGACTTCCTTACCGGCTTCGGTGCCCTGCTCAAAGACCTGGCCCTCATCGGCCTCGTTGGCCTCCTCGGAGGCGTTGCCCTTCAGGCCAACGCTTGCCAGTGCGGCTTCTGCCTGGTCCTTGGTCAGGCCGACAAGCCGGGGAACCTCAACCTTCTCGGAGGGCTTGGGGCCCTTGGAGATTACCAGGTTCACCTTGGTGCCCTTGGCCTTCTTGGTGTTGCCGTTGGGCGTCTGCTCGGCGACCTTGCCCTCGTCGACATCGTCGTTGTAGCTTTGGTCGATGGTGCCGACCTCGAGGCCGGCTTCCTTGATCAGCTCGACGGCAGTCTGCTGGTCCTTGCCCAGTACATCGGGAACGGTGACCTGCTCGCCGCCAAAGAGTCCTGTGGCAAAGGCCACCACGATGCCGATGACGGCAACCGCTGCCACCACGGCGGCGATGATCTTGTTTTTGTTGGATTTGGGCTCTTCGACCTCGTAGGAGCCGGTGGAGCCCGAAACCGAGCTACGGGTGGTATTCTGCCCGCTCACGCCCGAGACGGGACGCACCATGGCGCGCGTCTGATCGGAAAGCTCGCGAGTCTTGGTGGCGCCCAGCTCGCCGGGGGCACCGATGATGCGCGTGGGCTCCGAGACGTTGACGGCACGGCCCGACAGGTAGCTGTTGAGCACCTGACGCAGCTCGTCGGCGGTCTGGAAGCGGTTTGCCGGGTCCTTCTCCATGCACTTGAGGATGATGCGCTCAAGGTCGGCGTCGACACCGGAGTTGATCTGGCTCGGCGGAATAGGCAGCTCGTTGACCTGCTTGAGTGCGACCGAGATAGCGTCGTCACCGTCAAAGGGCACGCGGCCGGTGGCGCATTCATACATCACGACGCCCAGCGAGTAGATATCCGAGGTGGGGCCGAGGTCCTGACCACGGGTCTGCTCGGGGCTGACGTAGTGGGCGGTTCCCAGCACGTTGTTGTCTTGCGTGAGGTGGCTGTTCTTGGCGCGCGCGATGCCAAAGTCCATCACCTTGATGTTGCCGTCGGGCAGCACCATGATGTTCTGCGGCTTAATGTCGCGGTGGATGATCTCGTGCTTGTGGGCGACCGAAAGCGCGGAGCTGATCTGCGAGCCGATCTGGGCGACCTTCTTGGGGTCGAGGGCGCCGTGGCTCTTGATGCCGCTCTTAAGGTCGGTGCCGCGCAGGTACTCCATGACGATGTAATAGGTGTCGCCGTCCTTGCCCCAATCGTAGACGCCCACGATATAAGGGGAGGAGAGACCGGCTGCTGCCTGGGCCTCCTGCTTAAAGCGTGCGGCGAAGGTTGCGTCGCCAGCATACTGCGGCAGCATGATCTTGACGGCTACCGTGCGGTCGAGGACCTGGTCCTGTGCGCGGTAGACGGTCGCCATGCCGCCTGTTCCCACCTTATCCTTGAGGAGGTATCTTCCCCCGAGGACCCTCTGTTCCATTCCTGCTCCTAACATAACTATTCGCTCAACGATGTGTGTAGTACCTACGATGTGGCCGCTGGGGCCGTGTGGCGCGTTGCCGCTAACTCTTCGGCCGCGGCGCGCCTCGGGTGTCCGATTCGATCATGGGCATCACGCTCCCTGTGCGGCAAGCGCCGCGGTCAGGACGATACCGGCGATCTTGGCGGCCTTGACGTCATGCTTGTCGAAATCCTCCAAGGCCACCGAGATGGCGACCGTGGGTGAATCGTAAGGTGCAAAGCCAACGAACATAGAGTTGACGTTGGTGCCGCCGGTCTCGGCCGAGCCGGTCTTGCCGGCGACCTTGACGCCGGGGATCTGGGCATCGGTGCCGGTGCCGGACTGGACGACGGCAAGCATGGCCTGCTTGACCTGGTCGGCCGTGGCGGAGCTGACGGCCTGCCCCAGCGAGCGGGACTGCGTGGTCTTGACCACGGTTCCGTCCGGGGCAAGTACCTGGGCTACAAAGTACGGGTCCATGACCACGCCACTGTTGGCGATGGCGGCGGCAATCACGGCGTTTTGCATGACGGTGGTCTGCGGGCCGGGCGTGTGGTCCATGCCGACAGGCTGGCCGGCGCCGGCCCAGGCGGTCTCCCACTCGGTCATGAGCGACGGGTCGGCCATGATGGAGGCCGCGGAGGTCAGGTCCTGGCCGAGCTTTTGGCCGTAGCCAAAGGCGTTGGCAAACTGTACGAGCGTGTTTGCGCCAACTTCGTTTGCCACCTGGCCGAAGACGACGTTGGAGGACACGGCAAAGGCCTGCTGCAGGCTGATGGTGCCGTAGCTCTCGTTGGCATAGTTGGTGACCGGTGCGTTGCCGATGTCCATGGAGCCGGGCGCCTGGTAGGTGCTGGTAAGGCTGGCGGTACCGGTCTCGAGTGCCGCGGAAAGCGTAACGACCTTAAACGTTGAGCCCGGCGTGTACAGCGCGTCCATGGCGCGATTGTACATGGAGCCGTCCTCGCCGCCGCCCGTCTGCAGCAGGGCATCGATGTTGGTGTTGTCGTAGGTGGGCGAGCTGGCACATGCGAGCACCGCGCCGGTACGCGGGTCGATGACCACTACAGCGCCCTTAAAGCCCTTGAGCGCCTGCTCAGCAGCCGTCTGGATGCGCGAGTCGATGGTGAGCTTGGCGGTGTTGCCCGGCTGGGTCTGGCCCGCGAGCGACGCGATGGCGTTGTTCCAGCTGGAGTAGTCCTTAGAACCGGTGAGCGTGTCGTTCATGACGCTCTCGATGGCGGTGGTGCCATACTGCTGGCTCACGTAGCCAACCACGTGCGCTGCCAGGTTACCGTTGGGGTAGGAGCGTACGTAGGTGCCGTCCTCCTGCTGCAGCGACTCGGCCAGCGTCACGCCGTCGGACGTGATGATGGAGCCGCGCTGGATGTACTTGGAGCGGGCGATGGTGTGGTTGTTGGTCGGCATGTCCTGATAGTCCTTGGCCTTAATGACCTGGACATAGGTGAGGTTGCCGATAAGGATGGCGAACAGCGCCGTAAAGGCGAGCACCGCACGGGTTAGACGGTTGGCGAGCGCAACGCGGCCGAGCACACCGGATTCAGGCGTGTCGAGCAGGCGACGGCGCATGCGCGAGCCGACGGAATGGCTGCCGCTGCCGTAGGAAGACGAGGTGGCAAAGCGCGTGCCCGTCGGGGCGGCGGCAGATGCGACCTGATCATCGGTGATGGCGGCCATGGTGCCGGTGCCGGTAAGCTCGGCCTCGCGTCCGGTAGCCTCGTCACCGGCGCGCAGCAGGAGCGCGACGATGATAAAGCTCGCCAGCAGCGAGGAGCCGCCCTGGCTCATAAAGGGCAGAGTGACGCCGGTCAGCGGGATCAGGCGGGTGACGCCGCCCACGATCAAAAAGGCCTGGAAGCTGATGGCTGCCGTAAGACCGGTGGCGCTAAAGGCGGCGAGGTCGGATTTAGCGCGGGCAGCTGTGGTCAGGCCACGCACGGCAAAGAGCATAAACAGGATGAGCACGGCGCCGCCGCCCAAAAGGCCCATCTCCTCGCCGATAGCCGAGAAGATAAAGTCGGACTCGACGACAGGGATGTTGTTGGCCATGCCGTTGCCGATGCCAACACCGACCAGACCGCCATCGGCAAGCGAGAAGAGCGACTGGACGATCTGGTAGCCCTGGCCCTGGGCGTCCTTAAACGGATCGACCCAAACCTGGAAACGCACCTGAACGTGCGACAGGAACTTGTAGGCGCCCACGGCTCCGACGGCTAAGAGCGCAAGGCCGATAACGACATACGAAAAGCGCCCCGTGGCAACGTAGAGCATCAGCAAGAAGATGGTGTAGAACAGCACGGCCGAACCCAGGTCGCGTTCGAAGACGACGACGAGCAGGCACACACCCCACACGGCAAACAGCGGCAGCAGCAGTCGCAGACGAGGGATCTTAAAGCCCAGGATCTTGCGGTTGGAGATGGAGAGCAGCTCGCGGTTCTCGGCTAGGTAGCCGGCCAGGAACAGGACGATAAAGACCTTGGCGAACTCGCCAGGCTGGATGGTAAAGCCCGCGATGCGAATCCACAGCTTGGAGCCCGAGATCGTGGTGCCGATAAAGATGGGCAGCATCAGCAGGATGATGCCGATAATGCCAAAGGTGTACTTGTAGCGCATGACCACGTCGAGGTTTTTGACCAGTGCAAGCGTTCCCACCATCAGGGCCACCGAGACAAACAGGATGATGAGCTGTGAGATGGCGAGAGCGGGGGCGAGACGCGTCACGAACGTGATGCCGATGCCCGAAAGTATAAATACGATGGGTAGGATGGCGGGGTCGGCGCCGGGCGCCAAGATGCGCACGGCGATATGTGCCGCGGCGAAGGCGGCAAAGAGGCCGATCGGCACGGCGAGCGTCTCAAAGGAGATGGCAGCGCCCGCGGTGAGGACGTACATCGCATACAGCAGGATGACGGGGAACGCCGAGGCGATGAGCAAGAGCAGCTCGGTGTTGCGGCGACTCATAAGCGGCACTCCCTTTCTAATTCTTATCGGAGGCTTCGGCCTCGGCGGACTGTTCGGCGGTTTTCTCGGAATCTGATTCGGAGGTCGATCCCTGATTGGTGTTGTCGCGAATCGTTTGCGCGTCGATCACCTGGCGGGTCTGCTCCTCGTCGATCTGGTGGCGGTACTTGGATATCGTGTCCTGCGCATCGTCGACACTTGTTTGCGGAATGCCCGCCTTGAGGCGGTTTTGCGTGTCTTCGGGCAGGTCGGATAGCTTGATGCTGGTTTCGCTTTCGAGCCAGTGGAGCTTGAGTCCGAGCGGCTTGCCGGGCAGGCCGCGCCAGACGGCGACATTGCCCTGGTAGGTACCCAGGTAGTACGAGCCGGTGACACCCGTGTAGGCCCAGATGCCAGCTGCCAGCACAAAGACGAGGGCCAGGATGGCGGCGATAGTAACGTTGCGGCGACGCACGCGTTGCGCCTCGCGCATGACGCCATCGTCAACCAGGTCAACGACTACTACGGTCACGTTGTCGTGGCCGCCGGCGGCAAGCGCCGCGTCCACTAGGTTGTCGACGCAGATTTGCGCGGTTGAGGACTGCGTGGCGATGTTCTCGATATCGCTATCGGGAATCATGCTCGAGAGGCCGTCGGAGCACAGGATCAGGCGGTCGCCTTCCTCGATATGCAGAGTGAAGTGGTCGGCATACATGGCGGGGTCCGAGCCCAGTGCGCGGGTGATGACCGAACGGTTGGGGTGGACGCGAGCCTCGTCTGCCGTGATCTCGCCAGCGTCCACGAGCTCCTCCACGTAGGAGTGGTCGCGGGTCACGCGGATGAGCGTGCCCTCGTGGAGCAGGTAGGCGCGAGAGTCGCCCACGTGGGCGATGGCGAGCGTGTCGTTTTCGATATAGGCGCAGGTGGCTGTGCAGCCCATGCCGGGCTTGCCCAGGCCGTTCAGGGCCGCCTCGATTACGGCGGCGTTGGCTGCCTCGACGGCTGCGGCCAGGCGCGCTGCGTCGGCGGACTGCGGGGCCGTCTTGGCAATAGTCTCGACGGCGATGGAAGAGGCTACCTCGCCGGCGGCGTGACCGCCCATGCCGTCGCATACGCAAAAGAGCGGCGACTGCACCAGGTAGGAATCCTCATTGTGCGGGCGCACGCAGCCAACGTCGGAGCGGGCGCCCCACATGAGTTGCGTGGTGGTACCGGCATCATAGGTCGAGTCGGTCTCGATGCGCTCCTCGGTCAGGGGTTCAAAGCTCATGGTCGAGCCGGGGTCTTTGAGCTTGGCCTCAACGGCGGCAACGTCGATTTCGGCGGTGTCACCGGGAGAGACGGTGTCGGTCTCGGCGTTTGATTCGGAATCGCCGGTGTCCGGGGAGTCGGGCTCCTCGGACATGCGGGCGGTCGACTCGTCGTCTTGCGGGCTGACGTCTATAGGCTCGGGCGTCGAAAAGTGCGACGGCGCGGGCGTGCTTTGCGACTGGGCGGCGGGCTCGGCCACGGCATCGGACTCGCTTGCGGGCGCAGGGCCGTCCTCGGGGGATGGCCCTGCCTCGGGCGCCGGCGTAGACGCGGGCGCAACCTCGGATGCCGGGGCTATGGGAAACGCCGGCGCGGCGGGCTCGGGTGCCGCAAACACCGCAGCGCTCTCGTTGATTGCCGCGGCGACGGGCTCTGCAAAGTGAGCCGGCGCTGGGGTTGCTTCGGGCGCTGTGGGCTGTTCCGCAGCATGTGCGCCGATGGGCGCCGCTACGGCATCCTCTTCGTCCTCGTTATCGGCGAGATCCGAAATATCATGCGTTACATGCGAAAGAGGCAGGGAGAACACGGTGTCCTCGGGCTCCACGGGTGCGGAGCCCGCCGGAGCGGCGTGGGCCGGCGCAGCTGTGGCGGCGGCCGGTGCCTCGGTCATAGTTGCGGACTTGTTCTCCTCGTCGATCATCGACGGTTCACCTTCATGACCACGTCGCCAATCTGGACTTCGTCGCCCTCACGCAGCGTCGCGGGCTCCACGAGCTGGCGGCCGTTGACGAGCGTGCCGTTAAGCGAGTTGAGGTCCTCGATGATGAGCGCCGGGCCCTGCAGCGAAAAGCGCGCATGCGAGGCCGAGACGAACGGTTCGTTGATGCAGATGTCCGAAGATGGCGAGCGACCGACGATGACGGGGCCGAGCATGTCTACGTGGATGCCGCGGATACCGCGCGGACCCTTGTCCACATCAATCGTCCAGATAGCCGAGTCGCGGCGCTGCCCGCGCACAAGTCCCACGCCGGTCTTCATGACGGCGAACAGGAAGATATAGAGCAGGGCGACCAAGACGATGCGGCCTGCAAAAAGGACGATATCGATGTTCATAAGCGACTATCCCCTAAATTCAAAGGTACTCAGGCCAAACGTCAGCAGATCGCCGTTGCGCAGCGGGCAGCGCGTAATGCGGCGGTTGTTGACGAGCGTGCCGTTGGTGGAATTGAGGTCCTCGATCGACCAATCCGAGCCCGTAAAGGTGAGCTGGGCGTGGCGGCGCGACACGTTGGGGTCGCGCAGGGCAATGTCGGAAACTGAGCGCTCGCGACCGATGGTCACCTGTGCGGAGGTGATGCTATGGCTCTCGCCGCTCACGACGTCGACGAGCTGGGCGAGCGGGCGCTGCGGGGCGCGAGTGCTCGCCATGTTGGAGGCGATGCCGGCTGCGGCGCCTAGGCCCACGGCGGCACCGGTCGCGGCGGCTCCGCCCATGCCGGCAAGCGCGTCGCGCGAGACGGTCTGAGGCACCGGGATGGGTGCGGCGGCGGGGTCGGGGACGCTAGGCGCGAAGGGGTCTGCCACGGCAAGCGGGTCGGGAGCGGCGGCGCGAGGCGTCGGCTGCTGCTGGGGCATGGCGGCGGGGCGCTGCTGCTGCGGGGCAGCAAACTGCTGCTGGCCGGCGCGCGGGGCGCTGGCGGCACGGCTTGCCGCGGAGTTGTTCTGGCCCAGGCCGTTTTGATAGGCGCGCTCTTCTTCGTACAGGCGGCCGAGCGTGGGGGCATCGACGTTCTCGGCAAAGACCGAGAACTTGCCGGCGCGCAGCTGCGGATCGATCATAAAGCGCACGAGGGGCTCGCCGACAAAGACATAGCGGCGCTTTTCGGCCTGCGCCTTCACAAACTCGCGGACCTCGCGCGAAAGCTCGGGGTAGAACGGGGCGAGCATGGGATCGTCGTCGGCGGCGATAAGGATGGTATAGAGTGCCGGCGCCGTGTTGACGCCGTTGATCACCAGAGTCTGATCCTCCATGTCGCGAGCGGCCTGCTTGGCAAGCTTCTTAAAGGAGAACGGGGCACGGGTGGCACCGAAGATGCCGGCCACGTGGTCCTCGAAGATGTTCAGGAAGTTCACGAAAGATCACTCTCCGTATAGGTTCTTTGGTATCCGAGCAAATATAGGCATATCCCAACGATTATAGAGGATAGGATTCCCGCAACCGCCGCCTTGGCGATGACCGCGGCTGCAAGGCTGGCAATTTCCATATGGTGTGCAAGACAGGACGCCGCTGCGCAGCCGATGCCGGTGACAGCGATGGCGGCGATTGCGGCAAGGTTTGAGCCCTGATTGGCACGCTTGGCATGGGCATTGAGCAGCGCGGATGACGCTGCGGCAGTTGCCGCGGCCAGCCCAAAGGCAGCCCAAAGGAGCGGGTCTCCCAGCGCTGCGGCAACGTTACCGAGCCCCAGCACGCCTCCGGCTGAAAGCGCGACCGTGGCCAGACGGGCAAAAAGCGCGCCCATGCCCGTTGCCGCGGCGGCGCTTGCCGGGCCGAGCCAAAATGACGCGACGCCGGCGGCGACCCCAGCTGCCAGGAAGGTATTGCCGGTCAGACAGCCAAGCGCGAGTGCACAGGTGAGCGCGGCGCTCGCGGCAGCCTCGGTGCGACCCCAGGCGATCCACCAACCGGACATGGCGGCGGCAAAGATCACCGCGACGGGCAACATCGACAGGATGCCCTGCGCCTGCATGGTGGCGTTGGCCATGAGCACCAAAAAGCCCACAGCCGAGATGGCCGAGCCAATCTGGGGGGCCAGGCCAGCCGCCGCTCCGATTGCGATAGCCGCAATGACCAGGCCGGGAAGCGCCGCGACCCCGGCCGTTTGCATCAGCAAAAAGCTAAAGGTGCCGCACGTTAGCGCCGAGATAATGCGCATGGTGTAGTCGCGCGCATGACTCCAGCGCGTGCCCGCCCAGCCGAGTGCGGGGTCGACCTCGATGGCGTCGTCCTCGTAGTGCGACGGCTCGATATCGTCGAGCTCCTGCTCGTCATCCGAAAGCTCGCCAACCATTTGTTCCAGGCTGCGACGGCCCTCGCGTACGCTGCCCAGACCGGCAAGGAGCTGGTCGCAAAATGCCTCGATGCTGTTGGGGCGGTCCTGCGGCATGGGGGAGAGCGCGCTCATGAGCGCGGCCTCGGCTCCCGGGGGGAAGTGTGGTATCAGCTCGCTGGGATAGGTGGCGCCGCCGATGATGCGGTCGAGCGAGTCGGCGGGCGTGGCCGCCATAAAGGGGGCGCTGCCGCACAGGCCCTCGTAGATCACACAGGCGAGGGCAAAGACATCGGCGCGCTCATCGACCGTGCCGGTCTCGATATCGAGCTGCTCGGGCGGCATGTAGCCGATGGTGCCGCCGCGCGAGCCGCCAAAGCCACCGGCGGACGACAGTCGCGCCATGCCAAAGTCGGTGAGCTTTACATTGCCCGAGTGGTCGATGAGCACGTTGGCGGGCTTAATGTCCAGGTGGAGTACGCCATTACTATGGGCGAAGGTGAGCGCCTGGCCTAGGGCATCGGCAATGGCCGCGGCCTCGTCAAAGGTAAGTGAGTGGCCGTCCACGCGGTGCAAAAACTCGGCCAGCGACATGCCATCGACATATTCCATAACCAGGTAGGCATAGGCTGTGTCGTGCGTAAAGTCGATGACCTGCACGATATTGGGATGTTGAAGCATGGCGGCGGTGTGCGCCTCGCGCAGGACATCCATGATGTCGCTGGCGGGCATGCCGGCACCGTTGATAAGGGGGATGCGCTTAATGGCGACGCGGCGGCGCAGGTGCGTGTCGCGGCAGATCTCGATGGAGCCAAAACCGCCGGTCGCAAGTGTCTCGAGCGGCTGGTACCGCTTGAGCAGCTCGCGAGAGCTGGTGCCCTCCAAGGGAACGTCCGGCGAGAACCGGGCGGTATGTTGCGAGAAAAGCGGCATGGCCAACCCTCGTGCGTTTAAAGTTCGTTTGCGAGTGGCGGGCGCGGAGCCGAGCCGTTCGCGGTGGCATAGATGCTGCTAGTGTAGCACGCGCAGGTGGGCGACATTCAATTTAAGCTCCGTCTGGGGTCTGGACCTTGCGTCCGGCCTAGCGCTTCTTCTTGTTCTTCTTCTGCTTGCGCTGCTTGCCCTTGGTCTCCTGGGGCTTGTCGCCCTGCTTGGCCTCGGCGGCGGCCTTCTCGGCCTTCATTTTCTTCTTCTTGGTCTCGATGCGGAGTTTTTTGTTGATGCGCGCCTTAAGGAAGGGGCCGAACTGTTCGGCATCGCCACGGACGAAGGTGTCCTTGGGGATCGTCACGCCCTGGTCGGCGAACATGGCCACAAAGATGCGCTCGCCGTCGAGCACGTGGTCGAGCTTGTCAAACGGGAAGAACTGCGACTTGCCGCTCTTGCCCCAAACCATCAGGCCGTCCTCGTTGGCGGCGACGCGGCGATAGCGGCCACCCATGGACTCGTCGGCCTCGACGGCGTCGATAAAGTCGCGGGCGAGGGTGTGGTGCAGGTTTTTGCTCCACCAGGCCAAAAAAGCGCCGAATACGATCAGCACGACGCCAAACTTGATCCAGTTGCCGCCGGCCACCAGCATGCCGATGCCGATGAGCGCGGCAATCGCGGCGGCGACATACAGCGAGCCACGGCGCCTGGGCGAGGCGACCAGGCGCGCAAAGTCGGTGACGAGATCGTTTTCGTACTGATACTCGTTGAGGTACAGAATGCCGTCATCGGCCGCGGCCTGCTTCTCGAGCGCGACCTCGACCTGGTCGGCTGCTTCGGAGGGAACGAGGTTGCTCTCTGCGTCTGCCATGCTCTTTGGACTCCTATCGCGGCGGGCTCGCCGTACGGGTTATTATGAATGCAGTATGCCGTGCGACCGCATGGCCACCGCGGCAACAAGACTCAGTATACCCGGGGGAGCACCCATGGAATCGTTGTACCGAAAGTATCGCCCGCTCACCTTCGACTCCGTGGTGGGCCAGCAGCATATCGTCTCGACGCTCGAGCACGCCATCACCGAGGGGCGCCTTTCCCACGCCTACCTGTTCTGCGGACCGCGCGGCACGGGCAAGACCACCATGGCGCGCATTCTGGCCAAGGCGCTGCTGTGCCGCAATGCGGAGGCGGCGCGCGCCGAGGGTGCAAGCGGCTGCATGCCCGACGGTACTTGCGAGGAGTGCGAGCTCATTGCCGAGGGTAACCACCCCGATGTCTACGAGCTCGATGCCGCCTCCCGCACGGGCGTGGACAATGTGCGCGAGGAAATCATCAACTCCGTCAACTTTGCCCCGGTGCGCGGCAAGTACAAGATCTATATCATCGACGAGGTCCACATGCTCACGACGGCGGCGTCCAACGCGCTGCTCAAGACGCTTGAGGAGCCGCCGGCGCACGTGATCTTTGTTCTGTGCACCACCGACCCGCAAAAGATTCTGGAGACCATCCTCTCGCGCTGCCAGCGCTTCGATTTCCACCGCATCGGCAACGAGGATATCGAGCATCGCCTGTCCTACGTGTGCGAGCAGGAGGGCTTCGATTACGACGACGAGGCGCTCGCCATCGTGGCGCGCCATGCCAAGGGCGGCATGCGCGACGCGCTCTCCACGCTGGAGCAGCTGAGCGTCTTTGGCAACGGTTCTGTGCATGCGGACGACGCCCGCTCGCTTTTGGGCGAGGTTTCGGACCAGATCCTGGGCGAGTTTGCCCGCGCCATCGCCGATCGCGATGTTGCCGAGCTCTATGGACTGATCCGTGCGCAGGTCGAGGAAGGAAACGACCTGCTGGAGCTGACGCGCGACCTGGTGGCGCATGTGCGTGACGTGTATGTTGCCTGCGTTGCCGGTGCCCGTGCCGAGTTGTTTGAGGGCGGCTCCGAGCAGGCCGAGGCGCTTGCTGCCGAGGCCGCTGCCTTTGGCGAGCATCCTGCCGACCGCCTGGCTCGTGTGCTGACAGTGCTCGACGATGCCGCACTGGAGATGAGGGGCGCGAGCGACGTGCGCCTGGTGCTCGAGATTGCCTGCACGCGTCTGGCGCGTCCCGATGCTGATTTAACGATTGAGGCATTGGCTGAGCGCGTGGCACGCCTGGAGGCCATGGTTGCCAACGCCGCCGTGCCGGCGAGCGTGGCTGCTGCTCAGGCCGCCGCGCCTGCAGCATCCGTACTCGCTGCTGCCCAACAGCCGACGCTCATTTCGGGCGCCCGCGCTGCCGCCCCGGCGGCATCCGCTGCCCCCGCTGCTGCGTCCGCGCGCCAGGGCGGTATGCCTTGGGACCGTGGTGCTGCCGCTCCGACGGCTCAGCCTGCGCCCCGTTCTGCGTCCGTGTCAGCTTCCAAGCCTGCAGCGCCTGCACCTCAGCCTGCGCCGGCTCCGACGCCTCAGCCCGTTGCGGCCCCCGCGCCTGCCACCGCTCCGGCACCTAAGCCCCAGTCCAACAACGCCGCCCAGGTTGCCGCCGCCGGTGCCGCCGAGACGCCCGCGGTCGAGGATGCCGGAGAGCTGCAGCGCAAATGGGCCGAGGTTGTCGAGCGTGTCAAGGCACGTCAGGCTTCCTACGCAGGGCTTTTGCTCAACGCCCGCGCCACGGCCGACGACGGCTCCAAGCTCACGGTCTCGTTCCCCGCGGGTTCGACTTTTGCCATTAAGATGCTCGGCCGCGCTGACACGCAGTCGGTGGTCCTGCCGACGGTCTGCGCGGTCTTCGGTCGTCGTACCGTCGACTATGTCCTGGATGGGGGTGGCACGCCGGCTCCTCAACATGAGGAGCATTCTCCATCTGCACGGGCTGCGGCATCTGCGGACCCGCAACCCGTGTCCTCGGCGGCCCCTGCATCCTCGAGCGCCAGCGCGCCGCAGCAGCAAGCGACACCGGTAGCGGCATCGACCCCGTCGGCGCCTAAGCCCGCGGCGCCCAAACCGGCTGCTTCGATACCCGTGTCCAAGCCCGCTTCGCCCGCGCCCAAGTCGTCTGACCTGGGCAAAGCCCCCTGGCTACGCTCCGATAACCCCGCCGGCGCTCCTGCCACGGGTAAGCTCCCGACCGAGCCCGCGCCCCGAGCGCCCGAGCGCGCGTCCGCTCCCAAGGCTCAGCCTGTCGCGCCGTGGGAATCCGAGCAGGTGCCCTACGACGACGCTATGGTCGGCGGCTTCGACGGCGATGCGAGCGGGGACGATCTGCCTCCGTTCGACGTGCCGGGTGCGGCGTCCGCGCCCAAGTCCGCTGCAACTGCCCCCAAAGAGGAGGACGCTCCTGCAGCTCCTTGGGAGTCCAACCCCGGTGCGGGCAGCCCCTTCGGCCATCAGGGTGCAGCCCCGAGCATCCCGCAGACCGAGGACGAGGCCAAAGCCCTCATCCGCAGCGTCTTCGGTCAGGCCACCATCTTCAAGCCGGTGGAGTAGCTGTACGGGCGGGTATACTGCTCAAGAAGAGATCTCTTTGTCCGGGCGCATCTGTATTTCGGACATGTGCAACGTAGCGCCGCGTATATCGCATTCGAGCAGACAGGTGCGTGACGGTTGGCCTAGGATGCTGAGGTCGATACGATACGTCGCATGGCTGTCCGTGTGCTCGACTTGCTCGGCGTTGACGGTTGCTCCGATTGTCAAAAAAGAGCCTAGTTCGGCATCGACAATCTTGGAGTCCTTTATCTTGACCTTGAACTCTTGGTAGAGGGACGGGCTGTTGTAGTAAATGGTTCGAGTTCCGTCGGTGCACTCATCGGTCGCTTCCCATTTGACGACGGGCTGGTCCGAGCTGGCTATCAGCAGCTCTGCTCCAAAGGCTATAGCATGGGTGATGATAACCAGCAATGCCCAGCCGACAAAGAGATAGAGAACCACATATGCAGCGGGGTGTTTTGAGCGGATGTTTTGGAGCACGTCGGGGGCATTCATGGGGCACCTCCAAATTGCTATCCATGGCAATCAAATTATACCCTGCCGCCATGTGCGCCGCCTCGAGTAGTGGCTCGGCATTTAGCCATTTAGTGGGACGCATAAAATGTCGGATTCCGGCTCTACAAGATTTAGCTTTCAATATTATGCAGATGCGAATTATTCAACTTTGCATAATCTTTGGGTGCAGCTTGCACTCCAGGACATGTATATCGACTGAGGGAACACGTCCGCCCCGCTCGCTGGCCCCGCGCCGTGGTACGATTTTTGAGTTTGAAAGTCCCGCCGTGCTCCGGCTGCCCTTGCAGCTCGGCGTGCGGCCGCACGTAAAGGAGCCATCATGGCCGGTATGAACATGCAGCAGATGATGAAGCAGGCTCGCAAGATGCAGGAGCAGCTTGCCGCCGCGCAGGAGAATCTCAAGTCCCAGACCGTCGACGCCTCTGCCGGCGGCGGCATGGTCAAGGTGACCGTTAACGGCGAGATGGAGCTCGTCAACCTCACTATTGACCCCGATGCCCTCGATCCCGAGGACGTCGATATGCTGCAGGACATGATCATGGCTGCCGTCAACGAGGCCGTCCGCGGCGTCAACGAGCTTGCTAACAAGCAGATGGGCGCCATCACCGGCGGCCTCAACATCCCGGGCATGCCGTTCTAAGACACGCATATATATGAGTGCGAATCACAGTCTGCAAAAACTGCTCGATGAGCTGGGCCGTCTGCCGGGCATTGGTCCCAAGTCGGCCCAGCGCATCGCCTATTACCTGCTCGAGGCCGATGCCGAGGAGGCCCGCCGCCTGGCCGAGGCCATCCTGGAGGTCAAGCAGGAGGTCCACTTTTGCAGCCGTTGCTTTAACTACGCCACGGCCGACGAGTGCTCCATCTGCCAGGACCCGATGCGCGATACCACTCGTATTTGCGTGGTGGGCGAGCCGCGCGACGTCCAGGCAATCGAGCGCACGGGCAGCTACCATGGCCTGTACCATGTGCTGGGCGGCGTGATCAGCCCCATGGACAAGATTGGCCCTGAGCAGCTGCACATCCGCGAGCTGCTGGCGCGTCTGGGTCACGAGGATATCCATGAGGTCATCATCGCCACCAACCCCAACATCGAGGGCGAGACCACGGCGAGCTATCTGGCCCGTACCATCAAGCCGTTGGGCGTCGAGGTGTCGCGTCTGGCAAGCGGCCTTCCCGTGGGCGGCGACTTGGAGTATGCCGACGAGCTTACGCTTGGCCGCGCCATCGAGGCCCGTCGCGCGATTTAGGTGGCGAGCCTGCTCCTGCCGTATGTTTTCCTCGCGACGCACGGGGTAGTCATAATTTCCCCGTGCGACTGTGAGTTTGTTGTGCAACAAAGATGCTTCGTATCCGCTTATCGCATGGATGCTTCCGCTCGCATCCTTAATTTGCCCATTCGTTGCGCGACCTTTTGGGTTCGCTGATACACTCAAATATGGATTTGAATGAATGCGCCGCTTCTGAGCGGCGTGTTTTTCTTCAAGACTTTAGTCTGCTGGCCGCGCAGCGGCCAGCTTTAAACCACCCGCTACGCGGGTGGAGACAAACGGCTTTACAAAGCCGCCCCT
>CALGZX010000029.1 GCA_937934165.1 uncultured Collinsella sp.
TGCAATCGCAAGAAGATGACGGGGCGGAATGTCAATCCTGGTCTAACAGAGCCTTTTTTAATCCCCGTCCCAGAAAAATCATCCGGTGGGTGGATTGGAGGAAGTGATGACGCAGGGGACGTTTGCGCAGGCGCTTCGCAAGGAGGCGGCGCTCAGCAGCACCTTTATGAAGGGGCGTTCGCTCATGCTCAACGGCGCCGTGCTGTCGTTTGAGGACTCCGGCTCGCGCTTCTCCAAAAACGTGAACATCGAGGGCTCGGTGCGCGGCTCGCGCGGCGACCTGTACAAGACGCACGTGGCGCTCGACATGGACGAGCACGAGGTTGTCGACTACGACTGCGATTGCCCCGCTGCCTTCCGCTATTCCGGCATGTGCAAACACGTCATCGCCACGGCGTTGGCGTATCTGGATGCCAGTGGCGCCGAGCCCGTCGAGGGTTTGCGCACGCCGGTCCGCACGTTTACGGCGCAGCCGAAACAGCCCGCGCGCACCGCGCCCAAAGCGCCGGCCGTCAACCCCAACTTTCCCTTTCCGGCGCCCGTCCCCACGAGCCCCAGCCTCATGGCGGCGCTCTCCGACCTTTCGGACGCGCGCATGGATGAGCTGGCGAGCATGCGCCGCAAGCTTGCCGGTGCCGTTGATCCCGACGCCCCCAAAGCGGCGTTGGAACCCTCGTTGGTGCCGTACTACAATCCGCTGTTCGCCGACCGCTTTAGCTGGGCGCTCGAGTTCCGCATCCGCTGCGGTTCGGTGTCCTACGTGGTCAAGGATATCGACGGCATGGCCGACGCCTATGTCCGAGGCGGCACCTTCTCGTACGGCAAAAAGCTCACATTCCTCCATGCGCCCGAGGCCTTTGACGAGGTTTCGGTGCGTCTGCTCGACCTTGTTGTGGCAACGGTTGTGTATCTGAGCGACATCACGAGTTCGCGTTCGGCGTCGTACGATTTTGCACGCAGCGGCTTTGTCGCCGAGCGCCAGTTGCCGCTGTCCGAGCATGACATCGTATACATGCTGGACTTGCTGCGTGGCCGGACCATTTCCTTTGAGCCCGCCTGGTCGCGGGGAACGACGACGCATCGCACCTATGACGTGGCGGTTGAACTGTCTCCAGAAGGGGAGGACGAGGCGCCGTCTAAGCGCCCACCGCTCCTTGCCGCCAAAATCGCGCCGGCGGCTGGTGGCAGCTACGATCTGCGCCTGCCGGCCGATGCATACTGCTTTGCTTCGGGCGACGTTGCCTATCTGGTCGACACCCGCCGTGCGCGCCGCACCGATGTGGCGTTTGCCCAGCATGCGGCGCCGTTCCTATCGCGCTTGCTGCCCTGCCGCACGCCGGTCCATATCGCTGCCGACCAGGTGGGGGAGTTCTGTCGTATGGCGCTGCCCATTTTGCGCGACTACACCGACCTTACCGCGCCCGCTGCGCTCGATACCGTGGCGCCCGAGCCGAGCTTTGCCATGGCGATCGGCGTCGACGATGGGCTCGTGACCTGCATAATTACGGTTACCTACGGCGACTGGTCGGCAGATCTCTTTAGCCTGGGCGCTCCGGGCAGCCCCTTCGAAGAGCAGCGCCCGGGCGTGCCGCCGCGCGACGAGGTGGCAGAGTTTCGCGTTATGGATACGGCGGCCCTGTATTTCGACTTTTACGAGGGCGGCCTGGCGTTTGAGGAACGTGATGACGAGAGCCTGTTCCGCTTGCTGACCGAGGGCCTGTCTGCCCTGTCCGAGCTGGGCGAGGTCATGCTCAGCGACCGCCTGCGCCAGATTTCGGTCCGCCCTGCGCCCAAGCTTTCGGTGCGTGCGACTGTCAAGAGTAACCTGCTCGACGTCGAACTGGGCGCGAGCGGACTTTCGGCGGCAGACCTTGCCATCTATCTGGACTCCTACAAGCGTCACCAGACGTTTGCGCGTCTCACGTCGGGCGACATCGTACGCCTGGACGAGGGGGCGCGCGCTGCGTTTGGCCTTGCCGAGGATCTGGGGGTCGATGCTGTCGACTTGCTCGACGGCGTGTCGCTCCCCGCGTCGAGTACCCTGTTCGTTGACAGCATGCTTGCGCGCACGCCCGCGCTCGAAGCCGATCGCGACGCTGCATTCCGTCGTACCGTCGAGCGCTTGGATACGCTCGGCAAGATGGACTTTACGGTGCCGGTCTCGCTCAAGGCCACACTGCGCGGCTATCAGGTCGACGGCTACCAGTGGCTCGGCTCGCTCGAGCACCTGGGCCTCGGCGGCATCTTGGCCGACGATATGGGCTTGGGCAAAACGCTGCAGATGATCGCGCATATCCTGGCGCGCGTGGAAGCGGGGGACGCTAAGCCCACGCTTGTGGTGTGCCCGGCCTCGCTCGTGTACAACTGGACCGCCGAGCTGGAGCGCTTTGCCCCGTCGCTCGATGTGTGCGCCATTGTGGGCGCCAAGGCCCAGCGTCGCGTGCAGATCGCCGGCGTGGCCGAGCATAACGTGGTCGTGACGTCGTATGACCTTATGCGGCGCGATATCGACGAGTACGTCGAGCAGGACTTTGCCCGCGTGGTGCTCGATGAGGCCCAGTACATTAAAAACCCGCTCACGCAGGTGGCGCGCGCCGCAAAGCGCCTGCCTGCCGGCGTGCGCTTTGCCCTGACGGGCACGCCCATCGAAAACCGCTTGTCCGAGCTCTGGAGCATCTTCGACTTTTTGATGCCGGGCCTGCTTGGCACGCGCGAGTCGTTTGCCAAGCGCTTCGAAAGCCCGGTCGAGCACGCCGAGGGCGACAGCGCCGCCCGCCTGCAAGCGCTCGTGTCGCCGTTTGTGCTGCGCCGTGTCAAGGAAGACGTGGTGGCCGATCTGCCCGAGAAGATCGAGGATACGGTGATGACGCAGCTCACCGGCGAACAGCGCAAGCTCTACCTGGCCAACCAAGACCGCATTGCCCAGCAAGTGCAGCACCGCGAGGCATCCGAGTTTAAGAAAGACAAGCTCAAGGTGCTCGCCGAGCTCACCAAGCTGCGCCAGATCTGTTGCGACCCGCATCTGCACTATGCGGACTACAAGGCGGGAAGCGCCAAGCTCGATACGTGCATGGAGCTCGTCCACGGCGCGCTCGACGGCGGTCATCGCATCTTGCTGTTCAGCCAGTTTACGGGCATGCTCGATATCATTGGCAAACGCCTGGCCAAGGAGGATATCGCCTTCCTTAAGCTCACGGGCGCTTCGTCTAAGGAGAGCCGCGCCAAGATGGTCGCGCAGTTCCAAGCGGGCGAGGTTCCGGTCTTTTTGATTTCGCTCAAGGCGGGCGGCGTGGGCCTGAACCTGACGGCGGCCGACGTGGTCATCCACTACGACCCGTGGTGGAACGTGGCCGCACAGGATCAGGCGACCGACCGCGCGCATCGTATTGGCCAGCAACACACCGTGACCGTGTACAAGCTCATCGCCAAGGACACGATTGAGGAACGCATTATGCAGATGCAGGAGTCCAAACGCGACCTGGTCAACAGCGTGCTCGGCGGCGACGGCATCTCGTCGGCGCTGTTTACCCGCGAAGATGTTCTGGCACTGCTGGGCGGCGACGGTCGCTAGCCGCGCGCGGGGTGGGACTGCTGGAGCGGGCAGGGCGGTCGACGCATTTTGGCCCGACCGCTTGCCTGGTCCGTTATGTGTTCATTTGCAATGCCGTGGATGGTTTGTCTGCCTTTGGGCATAAGAACCATCAAGAACATTGGCACATCAGCAAAGGAGAACATCATGGCGAAATTCTTTAAGGACCCCGACGGCAAGCTCATCGCCGCCCTTGGCGACGGCGTTGCGACCCCTGCCGGTTGCACGGAGCTGACCGCAAACACTGAGGACGCGGCGCACGAGAAGCACGTGCCTGTTGTCGAGACCGAGCGCGACGGTCACGTGATTCGCGCACGCGTTGGCTCGGTCGAGCACCCCAGCCTGCCCGAGCACTACATTGAGTGGATCGCCCTTGAGGCCGAGGGCCGCTTAGAGGTCCATTACCTTGAGCCCGGCATGAAACCCGCGACGTTTTTCGCGGGCGGCTCCAAGACCGGTACCGTCTATGCCTACTGCAACCTGCACGGGCTGTGGTCCACGACATTCTAGGAGCGCGCCCCCGCTCGGGGTATCATAGCTAACATATGCACATGCAAGCGCCGGCTGCATTATGCGGCCGGCGCTTTTACTACGATTTCGATGGTTTACGACGGAAAGGGCTGGGGCATGAAGCTCGCGCTTGCACAGATCGATATGCGCCTGGGTGATATTGAGGGCATTTGCGGCCGCATCGAGGACCAGGCTCGTCTGGCCCGCGAGCGCGGGGCGCGCGTGCTGTGCGTTCCGGCTCCGCTCTTTATGGGCGCCGTGCCCGGTGGCCTGGTGGGCGCTGCCGACTTTGAGCACGACATGCTTGCCGGCTTGACTGGTGTCGCCGAGCGTATCCAGGAGCTTGACATGATCTGCATCGTGCCCGCGGCGGTTTCGTTTGAGGGCCAGCCGCTGCTCGACTACATGATGCTCAAGGACGGTCATGTGGTGCCGGCGCGTTCGAGCATTGCTCTGCAGCGTGGCGAGAACAACGACACGCGTTGGGCGCCGCCGGTGTTCGACGTGGACGGCGTGCGTATCGCCGTGATTTTTGACTTGGACCGCGAACTCGAGATGCTGCCGACCGGTGTTGACCTCATTGCGTATTTCCAATTCAACGCGTTTGACATGACCGACCGCGAGACTGCCGCCATTGCCGCCGTTCGCAGCGGCGCCTACCGTAAGATCGCATCCAAGCGCAGCGTGTGGTTTGCCTGCATGGCGCCGGTCGGCGCCTATGACGAGTCGGTGTATACCGGCGGTTCGTTTGTGCTCGACGACTGCGGTCGCGTGGTGGCCCAGGCGCCGTGTTTTGAGGAGAGCCTGCTGGTTCAGGAGATTCAGCGCGGCGTGATGCTCGATGCCCTGGAGGATCACGAACTGCCCGAGTTCCGTTCCGAGGAGTGGCTGTGGCAGGCGCTGGTGCTCGCCGTGCGCGACAACGCCCGAGCCCACGGTGCGTCGCGTGCTGTGGTGGCACTCGAGGGTGACTTGCCGTCGTCCCTGCTGGCGGCGCTGGCCGTCGACGCTCTGGGCCCGCGCAATGTGATTGGCCTGGTGCTGGGGCGCAACCGTATCTTTACGCCGGCGCAGGAAGAAGCCGAGGCTGCCCGCTGTGCCGCCGTCCGCGCCATCGCCGAGCGTCTGCACATTCGCACCGTCGAGCGCGATGCACCGGATGCGGCGCGCGTGCTCGATCGCGACGTGTCGGCGGGCGATGCCGAGCGCCTGCGCTCGCGCACGCTGGGCCTGATGCTGGAGGATACGGCGCTCGAGCTGGGTGCGATGGCGCTGAGCCCGCTGTCCAAAACCGAGTACGCGCTGGCGGCGCCGGCGCTTTGCGGCGGCTACCAGGGCGACTTTGCGCCCTTTGGCGATGTGTACCTGTCGACGCTTGAGTTTGTGGCGCGTGTGCGCAACCGCACGTCTGCCGTGGTGCCCCAAGAGCTCGTGACGCTCAACGCAGTGGAAGATTGTATGGAGCGCGTGCTGGCGCAGGCGCTCTCGACGCTCGACGGTCCGGTCGATATGCTCGACCGTGCGGCACAGCTGCTCGGCGGGCTTGAGCCGGGTGAGGTCGATGGCGCGCTCGAGGCGCACGTGGACCGCAATCGATCTTTCGACGACATCCCGATGGCCGCTGGCAAGCCTGAGGCCTGCTCGCTGCTGCTGATGCTCGTTCGACAGGGTGAGGCTGCCCGCCGCATGTTGCCGATGGCGCCGATTGTCTCGGCCCGTTCGTTTGCCGAGCGTGCCTGGCCGTATATGCTCGCGTGGTCCGACCTGGGGCTTAACGGCAAGGAGCGTATGACGGTCGATTCGCTGGCGCGCGCCGAGGTGCGCCGTTTTGCTGACGAGGATACGAGCGAGCGCGTGCGAAACGAGATGATGGGCGTGCTGGGCGAGCTACTGGGTATTTCGCCCGAGCAAATGGAGGAGCTGCGCTCTGAGGACGGTCAGCGTCGTTTACACGAGGGAATGAAAAAGTTCGAGGGCGAAGTTCAGGACGCCATCGATAAGATGATGGGCGGTCAGGGCGGCTCGCAAGGTAGTCCCCAGGGTGGCCCGATGCCGCATCCGCCGGTGGATCCGAGGCAGTTCCCCTTTTTCTCGCAGAACTAACTATGGGATAGGATTCGCTCCCAGCCCCGATACTTCAACTAAGCATTTCGGCCCCGTTGTGTTATTCTAGAACAGACGTTCGTGAATGATGCGCGGGGCCTTGTCTTGCGCTGTGCTTGTGGCGAGGGGAGGTCGGCTTGGTTATCTTGGGCATTGACCCCGGTTTGGCTCATACGGGTTGGGGGATTATCGAGGAGCGGCGTGGCGAGGTTCGCTGCCGTGCCTACGGTTGCATCGAGACCAGCGCGGGCAGCCCGCTCGCGGTGCGCCTGTCGCATATCGCCCGCGACCTCAAGGGTGTCGTGGAGCGTTACCGACCCGATACCGCTGCTATCGAGAGCATTTACTTTGGCGCCAACGTTCGTTCGGCCATTCCCACGGCGCATGCCCGAGGTGCTGCGCTTGTGGCGCTTTCGGAGTGCGCGCTCGAGATTGGCGAGTACACGCCCATGCAGATCAAGCAGGCTGTGGTGGGCACCGGCGCCGCGGACAAGCGGCAGGTCGCCTACATGGTACGCACGCTAACACAGCTCGACCACGACCCGCATCCCGACCATGCCGCCGATGCCCTGGCCTGCGCCATCTGCCACGTTAACCTCAGCCGCACCCGGGCGCTTACCGGCGGCGAGTTCTATCAACAGAGAGGAACCGGATACTGATGATCTCCCAGCTCCACGGAACGCTTGTCGAGGCCACGATGAGCTCGGCTGTCGTCGATGTGTCGGGCGTTGGCTTTGAGCTCGGCATCTCGGGCAGCACTGCGGCCACGTTGCCGACGCCCGGCGGCGAGGTCCGCCTCTACACGCGTATGCAGGTGCGCGAGGACGCCATGACACTTTTCGGTTTTTCCTCAAAGGATGAGCGCACGATGTTCGACCGGCTCGTGTCCGTTTCGGGCGTTGGCCCGCGCCTGGCGCTCGCCGTGCTTTCCACCTATACCGTGGGGCAGCTATATTCGCTGGTGATGGCCGAGGACGACAAGGGCATGGCCAAGGTACCCGGTGTGGGCAAAAAGACAGCTCAGCGCCTGATCCTGGAACTCAAGAGCACCTTTGCCAAGGATAAGGGCTTTGTGCCGGTCGACGTGATTCCCGGCCAGGTTGCGATGCCCGTGCCCGCTGCTGCTCCCTCGGCCATCGATGATGCCCGTGCGGCGCTCCTTTCCATGGGCTTTAGCCCGCAGGAGACCGATGTTGCCCTGAGCGGGTATGATGGGCAGAATATGCGTGTCGAGGATCTGCTCGGCGCGGCGCTTAAGCGACTCGGAATGGATGCGTGATGTGGGAAGCCGATGACTCTCAGGACCTGTGGGCGACGCCCGGCAACTCGCCGGCGGCATCCATGGCGCACGGCGAGCGCATGGTGGGCTCGGAGCTGACGGCCGAGGACCTCGATGTCGACCGCACTTTGCGCCCCCAGCGTCTGGACGACTACTGCGGCCAGGAGCACATCAAGCAGAGCCTGCGCGTGTTGATCGAAGCGGCGCAGAGCCGTGGCGAGACGCTCGACCACGTGATTTTCTCGGGTCCTCCGGGTCTGGGCAAGACCACGCTGGCCACCGTTATCGCCAACGAGCTGGGCGCTCAGATCAAGACCACGAGTGGCCCTGCCATCGCGCGCACGGGCGACCTGGCGGCCATCCTTACTAACTTGCAGCCGGGTGATGTGCTGTTTATCGACGAGATCCACCGCCTCAACCGTTCGGTCGAGGAGGTCCTGTACCCCGCGATGGAGGACTTTGCCCTCGATATCGTGATTGGCAAGGGTCCGGCGGCGCGCTCGATTCGCCTGGATATTCCCAAGTTTACGCTGGTAGCGGCAACGACCCGCTCAGGCATGTTGACCGGCCCGTTGCGCGACCGCTTTGGCATTTCGTATCGCCTGGATTACTACACGGTCGAGGAGCTCGCGCAGATTGTGACGCGCTCGGCGACTATCCTGGGCGTGACGATCGACCATCCCAGTGCACTCGAGATCGGCTCGCGTTCGCGCGGCACGCCACGTCTTGCCAACCGCCTTCTCAAGCGCGTGCGCGATTACGCACAGGTGCGCGGCAACGGCCCCATCGAGCTCGATATCTGCCGCCAGGCGCTCGAGTTCTTCGAGATCGACGAGCTCGGTCTGGACTGGATGGATATTCGCATTTTGGAGACGCTCGCCAAGACGTTCTCCGGTCGTGCCGTGGGACTTACGACCCTTGCCAGCGCGGTGGGCGAGGACCCGGGCACGCTCGAGGATGTCTATGAGCCCTATTTGCTGCAGTGCGGGTTGATGATTCGTACGCCGCAGGGTCGTCAGGCAACCCTTCGCACCTTTGAGCACCTGGGGATTGAACCTACCGTTTAGGGCGCTTTGTTTTGGCGGGCTGTTGGACTATCGCTGGGCATCGGGTAAACATATCGCCGTTCATCGGTTATGGGTGTTTTACTATTGCGCGCCCGTGCTATGCTGAATTGGTCTTTTTCTCATCCGGTAACGAAAGGACCGCCCATGCCTACTGACATCGAAATCGCACGTTCTGTCACGCCGCTGCCTATTACCGAGGTGGCCAAGAACGCCGGCGTCGACGTTAAGCACCTTATTCCGTACGGCTTCGACAAGGCTAAGGTCGACTATTCACTGCTCAACGAGCCGACTGATCACCAGGCCAAGCTCGTCCTCGTGACCGCTATCAACCCAACGCCTGCGGGCGAGGGCAAGACCACCACGACCATCGGTCTGGCCGACGGCCTGCGTCGTCGCGGCGTCAAGAGTGCCGTGGCCCTGCGCGAGCCTTCGCTCGGCCCCGTCTTTGGCGTTAAGGGCGGTGCTGCCGGCGGCGGCTGGGCTCAGGTCATCCCCATGGAGGATATCAATCTGCACTTTACCGGTGACTTCCATGCCATCGGTGCTGCCAACAACCTGCTGGCCGCCATGCTCGACAACCACATCCAGCAGGGCAATCAGCTCGGTATTGACGTTAAGCGCATTACTTGGAAGCGCGTCGTCGATATGAACGACCGTCAGCTGCGCCACGTCATCGACGGCATTGGCGGTAAGGCTCAGGGCGTGCCGCGCGAGGACGGCTTCGATATCACCGTCGCCTCCGAGGTCATGGCAATCCTGTGCCTGTCTACGAGCATCAGCGACCTCAAGGAACGCTTGGGTGAGATCGTCGTCGGCTACAGCTTTGCCGGCGAGCCCGTCCGCGCCCGCGACCTTAAGGCCCAGGGTGCCATGGCCGCGTTGCTTAAGGACGCACTCAAGCCCAACCTGGTGCAAACGCTCGAGGGCACGCCCGCGTTTGTCCACGGCGGCCCCTTCGCCAACATTGCCCACGGCTGCAACTCTATCATGGCCACGCGTATGGCGATGCGCTTTGGCGATGTCGCCATTACCGAGGCCGGCTTCGGTGCCGATCTGGGTGCCGAGAAGTTCCTCGACATTAAGTGCCGCATGACGGGCGTTCGCCCCAGTGCTGTCGTGATTGTCGCCACTGCCCGCGCGCTTAAGTACAACGGTGGCGTCGCCAAGGCCGACCTCAACGAGGAGAACCTCGAGGCACTCAAGGCTGGCATGCCCAACCTGCTGCGTCATGTCGACAACATCCAGAACGTATATGGTCTGCCCTGCGTGGTCGCCATCAACCGCTTCCCGACGGACACCGAGGCCGAGCTTGCGCTCATCGAGTCCGAGTGCCAGAAGCTCGGCGTCAACGTTAAGCTTTCCGAGGTCTGGGCCAAGGGCGGCGAGGGCGCGCTCGAGCTTGCCGATGAGGTCATGCGTCTGATTGAGCAGCCGAGTGAGCTCAAGTTTGCCTATGAGGACGGCGCTGATGTCGCTGATGCCCTCGAGGCCGTTGCCACCAAGGTCTACCGCGCCGACGGCGTTGACTTTACGCCGGCCGCCAAGCGCCAGCTCGCCGAGCTGCGCGAGAATGGCTTTGGCAACCTGCCGGTGTGCGTCGCCAAGACGCAGTACAGCTTTAGCGACAACGCCAAGGCCCTGGGCGCTCCCGAGAACTTCCGCATCACCGTGCGTGAGCTCAAGGTTTCTGCCGGCGCCCACTTTGTGGTCGCGCTGACCGGCAGTGTTCTGACCATGCCGGGTCTGCCCAAGGTGCCCGCGGCCGAAAACATCGACGTCGACAACGACGGCAACATCACCGGCCTGTTCTAAGCTCGCTGCTCATAGCTGCTTGCTCGCCCCGCCGCGCCTACAAGGCCTGGCGGGGCTTTTTGATCCTTAGGCCCGCGCACGTCTTGTAGATACCGACGGACTCTGCCCATCATAGGCTTTTGCGCGGGTAGAATGCATGGATAACTTGAGGCTCACGCGCGACGGAAAGGAATCGTTGCATGGATCAGGACAAGACAACCGTGATGGGCGGCTACGGTTCCGCGCAGGCTGGCGATAGCGCCGATGCGACCCGCGTTGTTCCCAACCCCGGTTATGCCGACCCCGCCGCGACGCAGCCTTCTGCCGAGCCCACCCGGGTTATGGGCTATGGCGACACGGCGCAGGATTCTTACGCTGCATCTTCGCAAGGCCCCTATGGCAACGCAGCTCCGGATCCGTTTGATTACGCGCCGCAGGATTCTTATGCTGCCTCGACGCCGAATCCCTATGATGACCTGTCGCAAAATCCCATTCCGCAGCCTCAGCAGACGACGTATATGCCTCGCACGGCGCAGCCTCGCTACGAGTCGCGCGAGCCGTATCGCGAGTACCCCAAGTCGATTCCGCAATATGGCGAGGACGAGGAAGAGACGCCGTCGCGTTCGTCGAGCGTGATCAAGAAGATCCTCATCGTGCTGGCGATCTTCTTTGCGCTGTCGGTTGTGTTTGCTATCGTGTCGGGCATGCTCAACAAGCGAGGGAGCTCAACGGCCGATACCACTGCCGAACAAACCGAGTCCGCCTCGTCTAGCACCGTCGATCTGAGCGATATCCCGGGGCAGTACTGGTCCAACGCCAAGAAGATCCTCAAGTCGCGCGGCGCCGATCTTTCGAATGCCGTGGTCCTGACTGATGATGGCTCAACGCCCGTCGTCGATGCCAACTGGGTCGTTACTTCTGCCTACTATAACGACAACGGTAACCTCGAAATTCAGCTCACGCACAAGAACAGCTCGGGCAACTCGTCCGACGGACAAAGCGGTACCGACAGCTCGAGCTCCAATACGCTGGAGGACTTGAGCAACAAGGCACAGGAGTTGGGAGACAAGGCGCAAGAGCTGGGCGACACGGCCCAGAACCTGGGCGATACCGCGCAGAACTTGGGCGGCATGGCGACGGATGCCTGGAACGCCCTGCAAAACGGCATCTCGGGCGCGCAGGGAAACTAGCTGTTAAGCAGGCTACAGTTGCTCGGCCGGACGGTCGGGCGAGCTAAAGCCCGAGTCAAACGTAACGACGCATGAGGCATCGGGCCGGCGCTCGTGCACGATGCGCGTGACGAGCTCCAGCAGCTCCTCGTCGGATATGTCAAAGCCGTCGGGACGCACCAGGTCAAACGAAACGAACCCGTCGTGCTCGTGCAGGTCGTGGATGGAGAGCGCGGGATCGATCTGCATGATGCCGCGCTTGACCCAGCCGCGCAAGTCATCGCCGGTGGTGGCGATGGGGTCGCAGTGCAGCGTGATACCAATGCCCATCTGGCGCTTGATGTCGTGCTCGATGGTGTCCAGAATCTCGTGGTGCTCAAACGCGTCGCCCTCGCCGGGCATCTCCACGTGGGCGCTGGCAAACTGACGACCGGGGCCGTAGTCGTGCACCATGAGGTCGTGTGTGCCCAAGACCTGCGGATAGGACATGATCTTGTCGCGGATTGCCTGGACGAGCTTGGGGTCGGGCGCTTGCCCCAGCAACGGGCTGATGGCGTCGCGCACCAGGCCCAGACCGCTGATGCAGATGAAGACGCCCACACCCAGGCCTGCCCAGCCATCGAGATCAAAGCCGGTCGTCTGCGAAATAAGCGCCGCCACCAAGACCGAGCCCGAGGTGATGACGTCGTTTTTGGAGTCCTGCGCCGTGGCGATGAGCGTCTCCGAGTCGATGCGATCGCCCAGCGTGCGGTTGAACGCTGCCATCCAGAGCTTAACGAGCATGGACGTAGCCAGTGCCGCAAGGGAAATAAACGTGTAAGCGGTGGGCGAGGGCTTGATGATCTTGGTGACCGACTCGAGAATCAGGTTGATGCCGACGGCGCAAACCAGGACGGCGACGAACAGGCCGGCTAGGTACTCGTAGCGGCCGTGACCATAGGGGTGGCCTTCGTCTGCCGGGCGGCTGGCAAGGCGGAAACCGAGCAGGCTCACAATGTTGCTCGAGGCATCGGAGAGGTTGTTGAAAGCGTCGGCGATGAGGGAGACGGAGCCGGCGAGCAGACCCGCGATGCCCTTGGCCAGGCACAGGGTGATGTTGAGGCCAATGCAGACGAGGCTTGCGGAAAAGCCCGCGTTGGTGCGGCAAGATGCATCGACCGGCTCGCTCTCGCTGCCGGGAACAAGCGTATGTACCAGCCGATTTACAAATAGCATAGCGGTCGTCCTCACAATCATGTTTAAGGGGATAGTGTAGCTCGCACGGGGGCGCCGTGCGCCGATGCTCAGAAAATGCAGCAATAGTCTGCCGGTGCTAACGAGCGAGCCTTCTCGTCTGCCTGGGTGGTCCATTTTGGGCCACATGGGTATGGGCATGTGCCTGCTTGCTCGACATACTTAATGTCGACAGCCCCTGTGCAAAGGAGGACGTTTCCATGGACGAGATGTTTGCCATTAAATGTCAAAACTGCGGCGGCCCTATGTACTCGCACCAGGCTAAGCGCAGCTTTGAGTGCGCCTATTGCGGCACGGTGGTTCCGTGGCAGGCGGACGCCGGAGAGCCCAAGAGCGCTTTGGGTATTCGCCATACGCCGTTGACGGTGGTGGATGGACTGCTCAAACTCACGCATGTGTCGCAACTCGAGCGCCCGCAGGACCCGGACTGGTATTTCTTCAATGCGCACTGGCGCAATCAGTCGGTCCTGGAACATCTGCTGTGGGAGGATCGCGGCACGGCGCAGGAGTTCCAAGAGGCCACGCATGTGAGCATTCCTTGCCCCTTCTGCGGAGCGTCCTTTGAGGGCGAGTCAACGCAGCGTGTGTTTGAGTGCCCGTCCTGCGGCAATAAGATTGGCATTGCGGACCTGCTCAAGCCGGGGACGTTTAGCAAGCGCCTGACCATGGGCGTTGGTGCGGAGTATGTGCCCGAGCAGGGTATTCCCTGCGAAATCTCGCCGCAGCAGGCACGTGCCAACGCGCTGCAGCTGGTGCGCCAGTATCCGGATGCCTTTGCCGGGCACGACGTGGAAGACGCGATCCAAAACGACATGATGCTCTTCTATTTCCCCATGGCGCTGGCGGACTTGCGCATGATGGCGAGCTTCCCGGGCAAGGGCCTGAGCAAGGAGGCCTTGGTGTACTACGAGGTGCTCGACTGGGCATACCCCAGGGCAAACTACCTGGACGTTCGCCTCATGGGCATTTTGGAGCCGTGGGACTTTGCCAAGGTCGGTCCGTTCGATCCCGCCATGCAGGAAGGTGACTTTCGCGTTGTCTCAGTCGATGCGTCTACCAAGGACCAGGTGGTCATTGATAAGTTGGCGCTCGACGTTGCGGGCAACGACGCCGAGGCTGTACTGGGGCTCAATAAAAAGAGCATCCGCACGTGGGCGCGCAAGGCCCGCAAGCACAAGGACGGCTTGGTTATGGTGCCGGTGTACTTTGTCGATCGTCCTGCCTCGGATAGTCGCGATGGCGAACAGGTGCGCATCGCCGTGAACGGCCAGACGGGCCGCGCGGCTGCGGTGGTGTTTAGTGACAAGCGCGAGACGCATGTGGTGGCACCGCTCAATCCCAACGTGATGCTGTCGAGCGAAAGCACCGTGCACGCCACGCCCATCGAGGTCAAATACGTTAAATCGCCGTTCCTATACCAGATCGTACGCCGTGGAGGCTGCGAGCAACCGCGCCAGGTTGCAGCCGCCGTCGAGGGTTCCTACCGAGAGGAGAAGCCCAAACGCAAGGGATTGTTCGCTGCAATCTTTGGGAAGTAGGGGAGTAGTGTCGGTCGGCGCTGCGATGCGATAGCTAGAGGAACGGGGCAGCTCGCAGGAGTGCGGACTGTCGTCTGATTGTTTGAGGGTGCCAGATGTAAATAAACAGTGGAGCGGCTGCAAAAGAGCCTCCTCACTGGGTAAAATCAGGTTGTGCCGCGGAACCCGCTCCTCAGCGCTTAAACTTCGGAGACGCGGGCAACGCAGGTATTATCGTCTAGGGCCGGCTGCAACCGGCCCTTTTCTGTGACAGCCAATGGACCCACATCAGACGAAGGCCGCGTCTTTGCCTGTCAGGTCATGCTCGCCAGCCACGGCTAGAATGTCGTTGCCGGCGTCCATGACCGGTATTGTTTCGTAGCGTGCGTCGCAACCGCGAGTGCGCCTGCGACGGCTGCGGTGGCTTCGGTCGCAACGTGCTGCTACCCTTGCGCTTCGCCATTAGACGCTTCATTGATGGCGCGGTACTCGGCACTCAACTCGCGCGCCAGCTCTTCCTTGCTTGGAAGATACGGCAGGTATTTGGCGGCAAACACTTGGTCGTTGTCTTCGGGCAGCGTGTACTCGACGATCGAATCGCTTTTGTCCGCGCAGAGCACGATGCCTATGGGCGGATTGTCGCCTTCGTTCATGAGTTCGCGCGTGTAGTAGTTCACATACATTTGCATCTGGCCCAGGTCCTGATGCGTAAGGTCATCGGTCTTAAGGTCGATGAGCACGAAGCAGCGCATCAGATAGTTGTAAAACACAAGGTCAATATAGAAATGGCGTCCATCAAAGGTGATGCGCTTTTGGCGCGCCTCGAAAGCGAAACCACGGCCAAGCTCCAGCAGGAACTTCTGAAGATGCGTGATGAGCGCCTGCTCTAGATCGCTCTCGCGAAACGCAGTATCGTCCGAGAAACCTAAAAACTCCAGTACATATGGGTCGCGGATGATATCCTCGGGGCGACGAGCCGGGGCGCTCTTTTGGATTTCTTGGGTGACGGCCTCCTTGTCCTTGCTGGCAAGTAGGCGCTCACGGAACATGGTATTGATCTGGCGTTCGAGCTGACGCGTGCTCCAACGAGAATCGGCGCATTCGTTCATGTACCAGGTGCGAGCGTCAGGGTCGGAAATGCGCATCAACCTGCGGTAATGAGTCCAGCTCAATTCGCTACGCAGTGCGTCGCGAATTGGAAACGCAAGAAAGAACTGACGCATATTGCGAAGGTTTGCGATGCCAAAGCCTCTTCCGAAATCCGCGGTAAGCCTTCTGGAGAGGCCTGCAATCAATGCCTCTCCATATGCTGCGCGCCCCTCTCCGCCCTGTTCATCAACAATACTCTTGCCGATCTCCCAATATGCCTCAACCATCGCAAAGTTAACGGCGGTATAGGCCTTGTCGCGAGCGGCGTTGAGAATCGAGGAGACCTGCTTGTAAAAACCTTCGGGCACGATTGCCGATTCTCCACGGTTTACCAGTTCGCCCATCACTGTCGCCCCACTTTCCTCTTGTGGAATGCATCTTTATCGCATTTAGTTTAAAGCCTCGCGCGGACACGAATTGCTTTGCTGTCTGGCACCTTCGCATGGGAGCCTTGCGGTGACTAAAATGTGGCCATAGAGACAGTTTTAGCGAACCCCACGGGAGTGACGCGTATGGACAGCAACACGCTGCTGTTCCAGGACAAAGGTTCGGGTAGGTTTAAAGACGTCAAGATCTACCCTAACCGCATCGAGGTGCTCAAGAAGGGCACTTTTGGTGGCAAGCACACCGAGATTGTTTATCTTAAGGACATTACGGGGGTCAGCAGGATCAAGGGCCGCGACGTTTTCCTACGTAACAGGCTGTTGACTGCCTGTGTCTTTAGTCTGAGCAGCCGCTCCCAAGCTCAGGAGTTCGTGAATGCGCTGAACATGGTGATGTAGCCGATAACGGTGTTCGGGCTAAGGTAAAAATCGGGGCGCAGAACGGTATTCTGCGCCTCCCCCAATTGAGTCGATGTGTCTAAAAGGCGGGCTTGCCTATTCGCTGTCGTCCCCAACGTTTTCGCGGTCATTGGCAAGCATCGCCGCGCCGGCGACCGTTGTCGCCATGGCGGCAGCGGCGAGCCCGGCGGCAATGCCGGAGCCGTCGCCCGTGTCGGCGAGTTTTCCGCCCGAGCCCTTGCCCTTGTTGCCCTTACCATTCTTATCAGCGCTGCCTGCGCTGGAACCCGTGCCGCTGCCGGTGCCGCCTGCACTGTCCGAGGCCGCTACGGTAAAGTTTGCGGCTCCGTCGCTGGCGAGCGTGTAGTTCTGCGCCGCGTCGCCCAACAGACCTTTCGCACGCACCCAATACGTCCCCGCGGCAAATGCCTCGCCCTCGGCCATTGCCGTGCCCGGAGCGCCGTCCGCGTCGTGCACAAACTCGAGCTGGGCGGTGCAGGCGTCGGTTTCGAGCTTGCCCTCGAGTGATGCCGCAATCTTGGCGCGCACGTCTTCGCCGGCCTTAAGGCCTTCGAGTCCCTCAAAATGGGGCGTCAGCGCGAGCGGATCGATATCGATGGGCACGAAGCCCTGCAGTCCTGTAGCGGTCTCGTTGCCCAGGGCGTCGACATCCACGTATTCGATGGCAAACGCGCTGCCAGAAGCGGCCACGTTGAGTACGTTGCTGCTGTTAACGAGGCGGAAACGGCCCTCGCCAACGGTCTTGCCATCCTGGAATGAGGCATCGCTCAGCGAGTCGCCGTACGTCATGCGCATGCGGGTCGGGAGATAGTACGGGAGATAGTACGAAGCCGTCTGCTTGTGCTCCGTATCGTAATTGCGCTGGTAGATGCTCCGGGCCAGCGCCGCATCAACAAAGTCGGATGCGATGATGCCAATGTGCTTGAGGTAATCTGACTTTGTATCCTCGATGCCGCTGGGATTGATGTACGGGCTCTTATACAGATGCTCGTTGACTACTCGTGCCGAGGTAAAAGGATTGCCTCCGTGCGACAAGCCCGTGCAGCTGGTGTAGTTGATAGACCAGCAACGCTCCAGGACTTTCTCCTTGGCCCCGTTATCGTCCTCGACATCTACCTCGTTGCGCGTGCGCCCGGTCGTTTCCTTCAGCGCATTATCGACCCAGCTGAGCTTGTCGGTTCCCGTGAGTTTGTACTTGTCCTGGGCGTATACCTTGGTGCAATAGGGCTCTTTGTCGCCTGTTTCCCCCGCGGCTTCAAAGCCCTGCGCGTCTTGGACGAGGCACATGGAACTGCTGTCGGTGTGCGCTGCGATTTTGTTATCCCATTCGGTGAGGTCGAGTCCCCACGTGTGGCCGCTTACGCTGTCGCCGTCGAGTCCAAATCGACGTAGCAGGACGATCTTTCCGCGCACCTCGCCCAGTGTGGGAACGCGGCTCGACGTATAGAACAGTTTGGGGTTGTCGTCCAAAACCTTGGCGAAAGCCGTCGTAACACTTTCGTCGGTAGCCTCGTCGTTGCCTCGTGATACAAGCATGATGAGCGCTTCTGTCGGGTTTTCGTTCAAAAACGTTTTGAAGTAGCCTATGACATCGGAAAGATGCAAAAAGTACGCGTCTTTTTTGAGCAGGTAGTACATCCCATGGTCGATGCCAGGGTTGTCGCCCTTTCCGAGACGGATATCAAAATAGCGAATGCCTTCGAGCAACTGCGTGGGAATGTAATCCTGCTGGCATTTTACTTGCGAGGATTGGGGCTCGGTGTCGTTGTCCACGCTACAGGTGCCCGAATCGTGCGTACCCGGGATGCTCAGCTCGTCGAGGAACTTGTTGTCGTCGACGTATTTCATCCAACATGGCCCATCGACGTAGCTGCTGTACGTGATCCAGTCGAGGCTGCTAACCGTGGCATCGTTCTTTTTCATGTCGTAACCGATAAGTTCGAGCTCCCACGGAATGCTCTTACTCTTATGGCAGATCTTATTGTTGTCCTGGTCTTCGCCGTTCGATTCTATTGCCAGGTACTTAATGTCTTTTTTCTCGGTTTCTTTCTCGACCGTGCGGTCTCGGATGATATAGGTTCCGTTTGATTGACGCTCGAACGCAAAAGCGCGGCTGGGCTTGTTGTCATACTCGCCGCCCCATACGTGGATGACCTTTCCATCTTTGTCAGAGTCGTCGTCGACCGACCAAATGCTATAGCCCGTCTTTTTATGCTCTTCGAAATTGAGCAAGGTGCGGATAGCATACCAGTTTGTATCGTCATTCTTGGTCGTTACGTTCTCAAGGATGAGCTTGCTGGACGTCCCGTCGTTAAACAGGTGGCAGACGTTGCCGCGAACGTTGCCGTCTTGGTTGACGCTCGCGGTGCGAAAATAGCCCGCGGGGCGAAGGCGAATGACGAAATTGTCGAGGCTGTCCGACGCTGTGGCAGCGTCGTCTGCAAATGCCGCTCGTGGGCCAATGCCCAATGCCGCGGTTTCGGACAGGCTTGCAAGTGGCGACAACGCCGCGAGTCCAAGGCCCAACGTAAATGCTCGGCGGCTGATGGCGTGGTGTTCGGTCATAACTTCTCCATTCGTAGAGTGCGGTTATGCGATAGTTTTGGTCACTATACTGCTCAGATGTTTAAAGATGCTGGTTTAATTGTCTGCCTTGATTATCAACTTTATCCGAACACCTCCCACATTCATCCGCACATGTGCGGATGAATGTGGGAACCCGATACCCTGAGGGCCGGATCGGCCGGCCCCGGGAGATCGGAGGACGGCATGTCCGGAAAGAAGAAAAGCGGCTCCGAGAAGGCGGTCCCGAGGGCCTACGGAAGGCTCACGAGGCACGAGCGGGACACGGTCCA
>CALGZX010000030.1 GCA_937934165.1 uncultured Collinsella sp.
ACGGCGAGGTCGAGGAGTGCCACCACTCGAAATTCTCGATCGGCGTGGCCGGCTATCCCGAGGTGCATTTCGAGGCCCGCGACATCACGAGCGACATCCGCCACCTGAAGGAGAAGATCGACGCCGGCGCGGAGTATGTCGTAACGCAGCTCTTCTTCGACAACCGCAAGTACTTCGATTTCGTGCGCCGCTGCCGCGAAGCTGGCATCGAGGGGCCGATCATCCCGGGCATCAAGCCCCTCTCGACGCTCCGCCACCTGGAGGTGCTGCCCGAGACCTTTGCCGTGGAGCTCCCCGAGGAGCTGGTCCGCGAGGCCAGGACCCATCCGGACCACGTCCGCGAGGTCGGCGTGGAGTGGGCCATCGCCCAGAGCCGCGAGCTGATGGCCGCTGGCGTTCCCGTGCTGCACTACTACACGATGAGCCGCACGAACAACATCCAACAGATTGTCAAGGCGGTATTCTGAATACGGATGCCGCAGACCCTTAAACGAAAAAGACAATGACTCCCGTTGAATTTCGCCGCCACCTGCACGCCCATCCGGAACTTTCGTTCCGGGAGCATGCCACGGCGGCCTTCATCGCCGAACAGCTCGCCGAGCTGGGGATCGAGCACACCCCGGTAGCCGGCACGGGCGTTCTGGCACGCATTCCGGGGCGTAAAACCGCTGCCGGAGACCGGCGCGCCGTAGTGCTCCGCGCCGACATCGACGCCCTGCCGATCACCGAGCAGACCGACCTGGCATGGAGCTCCTGCAACCGGGGCGTCATGCACGCCTGCGGACATGACATGCACGCCGCCGTGCTCTACGGCGTGCTGCAGCGGCTGGCTGCCGAGGCCGATTTCGCCGGCACGCTCTTCGGGTTGTTCCAGCCCGGCGAGGAGTGCAATCCCGGAGGAGCGTCGCTCGTGCTGGCCGAAAAGCCCTTCGAGGGATACGACATCCGGGCCGTGATCGGTGAACATGTCGAGCCGCAGCTTGAGGTCGGCACGCTGGGATTCCGCGCCGGCAAGTACATGGCCGCCAGCGACGAGCTGCGATTCCGCATCCACGGCACGGGAGGCCACGGCGCCCTGCGCAGCCAGCTCAAGGACCCCGTGGCGGCCGGTGCCGAGCTGCTGACACGTCTGATCGCCCTCAACGCCGAGGAGTGCGTGCTCTCGATCGGACGCGTGGAGGCCGCAGGCGCCACGAACGTCGTGCCGGACGATGTGCGCATGGAGGGGACGCTGCGCACGTTCGACGAACGCGAACGCGAAATCATCCATCGCCGCATCGCCAACATCGCCGCGGATATTGACAAGCGCCACGGCACCTCGACCGAGGTGGAGATCGGACGGGGTTACCCGTGCGTGGTGAACGACGAGATTCTCGTCAAGCGGGCCACGGCGCTCGCCAAGCAGACGGGTCTGAAGGTCGAGATGCTGCCCCTGCGCACCACGGCCGAGGATTTCGGTTTCTACTGCCGCGTCTATCCGTCGCTCTTCTACCGCCTGGGTGTCGGGCCCGGAGCCGGACGCACCCACACGTCCCGATTCATTCCCCGGGAGGAGGCCATCGACACGGGCATCGACTTCATGAGCCGCCTCGCACTGCAAATACTCAACAGACCATGAAAAAGAACAACACACGACACACCCGTCAGGGCTCCACGAACAGCGGACGACGGGAAGCCATACTCAATCTATTCCGGGAGTTCCCGAACAACAAGTTCTCACTCAAGCAGCTCGCCTCGGCCTCGGGCGGCGCCTCGAAGGAGGGTCGCCGCGAGACGTTCGAGATCCTCGGACAACTCTTCGACGAAGGGGTGGTCGAGGAGTGCTCCCGCGAGAAATACCGCCTCACGCGGCAGCACCTGCCCCACTACGAGGGCGTGGCCGACATGACCACGTCGGGTGCAATCTTCGTCCGCGTCGAGGGGCTCGAAGAGGATATCTTCGTCAACCAGCGCAACACGGCCAACGCCCTCGACGGCGACCGCGTGGAGGTGGCCGTCATCCACCGCGGACGGGACGGCCGCATGGAGGGCGAGGTTACCCGCATCCTCTCGCGCAACCGCAAGCCCTATGTGGGCATCGCCGAGGTCGGGGCCCATCAGATCTTCGTGCGGGCCGATTCGCGCCGCATGCCGATGGACATCTACCTCTCGAAGCGCAACTACCCCGACGTCCGCGACGGCGAGAAGGTCGTCGTACGCATCGTCGACTGGCAGCCCGGGAGCAAGAGCCCCGTGGGCGAGCTGGTCGAGCGGCTGGGACTGGCCGGCAACAACGACACGGAGATGCACGCCATCCTGGCCGAATACGAACTGCCCTACCGCTTCGAACCCGAGGTCGAGGAGGCCGCCGCGGCGATCGATGCCCGGATCACGGCCGGGGAGATCGCCTCGCGCCGCGACTTCCGCGACACGACGACCTTCACCGTAGACCCGGCCGACGCCAAGGACTTCGACGACGCCCTCTCGGTGCGCAAGGTGCGCGACGGTGTCTGGGAGGTGGGCGTACACATCGCCGACGTCACGCACTACGTCCGTCCGCACTCGATCATCGACGACGAGGCCGTCGAGCGCGGCACGTCGGTCTATCTGGTCGATCGCACGGTGCCGATGCTTCCCGAGCGGCTCTCGAACGAGCTCTGCTCGCTGCGCCCCAACGAAACGAGCCTCTGCTTCTCGGCGGTCTTCACGCTCAACGAGCAGCTTGAGATCCTCGACGAGTGGTTCGGCCGTACGGTGATCCACTCCGACCGCCGCTTCACCTATGCCGAGGCGCAGGAGGTGATCGAAACCGGGAAGGGCGACTTTGCCGAGGAGATCCTGACCCTCAACCGTCTGGCGCAGGAGCTGCGCCGCCAGCGCTTCCGCAACGGAGCGATCTCGTTTGACCGCGAAGAGGTGAAGTTCCGCCTCGACGAGAACGGAAAGCCCCTCGGCGTCTACTTCAAGGAGCAGAAGGAGTCGAACCAGATGATCGAGGAGTTCATGCTGCTGGCCAACCGCCGCGTGGCGGAGTTCTGCAGCCACCGCCGCAACGAGAAGGGACGCGCCGTACCGCGCACGATGGTCTACCGCGTGCACGATGCTCCGAGCGAGGAGAAGCTCGACCGCTTCCGGCAGTTCATCCTCCGCTTCGGCCACGTATTCAAGGCGACGAAGGGCCGAGCCGTGGCCAGGGAGATGAACAAGCTCTTCAAGCAGATCAAGGGCTCCACCGAGGAGAACGCCGTATCGACGATGGCCGTGCGCGCCATGGCCGCAGCACTGCGCAACGGTGTCGACTCCATCGTCGCCGCCAACGAGCTCGATATGTCCGCCGCGCGCGATGCGGGCACTTCGGCCGGTCTGCTCGACCGTCTGCTGCTGACGCCTGAGCGCGTCGAGGGCATGGCCGCCGGTTTGGAGAAGCTCGCCGAGCTGCCCGATCCCGTCGGCCGCGTGCTCGACCACCGCGTGCTTGCGAGCGGTGTGGACCTGACCCGCGTGAGCGTGCCGTTGGGCCTGGTCGCCATGGTCTACGAGGCGCGCCCCAACGTGACGGCCGACGCCGCAGGCATCTGCATCCGTACCGGCAACGCCTGTATTCTGCGCGGCGGCTCGCTGGCCTATCACTCGTGTGCCATGATCGCCGAGCTGCTGGCCGATGCGCTCGAGGCCAAGGGCTTCCCGCGCGAGGCCGTGTCGATGATCGAGTCCACCGACCGCGAGGCCACTGGCGAGTTCATGAAGCTCCGCGGCATTGTCGACGTACTCATTCCGCGCGGCGGTGCAGGCCTGATCCAGCGCTGCGTGCGCGAGTCGCTTGTGCCGGTGATTGAGACGGGCACGGGCAACTGCCACATCTACGTGCATGAATCCGCCGACTTTGATAAGGCGCTCAACATTATCGTTAATGCCAAGACCCAGCGCGTAGGCGTGTGCAATGCCGCCGAGTCGCTGCTGGTCGACCATGCTGTGGCCGATGCGTTTTTGCCTGCGGTCGTTGCCGTGCTGCACGATCACGGCGTGCTCATTCACGGCGACGAGGCCACGTGCGCCGCGTGCGCCGACGCCGGCTTTGTGGAGGGCGATGACTACGTCGCCGCGACTGAGGAGGACTGGGGTCGCGAGTACCTGGCGCTCGAGATGAGCGTGAAGGTCGTGGCAAACGAGGACCAGGCCATCGCACACATCAATCGCTACGGCACGATGCACTCCGAGGCCATCGTTGCCGAGGACACGGACGCTTGCGAGCGCTTCCTGGATGCGGTCGATGCCTCGGCCGTGTACGCCAACGCCAGCACGCGCTTCACTGACGGCGGCGAGTTTGGCCTGGGCGCCGAGATTGGCATCTCGACCCAAAAGCTCCACGCCCGTGGCCCCTTTGCCGCCGAGGCCCTCACTACCTACAAATACAAGCTCCGAGGCACCGGCCAGGTCCGCCCCTAACGACCGCGCAAGAAAAACCGCCACAAAGGTGCCTGTCCCCTTTGTGGCGGTTTTAGCTGGCGCGGGCGGTTAGGCCTGGAAGGTATCTCGGTCGGGGGCGAAGGACTGCATGGCCGCGATGGTGCGGTCAAAGAGCTCGGGGAGCTCCCAGCCCAACATCTCGGCGCCCTGCGAAATCACGTCGCGCGAGCAGCCGGCGGCAAAGCGTTTGTCCTTGAACTTCTTCTTGAGCGACTTAGTCGTAAAGTCCATAACGCTCTTGCTCGGGCGCATGATGACGGCAGCGCCGATCAGGCCGGTGAGCTCATCGCAGGCAAACAGGATCTTTTCCATCTGCAGCTCGGGCTTGGGTAGTGAGGTGTTGAAGTCCGACGTGTGCGTCTGGATGGCGCGAATGAGCTCGGGAGACGCACCTTCGCCCTCAAGAATCTCGGCAGCATAGATGGTGTGGTTAATGGGGTCGTCCTCATGCTCCTCCCAATCCAGGTCGTGCAGCAGACCGACGATGCCCCAAAACTCCTCGTTCTCGGGGTCGAACTCGCGCGCAAAGTAGCGCATAGTGCCCTCGACTGTCTCGCCATGGGTGATGTGGAACGGGTCCTTGTTGTGCTCGTTGAGCAGTTCGAACGCGCGGTCGCGGGTGATTCCGGCGGTAAGCGGCTCTGCCATAGGAGACTCCTTGTGCTCGTGGGTATCGATAAGAATGAATACTACTAGAACAAGAAAACCACCACAAAGGTGCCTGTCCCCTTTGTGGTGGTTTTTGGCGCGGATGGGTTAGTTGAGGGCGGCTTGGGCTAGGCGAGCTTCGGCGTCCTCCTCGGTGACGCCAAGGGCCACGGCGAACTCCTCGATGGAGCGGCGCTTGGCCTCCTTGAGTACGCGCATGTAGTAGGAGCTGGGTTTTTTATCAGCTTCCTCGGCCTGGCGAATGCGGTGCATCATGGTCTTTGCCACGCGGACCGTCTCGGGTGCGCCCAGCTTGAGCTGCTGCTTAAAGTGTGTCTCCTCAAGCGAGCTGTTGCGCTCGGTAAAGGTGTCGCACTCCAGCTCGTCATAGTGGCTCAGCAGGTGCTCGGCATCTTGCTGCGAGATGGCGGCGTGCAAACGGTCGGCCTGCGCCACGGGGTACATGAGGATCGTCTGCGCATGTCCCTGCTTGGTCTCGAGCAGCAGCATGGGCTGCGGTGTGTCGTCCCTAAAACCGACGACGGTGCAGACTCCCTGGCCCGGATGAATGACGTGTTGACCGATTGAGAACATGCTACCTCCAACTTATACGAATTTACGTATGTCTAGAATAACACGCTGACGTGCGCAAACCGTTACTTTATGCAGGAAAAGCACACAACTCTGATAGGTAAGAGTATTCGATAACAGACGCAGCTCATTCACACCTTTACGCATTTTCAACGCCTGCATAATCTGCAGGCAGACCGGCATCTTTGAGTGACTCCATACAAGCTGTAGTCATTTTTGTGCATATGCAATATCTATTAGCTTTACCCTGCGACAGTGCCCGTCGCTTGTGATAGAGTGCTACAAACTCTGGCTTTTGCCCTACGAGTGACCAAGAGCTCGGGGGCTTTAACACAAGGAGGATCTATGCCCGAGAAGATTGAAGAGCTGGTACGCGCTGCGCTTGCTGCGGCCCAGGAGGCCGGCGACCTTTCCGCATTTGAACTTGACGATTGCGCTATCGAGCGACCGGCTGACACTTCTCATGGCGAGTGGACCTCTACCATGGCCCTGAAGTCCGCCAAGCTGGCCCACTGCGCCCCGCGCAAGATCGCCGAGGCCATCGTTGCCCATATGCCCGAGGATCCCGCGATCGAGAAGGTCGAGATCGCAGGCCCCGGCTTCATCAACTTCTACCTCTCCGTCGCCGTCAAGAACGCCATCTTTGGCGAGGCTCGCGAGAAGGGCATGGACTTCGCTAAGTCCAACGTCGGTGGTGGCCTGAAGACCCAGGTTGAGTTCGTTTCCGCCAATCCCGTCGGCCCCATGCACATCGGCCACGGCCGCTGGGCCGCGCTGGGCGACTCGCTCTGCCGCGTTATGGACCACGCCGGTTACGACATCCAGCGTGAGTTCTACATCAACGACCACGGCTCTCAGATGAACACCTTCGGCAACTCCATCAGCACGCGCTATATGCAGCTTGCCGACATCATCGCCAAGCAGGGTGTGGATATCGACGAGGCTCACAAGCTGCTGATCGCAGACCGCGATGCCTTTGTTGCCGACGAGAACGACGAGCACCCCGAGACCCATCCGTACCAGGACAACTTTGCCGAGACTCTGGGCAAGGACTCCTACGGCGGCGACTACATCATCGACGAGGCTGCCGAGTTCTGGCGCACCGACGGCGACAAGTGGGTCAACGCCGATCCTCAGGAGCGCATGGAGAGCTTCCGCGAGCGCGGCTATGTGAAGATGGTCGACAACATGCGCGACCTCTGCCATGCCGTCAACTGCGACTTCGATCGTTGGTACTCCGAGCGTTCGCTGTATGTGAAGGACACCGAGGGCGAGACCGCCGGCACTTCCGCCGTCGACCGCGCTTTCGAGAAGCTCGACAAGATGGGCTACCTCTACACCAAGGACGGCGCTCTGTGGTTCCGTTCCACCGACCTGGGCGACGACAAGGACCGCGTCCTGATCAAGTCCGACGGCGAGTACACCTACTTCGCCTCCGACGTTGCCTATCACTGGGATAAGTTCCAGCGCGTCGATCACGTCATCGACATCTGGGGCGCCGACCACCACGGCTACATCGAGCGCGTCCGCTGCGTCTGCGACGCTCTTGGCTATCCCGGCAAGTTCGAGGTTCTGCTGGGCCAGCTCGTCAACCTGCTGCGCAACGGCAAGCCCGTCCGTATGTCCAAGCGCAAGGGCACCATGGTGACCCTGCAGGAGCTCGTCGACGAGGTCGGCTCCGATGCCGCTCGCTACACGCTCATCTCCAAGAGCTCCAACCAGATGGTCGACTTCGATATTGAGGCCGTTAAGAAACGCGACAACTCCAACCCGGTGTACTACGTGCAGTACGCTCACGCCCGCGTGTGCTCCATCCTGCGCCGTGCCGCTGACGTTACGCCCGAGCAGGCTGACGAGATGGGCATGAAGGCCGTCGCCGCCAAGGCCATCGGTGAGAACGTCGATTACTCGCTGCTGACCGACCCGACCGAGCTCGCCCTTTCGCGCAAGCTCAACGAGCTCACCGACCTCATCGCCAGCTGCGCTCGCGACCGCGCCCCGTTCCGTCTGACGCACTTTGCTGAGGAACTCGCCGGCGACTTCCACAGCTTCTACGCTGCCTGTCAGGTGCTGCCGAGCGAGGGACGTCCCGTCGACCCCGAGCTTTCGCGTGCCCGTCTGGCCGCTTGCGATGCCGTCCGTGTGACGCTCGCCCTGGTGCTCACCCTCGTTGGCGTTTCCGCGCCCGAGCAGATGTAAGCTACGGGTCATTTGACCGTACAGACTTGGTTTAACTAAGCCTTGAAAGCCCGATTTCCCACGGAGGTCGGGCTTTTTGCAAACGCCGACGTATTGACGAATTTGGAACTGCTGGAAATACGAAACTATGCCGGTTTACTACGATGAAATGAGAAATTCCAACTACGCCGGCTTTTCGCAAAAAAGTGCAAGGCATCTACCTGCGGTTTTAGTTCAACAAGTTTCGGAGTGATCGCGGTTGAGCGATTCATCGTAGTAAACCGCCACAGTTTTGGCGGAGGCAGTCAGATTTGTGGGTGTTAAACCAAAGATTGTCCCTTTTGACTAGTCGTTTAAGAACGTCCCCAATGACTAAGTTGCAGGTGGTTGCGGTTGTGTTACACTAACGCTGCGAATATGACGCAAATATCTCGATACAGATCAATGATGTCCGTCGGTATTTGACGGAGCTAGACTGTTTAGCCGCCCTGAAGGTTTATGCAGGGAGCATGTGATCACAGGGCTTGAAAAGAAAGTTGAGCAAACACTGTGTCTGATCAACAGCAAGAAAACGAAATAACGACGACGCAAGCCGCTCCCGCTGCACCGGTTGCGTTGGACCAGGTCGCGGCGCCCGCGCAAGCCTCGGCTCCTGAGACGCCTAAGGCTGCTTCGACGCCTACGCCTTCAGCGGCTGAGAAGGCCGTGCCTGCAACTGGTGAGGAGGCTGCTCCGGCAAAGCCCAAGCGTACGCGCCGCACGGCCAAGTCTGCTGCTGACGGCGAGGAGGTCACCAAGCCCAAGCGCCGTACCACGCGCACGACGCGCGTCAAGCGCACCGTTGCAGCTGACTCCTCGGAGCCGATTTCCGATGAGGTCGCGCAGGCGCGTGCGTTGGCGCAGATTAGCGAGGCTCAGGTGGTGCGCGCCCGCCGTCGTGCTGCCGAGCGCGAGGCCGCGGCTCTGACCGAGCTTGCAGCTCCGTCTGCGCCCGAGACACCTGCCGCCGACCAGCCGACCGAGAAGCCGGCACCGCGCACACGCCGTCGCACGGCTGGTAAGGCCGAGCAGGTTGCCGATCAGGTAACCCTCGAGCTCACCGAGGCTTCGGTTCGTTCCGCGGCAGGGGAGGGCGCATCGCCTGCTGAGTCCGCTGCGCCTGTCGAGGCCAGCGAAGTTCCCGTTGTCGATCCGGCTTTGCGCCCGCACCGTCGCGGTCGCAAGCCCAAGGCCTTCGTCGAGGCAGAGAAGGCCGCAGCCGCAGCTGCAGCCGCTCGGGATGCTGCGGCGACCGCCGAGTCTGCAACCGCTGCCGATGCACCCGTCCAGGATGCTACGACTTCCGAGGCCGCTCCCGCCGATGTCGAGCCCGCCGACGTCCGTCCTGGTCGCAGCCATCGTACTGCTGCTAAGCGCACGTCCAAGGCCAAGACTGCCAAGAAGGGTGCGTCCGAGGATTCCGCCGAGACGACCGCCGATGCATCGACTGATGCCGCCGAGCCCCAGGACGTCGAACAGACTGCGTCCGAAAAGCCCAAGCGCGGTCGTAAGAAGTCCGCTAAGGCCAAGGCGCCCGAGCAGCAGGCTGATGCCGAAGCGCAGGTCGATTCCGGCGCCGAGGCCAATGGCGCTGCTGCGGCCAATGGCGACGCCGCTGCAACTGATGGTGCCGCCCCCGCCGAGGTCGAAGACGGCACTCGTCCCAACCGTCGCCAGCACAAGCGCAACGACGAGCGCAACGAGCGCAAGGACGACCGCAACAACGACCGTCGCAACCGTCAGCGCGATCGCAAGCAGCGCAACAAGGAACGTAATGCCGCCCCCACCGAGCCCACGCTTTCGCGCGAGGAACTCGCGGCCATGAAGGTCGCCGAACTGCGCGAGAAGGCCAAGGAGTTCGAGATCGAGACGACCGGCAAGAAGAAGGCCGAGCTCGTCGAGGAAATCTACACCACTGCCGCGAAGGCCGAGGGCTTCCGCGACATCAAGGGCATTCTGCAGATTCGCCCGGACAGCTCCGGCATCATCCACGCCCATGGCTACATGAAGTCCAACGACGACGCCTTCGTGCCCGCCTACCTCATCCGCTCCGCGCGTCTGCGCACGGGCGACGTCATCGAGGGCTCGCTGCGTCCTTCGCGCGGCGGCGACAAGCGCGCCGGCCTCGCCAAAATCACGACCGTCAACGGTCTGGA
>CALGZX010000031.1 GCA_937934165.1 uncultured Collinsella sp.
TGTAACAGACCGACCGGAAAATGGGCTCTAACTGTTACAGATCGAGACGTTTTGGGACCGCGGCTGAGCCATTGCGACAAAGCCACCACAAAGGTGCCTGTCCCTTTTTGGCAGGTTTTAGGGTTCCCAGGGGCAAGGGGCTTCGATGTGGATGTGCTCACCGGTTACGGGATGCGTGAAGGACACGCTGTGGGCATGGAGCATCAGGCCGCAGGGACGCGGCGTGCCGTAGAGCTCGTCGCCTACCAGGGGATGACGCTCGCTCGCCAGATGTACACGGATTTGGTGCTTGCGGCCGGTGAGCAGCTCGACATCGATATACGAACGCGTGGGCAGGCCACGACGGCTCTTAAGACGCTTGAGCACCTTCACGCGCGTTTGAGACGGCTTGCCGCTGGCGCCGACGCGCATCTTGCGGCTGTCGTGACGGTCGCGGGCGATGGGCTTGTCGATGAGCTTTTCGTTCCAGTCGATCTTGCCCTCGGCGAGCGCCAGGTAGTGCTTTTCGAAAGCGTGGTCGATGACCATCTGGTCAAAGGCGGGCTGCGTCTGCTTGTCGAGCGAAAACAACACCACGCCGGTGGTGTCACGGTCCAGGCGGTTGAGCGGCTGCATGTCGGTCGCGGCAAAGCCGTCGCCCATGGCCAGCAACAGGTCGCTAGCGTAGTCGGTAAGTGTGCGCTCGCCGGTGCCGTCGCCGTGGACGATCATGCCGGCGGGCTTGTCGATGGCCATGAGCCAAGCGTCGCAGTAGAGGACTTGAGGTTCTTCGTTCACGTGTAAGCCTTTCGGTTAGCTGATTCCCACAAACATGCAGCCCGAGGTCGCCCCGCGTAGGCGGGCGGCGGGCTTGCGGCCGGCTTGAGCCGCCTCGACGGCGCGACGGACGCGAGCGACAGCACGGCCAATCTCATCGGCCTCGAGCAGGGTTCCGTCGACCATAAGACGACGGACGCCGGCGTCGAGCAACTGCGGTACCTGCGGCGTAAGGTCGATGGGGTAGGCGTCGTACAAGCGAGAGCGGCCATGGATGTCGGTGCGCACGGGCATGACCTTGCCGTCGATATTCTTGAGCGACAGCTTGCGGGCGCGCAGGCGGCAGTTGGCGCAATCGTGGATGCAGCCATTGGCAACCTGCAGGATGCAGTGCTCGCTCGTCATGACGCGCGGGCGGCCAAAGACGGTGATGCCCAGAGCCGCGGGCGCGGCGGCGCCGAGCGAGACAATCTCGTCGAGCGTGATCTCGGGCGAGAGCCAAAACGCACCGGCTCCGCGCTCGGCAAGCGCCTCCATGCAGGGCGTGTTGTGCACCGGCAGGCAAGAGCGAATCTCGGCCGTGGCGCCGGCATGCGCGGCTACGGCGAGCTCGGAGATATTGCCGACGGCGACGGTGGCTCCGGCATTGATCCAGGGATCGACGCGTACGTGGTCAAGGGCGCGGCAGACCTCGTCGAGTACGGGTACGATGTCCTGCTCAAATGCATCGGCGGGGGAGAGCTCGGCCGCATCGAGCGCATCGGTGGTCATATAGATGCGCGTTGCACCCTCGGCGCGAGCGGCTTCGGCGGCCTCGAGCGAGGTGACGGTGGCGCAGATCTGCGGCTCATCGCGGTAGTGCTCGGGCGCGGGGCGGGAATCACTGGTTACAATCGCCGGCAGCTCGAGCGTTTTCGCGCGCTCCTCGTACGGTGCCAGAATGGCCTCTTCCAGCGCCTTACAAGCGGCGGCGCGCACCTTGTGCACGGCGGAAAAGCCCATACCGCAGCCGGCGTCGAGCGAAACGTCAAAGCTTGCGGCCTCAAAGGGAGAGGAGCCCATGCGCCCGACGTGCTCAACCAGATCGGATGCCTCGACGGCGCGGGTCTTGGCAGCCTCGACGGTAAAGCCCGTGCCCGTGGCCGTAAGCGAAGGGTCGTCGCAGCAGGTGAGCGTAACGGTAAACGGCTCGCCCAGACGCGCCACAACGGACACGTCTACGGCGCGGCGGCGCAGCACATCGCGTTTGAGCGCAGCCCCGGCGGCGTCAATGGCGCGCTGGCTTCGAATCACGCGCACGCGGCAGCCCTCGGGCATGCTGCGAGGCACGCGGCACTCGATGATGTCGCCCGCGGCGGCATCATCGGCGGCAATGGTGGTCAGGAACTGGTCAAACTCGTTATCGTGACGAAGCTCCAGCAGGTCGCCCTTGCCCACGGGCTCAAACAGCTCAATGCGGGCGATGGCGGCGCGGCGACGGCGGTCGTCGGGCTTGAGTCCGCGTACATCGCGGTTGGCCAGACGGCTGCCCAGCACCGTGCCCACAATCTGGCCGCGGTTGTTGGAGCGCTCGTAGCTCATCATCTCGTCGCCCGAGGTGCCATCCTGGTAGGCGTGCGTAAAGTCGCGGTTAAAGCAGCGCTTGAGCTGTCGCTGGCGGGCGGCATCCTCATCCTTGGAGGTCGAAACATCGGCCAGCATGTCATCAATCTGGTGACGATACACATCGACGATGGAATACACGTAATCGGGGGCCTTCATGCGGCCCTCGAGCTTGAGCGATGCGGCGCCGGCGTCATACAGACGGCGAACAAGCTGTGAGGTGTTGGTGTCGCGCGGGCATAGCGCACGCTCGCGACCGGCAGGGGAGAGCGAGCGGCCATTCTCGTCGATCAGCTCGTAGGGCAGACGGCAGGGCTGAGCGCACATGCCGCGGTTGGCCGAGCGGCCCGCCATGGCAAAGCTCGACAGCAGGCACAGACCCGAGTAGCAAAAGCAGATGGCACCGTGGCTAAAGACCTCAAGGTCCACATCGGGCGCGGCGTTGTGAATGGCGGCGATCTCGTCGATGGAGAGCTCGCGCGAGAGAGTCACGCGGTCGGCGCCCTGCTCGCGGCACCAGATAGTTCCGCGGTCGTCGTGGATGTTCGCCTGGGTCGAGATATGCGTCTCGATGCCGGGCATCGTGCGCTTGACTTCAAAGAACAGGCCCCAGTCCTGGATGATGAAGGCGTCGGCGCCCAGCGTGGAGCAGCGATGGATGAGCTGCAGTGCATCGCCCATCTCAGACTGCTTGATGACGATGTTGACCGTGACGTAGACGCGCGACCCGGCTAGATGCGCGGCGCGGCAGGCTTGCTCAAAGGCCTCGTCGGTAAAGTTGGTTGCCTTGCGGCGGGCGTTGAAGCTGCCCATGCCGCAGTAGATGGCATCGGCGCCCGCGGCGAGCGCGGCGGCAAAGGGCTCCGGGCCTCCGGCGGGGGCCAAAAGCTCGGGTCTGCGGTTGGTGGTTCGACTGGCGGTTGCGGTCATATCCTGCCTTTCAAAATGCTCAGATATTCAAAAGTATAGTGACGTCGCTGCGGTGGGCGACGCCCGCAGCCTAAGCAGGACAAAGTCTTCAGCAGCTTGGACTGGCTGCTCCACATGAGAACCGTTCAGCGGTTCGGGGAAACCGTTGGGCGATAAAATATTCTCGCAAGCTGATAATATTCTTGCATCAAACAGAAACCTTGAGTACTATCCCAATCAAGCGTGGTGTTCAGACCGAACTGTGCCTCCCGGTGCGAACACCGCGCTCACGCTCTCTATCTGATTGTAAGGAGAAAAACATGAGCAAGACCGTCGTGTCTTCCGATAACGCACCCGCAGCCATCGGCCCGTATTCCCCCGGTATCCAGGCCGGCAACATGGTGTTCCTGTCCGGCCAGCTGGGCATCGATCCCGCAACTGGCAAGATGCCCGAGGGCGTCGAGGCCCAGGCCAAGCAGTCCCTCGCCAACGTCGAGGCCCTGCTGACCGCTGCCGGCGCCACCTTTGCCGATGTCGTCAAGACCACGGTCTACCTGGCCGACATCGCCGACTTCGCCGCCGTGAACGAGATCTACGCCTCCAAGTTCGAGGCCCCGTTCCCCGCGCGCAGCGCTTTCCAGGTTGCCGCCCTTCCGGCCGGCGGTCTGGTCGAGATCGAGGCCGTCGCTGCTCTCTAAGGTGTTGGCGAAAACAAAACAAGACATGCAAAAAGACCCTGCAGCGCGTGCGAGCTGCAGGGTCTTTTGTCAAGTGACGGATCGCTTGTGGAGCCGCGCTCCATTTTGCTCGTTAGCCCTCCTTACGAACTTTTTGCAGGTAGCGGTAGACGCTGGGCTCCGAGATGCCCAGCGCGGTGGCGGCGCAGGCCACGGCGCCCTTGAGCATGAACACCCCGTTGCCGTTGAGGTGGCGAATGACGTCCACGCGGTCGCTCTGACCAAGCGACGCTACATCCAGCCCGCGCGCGCTCAGCAACTCGGCAATGCTGCGGTCGATGAGCTCCTGTGTGGACTCCGAAAGGCTTTCGACCTCGATAGGGGCGGGCTCCGTGCGCGTCGGCGCCGCGTCGAAGCACGCCATGAGCTGCTGCGCCATGGCGTTGATGGAGCGCACGGTCGAGAGGTCGGTGTTGACGCAGAGCATACCGACGATCTCGTCATTCTCGCGGATAAAGTACGTCGCTGACTCCAACGTCTTGCCGCCGGCACCGCGCCCCTCGTAGCCCGTAATAAACGGCAGGTCGCGATACTTGGCGTCGTGCATGATCTTGAGTGCCAGATCGGTGGCGGGACCGCCGACCTTGCGGCCGCTCACGATGCCGTTGCGAATATCAACGATGGCGTGGTCGGGATCCGAGAAATCGTGCAGCACGATTTCGCTGTTTTTGCCGAGTATCTGCTCCAGAAAATCGACCATCGGCAAAAAGCGACGTACGGTCTCGTTCACGGGCAACTCCTTTGGGTGAAATCGGAAATGTTCATAACAATTTTTTCTCATGGTAACACGCTGCCCATCATCTCGTATATCCGCAGGTACATTGCGTAATGCAGACGAACGGTAGGAATTTAGCGGTAAACGGTTGACCAAAAGAAAAGTTAGATGTTATTTTGACTAGACACTTTCCTGACCTGCGGAAATGCGTTATTTCAGCTGAAGAATAGTCTGATAACAAAAAATTATTATTGAGAATGAGAATCATCTTTAATACGATATGCAATGAAGGCACAACCTCAACCCCGCACTGCGTCACAATAGAGCGTTAGATGCGAAAACAACTACTTCGAGGATTGGTGGTCAAATGACCCAGGAGACGGTTACGAACGGCACTGAAGCCCTGTTCACTCGCGAAGGCATGCCGCCCGTTAAGGAAATGATCCCGTGTGCCCTTCAGCATGTACTGGCATCGTTTGCCGGCATCATTACCCCGGCGGTCATCATGGCCGGCGTCTACGGCTTTAATAGCCAGCAGAGTACCGACATCATTCAGGTCGCGCTCATTCTTTCGGCGATCGACACGGCCCTTCAGGCCTTCGCTCCCTTCCGTCGCATTGGCGGCGGCCTGCCCATCGTCATGGGCGTTTCGTTCGCGTTCCTGCCGGCCCTTCAGGCCATGGGCGCCTCGGGCTTTAGTTTTGGCGCGCTGCTGGGCGGCGAGATCGTTGGCGGTGCCGTCGCGGTCCTCTTTGGTCTGGCCTACAGCAAGATTAAGTGGCTGTTCCCGCCCGTCGTGACCGGCACGGTCATCTTCTCCATTGGCGTCTCTCTCTATCCCACGGCCGTCAAATACATGGCCGGTGGCATGGGCACGCCGTTGTGGGGCACCCCGCAGGCATGGTGCGTCGCTCTTATCACCTTCGCCGTCGTCTTCGCGCTCGCCAACTTTGGCAAGGGCACGCTCAAGCTGGGATCCGTGTTCTTTGGCATGATCGTTGGCATGATCGTTTCGATCCCCTTTGGCATGATCGACTTCTCCAGCGTCGCCACCGCTCAGGTCTTCGCTCTTCCCAAGCTCATGCCCTACGCGCTCGAGTTTGATCCCGAGGTCTGCATTACCCTCGCCGTCGTGTTCCCCATGGTTGCCATCCAGGTTATCGGTGACGTCTCCGCCGCCTGCCTGGGCTCCATCGACCGTATGCCCACCGAGCGCGAGCTCTCCGGCGCTATCGTGTCCCAGGGCCTCACTTCTATGGTCGGCGGCCTGCTGGGCGGTCTTCCCACCAGCGCCCTTGGCCAGAACGTGGGCATCATCTGCTCCAACAAGGTCGTCAACAAGTGGGTCTTTGTGATCATCGCGGCCGTCTTTGCCATCGCCGGTCTGTTCCCGCAGCTCTCTGCCGTGCTCTCCGCCATCCCGCAGCCTGTTATCGGCGGCGCGACCGTCGGCGTCTTTGGCACCATCACCATGAACGGTGTGCGCATGTTCACCCGCGAGGGCCTCACGCAGCGCACCACCACCATCGTCGGCACCTCCGTCGTCTTTGGCTTGGGTATCTGGATGGCCAGCGGTTGCCTTGCCGGCGAGGGCATGCCCACCTGGGTGTCCACCGTCATCGGCTCCAACGCCGTAACCCCCACCGCCATCATGGCCATCGTGCTCAACCTGATCCTTCCGCAGACGCCGGTCGTGGCTCAGCACATCGATGCCGCCAAGGATGCTGCCGTGGATCTGGTCTTGCCCGAGAGCAAGAAGTAACCAATTCGGTGCTATTCGTCGGCGGACGCATCGCCTCGTCCGCCGGCGCCATACGGCGCCAAGCCGCATTTCAAAGGGCTCGTCCCTTTGGTGAAGCGTTGACGGGAGAGGGCCCGTTTCCGGTGTAGGCCGGCGCTTCGCACTTCCGCCATGTCAGAGGTGTCAAACCCCGCCTCTGATGTTGAAGGGAGCATTTATGCTTCTGGTCGCTAACGGTTCCGTCTTTACCCGCAACGCTCAGACTCCGTTCATTCCCAACGGTGCGGTCGCCATTGACGGAGATACGATTGTCGAAGTGGGCCCCGAGCGCGAGCTCAAGGCCAAGTACCCGGATGCCGAGTACGTCGATGCCCAGGGCAACCTCATCATGCCCGGACTTATCAACTGCCACACCCACATCTACTCGGGTCTGGCCCGCGGCCTTGCCATTAAGGGCTGCAACCCCACCAACTTCCTGGAGAATCTTGAGCAGCAGTGGTGGAAGATTGACGACAACCTGACGCTCGACGGCACCAAGGCCAGCGCCTATGCCACGATTCTGGATTCCATCCGCGATGGCGTTACCACGATCTTCGATCACCACGCGAGCTTCTGCGAGATTCCGGGCAGCCTCTTTACCATTAAGGACGCCGCTCAGGAGCTGGGCATGCGTTCGTGCCTGTGCTACGAGGTCTCCGACCGCCGCGGTCAGGAAAAATGTGACCAGGCCATTGCCGAGAACGCCGAGTTTGCCCAGTGGGCCGCCAAGGAGCGTCGCGATAACGATAACCACATGATCGCCGCCATGTTTGGCGGTCACGCCACCTTTACGCTTTCGGACGAGACCATGGATAAGATGGCCGAGGCCAACAACGGCCTGACCGGCTTCCACATCCACGTGTGCGAGGGCATGAACGACGTATGGGACTCCCGTCTCAACCGCGGCGGCATCAGCCCCGTCGAGCGCCTGCTGCAGCACAACCTGCTCGGTCCCGACACCATGCTCGGCCACTGCATCCATGTGACGCCCGCCGAGATGGATATCGTCAAGGAGTCCGGCACCTGGCTCGTCAACAACCCCGAATCCAATATGGGCAACGCCGTGGGCTGCGCCCCCGTGCTCGAATTCTTCCGCCGCGGCATCCCCGTGTGCATGGGCACCGACGCCTACACTCACGATATGCTCGAGAGCCTTAAGGTCTTCTTGATCATTCAGCGCCACAACGCCGCCATGCCCAACGTGGGCTGGTGTGAGGCCATGACCATGCTGTTCGAGAACAACGCCAAGATGGCCAGCAGGTACTTCGATCGCAAGCTCGGTGTGCTCGAGCCCGGCGCTGCCGCCGATGTCATCGTCATGGACTACAAGCCCTTTACGCCGTTGAGCGAGGAGAACATCGACGGCCACATGCTCTTTGGCATGATGGGCAAAAACTGCCGCACCACCATCATCAACGGCCGCGTCCTGTACAAGGATCGCGAGTTCGTTGGCATTGATGAGGAAAAGATCAACGCGTGGACCATGGCTGAGTCCAAGAAGCTCTGGAGCACGCTCAACGATCGCGCCTACTAATTACAAGTAGATTCACGCGCGCCGGATGTTTCGCCGCATCCGACGCGCGTATAGGCGACCTCCGCGGGGTCGCCGGCGCTGTGCTAGCGCTACACCGTATTTGCGCCCGCCGCGCGGTCTCGCCGGGCGTTACAGAGAGGAGCTCACTATGAGCGACATCATGAGGCCGATCCCGTTTTCGCAGCTGATGAACTGGATCATCGAGGAGCACAAGACTCAGGGCGCCGTCTTTGGCGTGCGCAAGATGGTCACGACCAACCAGGAGGGCGCGCTTCCCATTTTTGACGAGCGCATCGAGACTCCGTTTGGCCCGGCCGCCGGCCCCAACACGCAGCTGGCCCAGAACATCGTGGCATCCTACGTGGCCGGTTCCCGCTTCTTTGAGCTCAAGACCGTTCAGGTTATGGACGGCGAGGAGCTCTCCAAGTGTGTGAACAAGCCCTGCATCGTGGCGCAGGACGAGTGCTACAACTGCGAGTGGTCGACCGAGCTCGAGGTTCCGCAGGCCTTTGCCGAGTACGTGAAGGCATGGTTTGCCTGCCACCTGATCGCTCGCGAGTACGGCCTGGGCAGCCCGGATGGTTTTGTCTTCAACATGTCCGTGGGTTATGACCTCGAGGGCATCAAGAGCCCCAAGGTCGATGCGTACATTGAGGGCATGAAGGACGCCAGCGGCTCCGAGGTTTGGAACGAGTGCCGCACGTGGGCGCTCGCTAACCTGGACAAGTTTGAGCATGTCGATGCCGCGTTTGTCGAGTCCATCCCGGCGCGCGTCTCCAACTCCATTACCGAGTCCACGCTGCATGGCTGCCCGCCGGCGGAGATCGAGCGCATCGCGACCTATCTGATTACCGAGAAGGGTCTCAACACCTACATCAAGTGCAACCCCACGCTGCTGGGCTATGAGTTTGCCCGCCAGCGCCTCAACGAGCTGGGCTTTGACTACATCGTCTTCGATGACACGCACTTCCGCGAGGACCTGCAGTGGGCCGATGCCGTGCCTATGTTCGAGCGCCTGATTGCCCTGTGCGCCGAGCGCGGCCTGGAGTTTGGCGTCAAGCTGACCAACACGTTCCCCGTCGACGTGACGAGAAACGAGCTGCCCTCCACCGAGATGTACATGTCCGGCCGTTCGCTGTTCTCGCTGACCATCGAGGCTGCCCGCCGCATTACCGAGCAGTTCGATGGTAAACTGCGCATCAGCTACTCCGGTGGTGCCACGGTCTACAACATCCGCGCCCTGTATGATGCCGGCATTTGGCCCGTCACCCTGGCGACCGACGTGCTCAAGCCCGGTGGCTACGAGCGCTTTAGCCAGATGGCTGGCGAGTTTACCGATCTGGACGGCAAGCCGTTTGAGGGCGTCTCTCTCGACGCCGTGACCGCGATCCAGACCGATTCGCTCACCAACCCGCTTTACAAGAAGCCGTTGCGCCCGCTGCCCGATCGCAAGGTCGCCGGCAAGAGCCCGCTTTCCGACTGCTTTACCACGCCGTGCCGTACGAGTTGCCCCATCCAGCAGGACATTCCCGCCTACCTGGCGGCTGTTGACGAGGGCCGCTACGAGGACGCGCTCAACATCATCATCGAGCGCAACGCTCTGCCGTTCATTACCGGCACCATCTGCCCGCATCCCTGCGGCCGTGCCTGCGAGCGTGCGTTCTACGAGCCCGAGGGCGCCCAGATTCGCGCCAGCAAGCTCAAGGCCGCCCGCGAGGCCATGACCGCCGTGCTGCCCAAGCTGCGTGTCCAGGCCATCGCAAACGACGGCGAGCGCAACGTTGCCGTTATCGGCGGCGGCCCGGCCGGCCTGGCGACGGCGTTCTTCCTGACGCGTGCCGGCGTGCCCGTCACCATCTTTGAGGCCCGCGACTCTCTCGGCGGCGTGGTCCGTCACGTGATCCCCGAGTTCCGTATCGCGAGCGACGATATCTCCCACGATGCCGAGCTCTGCCTGGCCTTTGGCGCCAAGGTACAGCTCAACGCTCGCATGGATTCCATCGACGAACTCAAGGCTCAAGGCTTTACTGACGTGGTCGTGGCCACCGGTGCCTGGATGCCCGGCTCTGCGGGCTTGGGCGAGGGTGCCGAGCTCGACGTGCTGGAGTTCCTCGAGGCCGCCAAGAAGGGCGAGAAGCTCGAGCTGGGCGAGGACGTCGTAGTCATTGGCGCCGGCAACACCGCCATGGACGCGGCTCGCGTGGCCAAGCGCCTGGCTGGCGTGAAGAGCGTGCGCCTGGTGTATCGCCGCACCAAGAAGCAGATGCCCGCCGACGAGGAAGAGCTCGATCTTGCTCTTGCCGACGGCGTTGAGTTCTGCGAGCTGCTGGCGCCTAAGGCGCTCAACGGCGCCGTGCTGACCTGCGATGTTATGGAGCTTGGCGAGCCGGATGCAAGCGGCCGTCGCAGCCCCGTCGCCACGGGCGAGACCGTCGAGCTTCCCGCCACCACGGTGATCTGCGCCGTGGGCGAGGGCATCGATGCCAGCCTGTACGATGCCGCGGGCGTCGAGCACGACCGTCGCGGCCGCCTTGCCGCCACCTCCACCGGCGTCGAGGGCGTTTGGGCTGCAGGTGACTGCCGTCGCGGTCCTGCTACCGTGGTCGAGGCTATTGCCGACGCCGCCGAGGTCGCCCGTGCCATCGCCGGTGTGGACTTTAACAAGTACGCCGACTGCAACGAGCAGGCCGGTCGCGAGGACACCTGCTACGAGCGCAAGGGGTCGCTGTGCCGCGACAAGCGCAACTGCACCAAGACTCGCTGCCTGGGCTGCGGCTCGATGTGCGAGGTCTGCTGCGACGTGTGCCCCAACCGCGCCAACGTGGCCATTAAGGTGCCAGGCCTGGCCAAGCATCAGGTCGTCCATGTCGACGGCATGTGCAACGAGTGCGGCAACTGCGCCGTGTTCTGCCCCTACCAGGAGGGTCGTCCCTATAAGGACAAGCTCACCCTGTTCTGGAGCGAGCAGGACATGGAGAACTCCGAGAACGAGGGCTTCCTGGCCGTGGACGAGGACCACTTTAAGGTCCGCGTCGCCGGCACGGTCCGCACCGTCTCGGTCGATGCCGTCAACACCGGTCTACCCGAGGCCGTCCGCCTGACCATCAGGGCCGTGCGCGACAACTATTCGTACCTTCTTAAGAAATAGGCGAGTCTCTTATGGCCAAATCCATTCAACATCACGTGGCCTACGTTGCCTGCGGAAGTGGTTGCGCCTCCGCAGGCGGCGACGCCCGCTGCAGCGAAGGCTGCATTGGCTGTGGCGCCTGCGTTACGGCCTGCCCCCACGGTGCCATCGCGCTGGTCGACGGCGTCGCCCGCGTGGACCGCTCCAAGTGCACAGGCTGTGGCCTGTGCGGCATGGCGTGCCCGCAGCGCGTGATTGCCTTCGTTCCCGGCTACCAGAACATCCTGGTGCGCTGCAACAACACCGACAAGGGTGCCATCGCCCGCAAGATCTGCGACACGAGCTGCATCGGTTGCGGTATGTGCGCCAAAAAGTGCCCTGCCGGCGCTATTCGCATCGAGGACAACTGCGCCCATATCGACGGCACGGACTGCCTGTCATGCGGCATGTGCGCCGTCGTCTGCCCGCATGGCGCTATCCACGACCGCACCGGCATCGCCGCCGGCGTGTAGAAGGGAATCACCATGGCACAGGAATTCACTTTTACCGTTAACGGCATCGAGCGCACGACGACGGAGAATAAACCACTGCTGCGCTATCTGCGCGACGACCTGCACATTCACTCCGCCAAGGACGGCTGCTCCGAGGGCGCCTGCGGCACCTGCACCATCCATGTGGACGGTGCGGCCGTCAAGGCGTGCGTGCTGACCACCGCTCTTGCCGCCGGCCGCAACATCGTGACTGTTGAGGGCCTGCCCGAGGACGTGCGCGAGGCCTTTGTGTACGCCTTTGGCGCCGTGGGCGCCGTGCAGTGCGGTTTTTGCATTCCCGGCATGGTCATGGCGGGTGCAGCGCTCATCGCCGAGGACCCCGAGCCCACCGAAGAGCAGATCAAGTACGCCATTCGCGGTAACGTCTGCCGCTGCACCGGCTACAAAAAGATTATCGAGGGCATCTCGCTGGCCGCTGCGGTGCTCCGCGGCGAAAAGCAGATCGACGAGGACCTTGAGCGCGGCGATGACTACGGCGTGGGCAAGCGCGCCTTCCGTATCGACGTGCGCAAGAAGGTACTCGGCGAGGGCAAGTATCCCGACGACATCGACGAGCTCGATCAGCCGGGCCTGACCTATGCCAGCGCCGTGCGCTCCAAGTATCCGCGCGCCCGCGTGCTCTCCATCGATACCTCCAAGGCCGAGGCCCTGCCCGGTGTGGTGGGCATCCTGCGCGCCGAGGACGTGCCGGTTAACCAGGTCGGCCACCTTATCCAGGACTGGGACGTCATGATCGCCCAGGGCGATATCACCCGCTGCGTGGGCGATGCCATCGTGCTGGTGGTCGCCGAGGACGAGGCGACGCTCGAGAAGGCCAAGAAGCTCGTAAAGATTGACTACGAGCCGCTGGAGCCCGTGCGCAACATTGTCGAGGCCAGGGCCGCCGACGCTCCGCGCCTGCATGACAGCTTCTTTGCCTTCGGCAACACGGTGGAGCTCAAGGACAATGTGTGCCAGAGCCGCCATGTGACACGCGGCGACGCCGCCAAGGCGCTGGCCGAAAGCGCGTTTACCGTGACGCAGCGCTTTACCACGCCCTTTACCGAGCATGCCTTCTTGGAGCCCGAGTGCGCCGTGGCATTTCCGTACAAGAACGGCGTCAAGGTGCAGTCGACCGACCAGGGTGCCTACGACACGCGCAAAGAGTGTGCCCACATGTTTGGCTGGGACAACGAGCCCGAGCGCGTGGTCGTCGAGACCATGCTCGTGGGCGGCGGCTTTGGCGGTAAGGAGGACGTTTCGATCCAGCACCTGGCCGCGCTCGCCGCATATAAGTTCCAGCGTCCTGTGAAGTGCAAGCTCACGCGCGCCGAGTCGCTTGCATTCCATCCCAAGCGCCACGCCATGGACGGTACCTTTACACTGGGTTGCGACGCCAAGGGCAACTTTACCGGTCTGGATTGCGAGATCAATTTTGATACCGGCGCCTACGCGTCGCTGTGCGGCCCGGTGCTCGAGCGCGCCTGCACGCATGCCGTCGGCCCCTACAAGTACCAGAACACCGACATTCGCGGTTTTGGCTACTACACCAACAACCCGCCCGCCGGTGCGTACCGAGGCTTTGGCGTTTGCCAGTCCGAGTTTGCGCTCGAGAGCCTGATCGACCTGCTGGCCGAGAAGGTCGGCCTGGATCCGTGGGAGATTCGTTACCAAAACGCCATCGAGCCGGGTGAGGTTCTGCCCAACGGCCAGATTGCCGACTGCTCCACGGCGCTTAAGGAGACGCTGCTCGAGGTCAAGGATGCCTACTACGCGCATCCCGGACACGCCGGTATCGCTTGCGCCATGAAGAATGCCGGCGTTGGCGTGGGCCTGCCCGATGCCGGTCGCTGCAAGATTCGCGTCGAGAACGGCGTGGCCGTGGTCTATGCCGCCACGTCCGACATCGGCCAGGGCTGCAACACCGTCTTTTTGCAAGACGTTGCCGAGGCATGCGGCCTGCCGCTTCGCTGCATCGCCAACGGTGAGTGCTCTACCGAGAACGCTCCCGACTCCGGCACCACGTCTGGTTCGCGTCAGACGGTCGTGACCGGCGAGGCCGTGCGCGGTGCCGCCTTCCTGCTGCGCGATGCCATGCTTGACATCGAGGCCGGCAAGTCTGCGCCCGCCGCTCCCGTGAATGCGCATGGCGACGGCGTCAAGATCGAGTACGACGACGGTCGCGCCTATCAGCTGCACACGCAGGAGCTCGTCGCCGGCCAGGGTATGCATCCTCAGGATCCCGCGGCCGCCATCAAGGCGCTCGAGGGATGCGAGTTTGGCTACGTGTACCTGGAGCCGACCGACAAGCTGGGTGCGGATGTTCCCAACCCCAAGAGCCACATCTGCTACGGCTTTGCCACACATGTGGTCATTTTGGATGATGACGGCCGCGTGAGCGAGATCTATGCCGCGCACGATTCCGGCAAGGTGGTCAACCCCATCTCCATCCAGGGTCAGATCGAAGGCGGCGTGCTCATGGGTATGGGCTATGCGCTTACCGAGGACTGGCCGCTCAAGGACTGCGTACCTCAGGCAAGGTACGGTACGCTCGGGCTGTTCCGCGCGCCCGAGATTCCGGATATCCACGCCATCTACGTGGAGAAGGACGAGCTGCTGCCCGTGGCATACGGCGGCAAGGGCATCGGCGAGATCGCAACGATCCCCACGGCGCCCGCCGTACAGAACGCCTACCGCGCGTTTGACGGCAAACTGCGTCCAGATCTGCCCATGGTGGATACGCCCTACAGCCGCGTCCGCAACCGCGGGTAGGGTAGGGCGCGGACGGTCATTGCTGATGGGCTGTTCGCGCTCAATATCAACTGCATATGCTGCGCCTTTGGCCCCCGGCTCCATCGCGAGCCGGGGCCTTTTGTTCAAGACTTTAGTCTGCTGGCCGCGCAGCGGCCGGCTTTAAACCACCCGCTACGCGGGTGGAGACAAACGGCTTTACAAAGCCGCCCCT
>CALGZX010000032.1 GCA_937934165.1 uncultured Collinsella sp.
AGGCCCTCGCGGCCTAGTCGCTATTTAGGGCGTCCAAGATTTGGGGCGCAGTTCATTTTGCTGGGCGGGCCTTCTTATGCCGCGGGCGCGGAGAGCCTCATCATCGCGGGCGCGACGTACTACGAGCCGGGCGTGTCGGGCCCCGGCTGGGCCTGGACCGATGCCGACCACCTGGAGCTTAATGGCTATGCGGGCGAGGCCATCGGCGCTGACGGTGACCTGGTGCTGACGCTTGTCGGGCAAAACTCCGTGACGGAGTCGCGTGCGCCCGATGCAGACATCGCGCTGTGCGGCATGGAGGTGTGGGGCAACCTGACGCTTCGCGGTACCGGGACCCTGACGGCGACGGGCTCGCAGTGCGGGATCCACGTCTCACAGGCGCTCGTGGTGGACGGCTGCACCGTCGATGCCCGGGCGGACGGGGCCGATATTACGGACGAGGCGGTCGCCGGCGTGATCACAGGCGATATGACCGTGCGCGGCGGCGGACGCGTCGTTGCCGCGGGCGCCGGGTCCGGAACGGGCGTGCGCGCCTACGGCGTGTATCTGCAAGATGCGGGCCTTGGCGATGGTGCAGCCGGCTATCGGCTTTCCGTCGACGCCTCGTGGCTTGATGCGACCGGCGCCGACGGCGGCGTTGCTTGTCTGGGTGGGTCGCTCGTGTCTGCGAGGTTTGTGACGCCTGTCGGCGGGGTCTTTGGTGCTGCTGGCGTAATGGATGCTGCAGGGGTAGTGGCGCCGCGCGTGGTGATTGAGCCAGATGTCACCACGCCCCCGGCGGGGGAGACCGACAGGGGCGAGGTGCCTGGCGATAGCGCGGACAAGTCTCCCGCCGATGCTACCTCCGCTGCCGGAGAGCCCACCACAGGGCCCACGGCAAATCCCGCGCTGAAACCCGCAGCCGCGACAACCAAGACAACAACGACAGTGACCAAGACCACGGTGTCCACGCCGTCCAATTCCAAGACCGCCACCGCAACCACTGCGGCGCTCCCCAAGACCGCCGACAACAACTGGATCGCCGCTTCCGTGACGCTTTTCCTGCTTGGTACAGTGCTTCTAATCGTCGCATATCGCTGCTGAAGCACCCATTTCGATAAGCAATGTAGAAGACTATATTCGTAACGACGCATTAGCAGAATAGTTTATTACGACAATTGCTCAGGATTTATCTAACATGAACCACGAATCGGATCATACAGTTGACGCTACCAAGAAAGTAAAAGAAGCCGGCCTTCTTGAGCTGTTCAAGCGTTGCAGTTATCTGTACCACGAGGCATTTTATGCCAACACGGAACTCGCAATCCTTCGCGAACTGTCTAAAGCATCTTCTGGCTATGAAGATGAAGTAATTTGCGCTGGCTGCTTCTTCAGCTTTACACAACTTGCATTAACCGAATCCTGTTTCATGAATTGCACACGGTTATTTGATTCTAAAAGCGACGTCAGTATTAGGAACTTGATAGAAGACGTCTCGTCTCATTCTGCTGAAATCGACGCACTTGCAACCTCTATATTCAATGATCTGCCAAACTTTGACAGGCTTAATCCAATCGTTCACCCATTGGCAAAGGACGAGGAGCGTTTTTATCCCAAAGAAGTTGAGTCTCAACGCTCATATCAAAACCTTTTCGGAGCTCATTACGAAATGGTTACCGTGCGTATTACCACTCATGACCTTTCTAATTTATGGAAAAAACGACTTAACGGTCTCAGCAAACTAACTGATATGCTTCGCGATCAGCGAAATAAGGTTTTCGCCCATAGCGACATGGAAGCACTGAATTATGATGAGCTTGTTAGGCGACTTCCTTTAACTTACGGCGAAATTCAAAAACTAATCGACTTCGCACTCGATTTAACAATCGAATTATCGGCCAAAATTACTGGTATTGAAAAAGACCGATTGTCAAAGAACTGCAACGATATACAAGGCCTCCTAAAATATACGGAGGTTGGCATGGAGGCCGTTGAGCAGCATTTGGGTAATCTATAGGATTCAAGCGCCTGCAAGTAGTTAAGCATGCGGGCGCTTGAATCTGAATACGATCCTTGACATAAAGTCCAACCATCGCACAATGACGGTTTTCCATGCCAAAAAGACACTGAAGTGTGAGATGGTTCAAATCTCAGTAATACAAATAATCAGCAGTTCAGGTCTTATGGGAATAATTCAATTCGCATCACGTTGCATCTAAGCGGCTGTTTATACTTGGATATAAACACTAAGGAGGCAGCAATGCTTTGGAGCTATGTTCAGCTAGATGACGGCACTCAGTTTGCCTACTCAGAAACACGAGACGACGGAACCGTTCGCGTAGCCGTCGAACGATCTGTTGACTTTGGCTTTGACCATGCGGAATGCTTCTTGCCAGCGGTCAAATGGTTCAACGTCGAAGGATTTACTGATGATGACCTCAATTTCTTGACAGAATTTGTTAGATCAAACGCTCCGTTTATCTTTGAGCTTGCAGAACGGCAAAAAGCTGGACCGGCGGTGGCATAATGCCTCGAATTCTTGTTTTTGGACAGTATGTTCTGTTCTTTTGGATCGCGGAAAACGGAGAACCCGTTCACATCCATGTAGGGGTAAAGAGGGCGGCTGCTAACTCGACTAAGTTTTGGCTCACTAAAAATGGCGGATGCACACTTGCGAACAACGAGAGCAAGATTCCGGCTAAGGATCTCGGGGATCTTTCAAAACTAATCACCATGAACCATCGATACATTTGTGACAAGTGGCGCGAAACCTTTGGTGATGATTCCCTGACATTCTATTGCTAAACCGCAATTGAACCATGATTACGCTTGTCGACATATCCGCTGTCGGCTCTCGCGTGTTACCTCGCCACGACGTCCGCGAGGCGTATCTATTTAAAGGAGGCGGACATGCCTTGGAACTACGTTCAAGTTGATGACGGTGCTGATTGTGCTGGCCAGGAAGATCCTTCAATTGCGCACGAGGCAGATTCCACTTCGCCTATTTCACTTGACGGCATTATGTCAATCGACCTTGCAGTTGAGTCAACCATAGCGTCCATGCCCAACGCGCTCAGGCTTTTGGAGAACTCATGATTGCCGATGTTGACGGGCGGGTGCTTCCTGTTGCGCCGCTAGTGCTCGATGACGCTGGGTCGCTCGAGGCCATGGCCGGCGCCGTCATGCGCCTTCACAGTACGCTGCTAACAATCGGACGCTGCTATACGACCGACGCTACGGGCGAAAGGGCCGCGCGCGAACTTGGGCGCGTCGAGTCCGTGCTTGTGGGTGCGTTTTGCACGATATTCGGCCAATCGCCAGCCGATCGCTTCACAGACATCTTTGACCAGGTCACCTACGTGGCCGAGCACATGGTCAAGGACCACATCTTTGAGGACGGCAACAAACGCACCAGCCTTGTCTTTGCGTTGTCCGTCTTAAGGTTCGCCGACGCACCAGTCGTGATGTACGACAGCCCCAAGCCCAAAGACAACCAGTACTACACATGGATCCAGGACCTCGTTGCTAGACGCCGCACGCTCGACGATCTAGCCAACGAGCTGAGGTGTCATTGCATCGTGAACTCCGACGACGCTTCGCACGTATAGAATCAAAGCATCCGCACGCCAGCTATGAGATGGATTGGACGCCACATGGAGATCCCCAACACCCTGTGCAGCAATGTATACGACTTTGCGTTTTGCCCCGAGCCCTGCTACGAACGCTTGGCCGACCTCGCCGACCCCGAAGACTGGGGTCCCGGCAACCGCATCCTCAAAAACTACCTGTCGTTTTCGTTTAGCCGCGCGGTGTTCTTGACCGAGCGTGACGTGGACCAGACCGCCCCGCCCAACTTGCCGCTGGTGTTCGACGACGACCGTTGCCTATTCAACACTGGCCTGTACACGCGCCGCTACGAGACCATCTACGGCCTGTTTGAGCCCAACACCAAGCCCGACGCGCGCCAGCGCTGGTTTTTGAAGGGCTTCTTTAAGGAGAGCGACCCCATGCTGGTCTCGTTTGAGTACCTGCCGTGCCGCGTGCGCTTTGCCGAGGACCCCTCCGAGCTGGTCTTTGACTACCGCCTTCCCATCCGCTCCAACATCGACCACATTCTGGGCGATGAGGAGAACCTTACGCGTATTCCCGCTAGCCTGATGGGGGAGGGCAACTCGCTGCTGCTGCGCCGCGCCTTTGAGGGGGCTGTCGTCGAGGCCGCCCGCCGCGCCGCCGCCAACTACACGCTCGCGGTGCCGCAGTTCTACGGCGGCCGGATCCAACTGCTCTTGCCGCTGTGCCTAACCGGCGACAAGCCCGAGCTGGCACTGACCATCCAGCGCGAGGATGGCTTCTACGCCGCACGCACCTGTCTCACGCTTGACATGGCCTACAACAACGCACGACTTATCTGCCGCCCCGAGACCTCGTGGATAAAGCGATAAAGGTCGGTCTACCTGCTGGTTTAACGGCTACCCTGATTGCGGTGGCGCGGTTTGCACCCACGAATTTAAAATCGGGGGCAAAAAGTTCTTGGTAAACCACGCGCAGCTATGATAGTATCTCTTTTGCCGAAAGGCGACGGGCGATTGGCTCAGGGGTAGAGCATATCCTTCACACGGATGGGGTCACAAGTTCGAATCTTGTATCGCCCACCATCAAAAGCGCAGGTCAGAGGTGTTAAGCCTCTGACCTTTTTCTTTTTGACACCAAGGGTGATTCCAAAACGAATCGTAGTCGTATAAGGCGTCATTTTTTTCGCACCCTTTTTGCTGACGCCATTGCATGTTTTGTATAAAACGCATGCGTATTTTCATTGAATTCCCCATGTGATCCGCGCGCAAATGTGGAGACAGGGACCACATGCCCAAAGCTCCTTCCAGCGGTTTTCTATCACACGACGGTTTTTCGGCGGAACTCGGCATGCTTTTGTCAGCATTTGGTTTGCTTCCCGTACTTACCCGCATGATGCCCCGGTAGATAATCGGCCATGCCCGCAATCCGCACGGCCTACGGTCGAAACCAGGGGAGGCCACATGGACGAAATCGTCTGCGCAAACACCGCATTCCGCTACTGGCGCTGCCCACCGCAGGTGCATGACCTCTACCCGCGCCTACCCAGCTCCGATGACGGCTGGCGGGCCCTATCCCAAGCCCCTTTCGTAACCGATGTCCTCAAGACCCCGATTATCGCTGTTGCTTCGCCAGGTTGTTGTAATCACCACTCGGGATTGCGCTCCACTATTCGCTGGGAAGGGGCTTCGGATACCGGCACAACAACCGACACTCATTTAGGCTTTAGCGTCACCAATCCGCTTAACACGTTATTTACTATGACACGCTTTGTGTCCCAAATAGATCTCGTACTGGCTATGTACGAACTTTGCGGCTGGTTTTCTGTTTTCGAGCCGACCCCCGCTGTCGAAATGCAGTTAAAAATCGCGTTAAAGGAGAATCGCAATTCCAGCACGCAGAATCTGTTCGAACTTGGAGAAGGCGAAGACGAGATTCCTTGGAAACGAGTTTATGCCCGCACAACCGTAAAGGTCCCAGCAAATGAAGGCCAAACGAACAATCACGAGGATGGAAGAGAGGTTACGAAACTCAAAGGTACTTCGCTTTGGATGAGAAAGCCACTCATCGAACTGAGCGACTTGCATCGATTCGCCGAAAAGGTCAAAAGTCAAATGTGGGGAAAGCAGTTTTATGATGCCGCTCAGCAGGTTATCGGCATTGCTGCATCTCCACTCGAGGTCGCGGGGGTCCTGCTTCTAAGTCGTTCTCGAAGTCTAGGTGGTTCAGGATTCAGATACGTATACCTCAACGATTTAACCCCTCTATCCGAGGAAGCCCAAAGCATCGCAGGTCAAAAGGTTTGCTACGGTGACATCGTGATTGTAAACCCAATCCTAATGAAGGCAGCAATTATCGAAATCCAAGGTGAGGTCATCCATGGGTCAGGCGCGGTACTTGACCAAGATGCGGAGCGCATGACTGCGCTCCAGAGCATGGATTTCGATGTGTTCCTGGTAACCCACGATATGCTTAACGACAAAAAACAGCTAGACGCCATAGTCAAAAGCGTCTGCAGTCGTTTGGGGATTCGATATAAAGCCAAATCCGAGGCAATGAAGCGCGCCGAGACGCGACTACGAGCAAATGTTCTGTGCAACTGGTTGGAACTCGGAAATTAGCCGGCGACAAGGCGCTAGAACGACCTAGTTTTCCTGCTAGTGAATTAGTATCATTTCAAAACCATGCCGGATTACGGGGCTGGACCCGGACCGGCCGTCCATGCCCTGCATTTCGCTGAATGCGCAAGTCGTCTACCTGCGGTTTTGATTTATCGATTACGGCATGCTCGGGGGTTCCCGGCCCGGCCCCGTAAACCGGCATGGGTTTAAAA
>CALGZX010000033.1 GCA_937934165.1 uncultured Collinsella sp.
GCTTTTTGCAACCGATTGGTGCAAAGGGGTTGACTAGAGCTCGCAGGCAACCTTGTAGCCATCGCCGATGGCGTCGCGGATGTTGCCGCACTTGTTGGCGTCACCCAGCACGTGGGTGGTAACGCCGGCAGCGGCAAGGTCGTCGGCAAGCTTGGTGTTGGGACGATAGCCCATGGCAAGCACCAGTGTATCGGCACCGGTGATGGTGTGGACCTCACCGTCCTTCTCGTAGCTGATGGTGTCCTCGGTGATCTCGGTCACCTTGGCCTCGGTCAGCACGTGAACGCCCTTGGAGAGCATGCGCGTGATGAGCACCGCGCGGCCGGCGCCGCCCTCGTTGGCAGCGAGTGTCTTGGTCATCTCGATGACGGTGACATCGCGATTGGCCGGCGACAGGTCATTGACCAGCGGGGCCAGGTAATCGGCCGTCTCGCAGCCGACGGTGCCGCCGCCGACGATGACGATCTTCTTGCCCGGGAAAGCCTTGCCGCCCAGCAGGTCGTCAGCTGTCATAACCTGCTTAAAGCCCTGCATGAAGGCCGGAGCGATGGGCTCGGCGCCATAAGCCAGGACAACCTCGTAGCCGGCGTAGTCACGCTGAATGTCCTCGGCAGTAAGCTCGGTACCAAAGACGCACTTCACGCCAGCCTCAGCAAGACGGCGATACTGGTACTTGATCACGCGGGTGAGCTCCTGCTTTGCCGGCGGAACGGCTGCGATACGCATCTCGCCGCCCGGCTCGTCCTGCTTATCCACGAGCACCACGTTGTGACCGCGCTTAGCGGCAATGAACGCCGCCTCCATACCCGCGGGACCGGCACCCACAACCAGTACGTTCTTGGCCTCGGCGGCAGGCTCGTAGCCGGCCTCGTCGCGCTCAACATCGGGGTTGACGGTGCAGGAGATGCGCTTGCCAAACATAATGCCGTTCAGGCAGCGCAGACAGCCAATGCAGGGGCGGATGTCGTCGGCGTTGCCGGCAGCGGCCTTGTTGCAGAACTCGGCATCGCACAGATTGGCGCGGCCCATCATGCAGATGTCGGCAGCGCCGTCCTCGATCAGCTCCTCGGCGATCCAGGCCTCGTTGATGCGGCCGACGGTGGCGACGGGAATGTTGACGTGCTTTTTAATCTCGCGCGAGCAGGCGGCGTGTGAGGCCTGCTGGGTACCGGCAGCGGGAATCGCGGAGCCGCGCTTGATGGTAGTACCGCCCGACACATGAATCATGTCGACACCGGCCTTCTCCAGGCGACGCGAGACGTAGATCATGTCGTTGAGGGTCAGGCCGCCATCGGTGTACTCATCGCCCGAGATGCGGACGTCGATGATAAAGTCCTTGCCGCAGCGCTCGCGAATCTCGGCGATGACCTCGAGTAAGAAGCGCATGCGGGCGTCGAGCGAGCCGCCGTACTCGTCGGTACGCTTGTTGTAGAGCGGAGTCAAAAAGCCGCCGAGCATGCCGTGGGCGTGTGCCGCATGGACTTCAACGCCATCGACGCCAGCCTTCTGCATACGCACGGCAGCGTCGCCAAACTGATGCGTGAGCTCGTGAATCTCGTCGACCGTGATGGGGCGCGGTGCCTCGCGGGCGTAAGACGGGCCCACAAAGGACGGGGCGATCAGGCGCGGCGTGCCCGGAATGTTAAAGGCCATGTAGGCGGGGTGGAAGAGCTGCGGCATGATCTTGCAGCCGTACTCGTGGACGGCTGCGGCGAGCTTTTCCCAGCCGGGGATAAACGTGTCGTCGTAGCAGCACATGTCACCCGGCAGATAGGTATAGGTAGGCTCGACCGTCACGACCTCGGTAATGATGAGGCCCACGCCGCCCTTGGCGCGGGCACGGTAATGATCGACCAAGTCGTCGGTCACATAGCCATGATCGGCCAGGTTGGTGGACACCGGCGGCATAAAGACGCGGTTCTTGACCTCGGTTGTACCGACCTTGATCGGGCTAAAGAGCATCGGGTAGGCAGAGGACTCCATACAGGCTTCCTTTCGTTTGAGCCGCTCGGCGGCAGTTGCTAACGTACCTATCGTATCAGCAACCGCCGCGTCCGTACCCGCTCGCACTCCCCCGCCTTTAATCCGATTCCCACAAAAGTTGCGGTGGAATACGGAGTAGATGAGACTTTTGCCAGCCAAAACAGTCCGTATTTCACCGCAACTGATGGGCGGGGTGGACTTGAGGGCTCAGATAGTCAGTCATGCCCTCATCCGCCACTCCCTCACCTACAGCGCGCCGTCCAGCATAAGGTTCACCTTGAGCACGTTGACCGTGGGCTCGCCGAACACGCCGAGGAAACGGCCCTTGGTGCACGCGGCAATGATGTCGCGCACCTCGTCCTCACTTTTGCCCGTGGCCTTGGCAAGGCGCGGGACCTGGTACTCGGCGGCATCGGGAGAGATCTCGGGGTCGAGCCCTGAGCCGGAACACGTCACCAGGTCGACGGGCACAGCGTCCATATCGGCATCGGGGTTGGCGGCGCGGATCTTCTTCACGCGCGCATCCACAAGCTGCCGATACTCCTCACTCGCCGGGGACAGGTTGGATGGAGCACCATACGCCATGAGCTCGCCATCTTCGCCTTCGAAAATTGACACGTTCTGGATGCGGCCCCACATGTGGTCCTCATCCTCGAAGTTCTGGCCGATGAGCTCGGAACCCACAACCTTGCCGTCGACCGTAATGAGCGAACCGTTCGCCTGATACGGGAACGCAACCTGGGCAATGCCGGTCACGACAAGCGTATAGCCCAGGCCGCAGACAACGGTAAACAGCGCGAACACGCCCAGTGCGCGCGATGCAACACCTTTGAACATACAAACCTCCACTTACATAATGCCGCAGAACGCGAGCAGCATGTCGATGAGCTTGATGAATACGAACGGGGCAACGATGCCGCCCAGACCCCACACGAGCAGGTTGTGGGTCAGCAGCTGTCCGGACGGGACCTCGCGGTACTTAACGCCCTTCAGCGCGGCCGGGATCAGCGCGACGATAACGAGCGCGTTATAGATGATGGCCGAAAGAACCGCGGACAGCGGGCTTGCCAGACCGAGGATGTTGAGGGCGTCCAACCCGGGGTAGATCGGCGAGAACAGGGCCGGGATGATAGCGAAGTACTTCGCCATGTCGTTGGCCACCGAGAAGGTCGTGAGCGAACCGCGGGTCATGAGCAGCTGCTTGCCGATACGCACGACCTCGATGAGCTTGGTGGGGCTGGAGTCGAGGTCGACCATGTTGCCGGCCTCCTTGGCAGCCTGGGTGCCCGTGTTCATGGCCACGGCGACGTCGGCCTGGGCCAGAGCGGGCGCGTCGTTGGTGCCGTCGCCGGTCATGGCGACCAGGTGCCCCTCACGCTGGAACTCGCGAATCTTCTCGAGCTTGCCTTCAGGGGTGGCCTCGGCCAGAAAGTCGTCAACGCCGGCCTCGGCGGCGATTGCCGCGGCGGTGAGCGGGTTGTCGCCCGTCACCATGATGGTCTTGATGCCCATCTTGCGCAGGTCGGCGAACTTCTCCTTAACGCCGGACTTGATGATGTCCTTGAGGTACACAACGCCCAGCACGCGGCAGTTCTTGGTCACGACCAGCGGGGTGCCGCCGGCCTTGGCGATGCGTTCGACGGCCTCGTCGCACTCCTTTGAGAACACGCCGCCGGCTGCCTCCACATAGGTGCGCACGGAATCGGCAGCGCCTTTGCGGATCTCATTGCCCTCGTAGTTCACACCGGACATACGCGTTGCCGCGGTGAACGGGATAAACTCCATACCCTTATCCTCGAGTGTGCGGCCGCGCAGACCGAACTGCTCCTTGGCGAGGACGACGATGGAGCGGCCCTCGGAGGTCTCGTCGGCCAGCGAGGAAAGCTGGGCGGCATCGGCCAGCTCCGCGGGATCGACGCCGTCGACCGGGATGAACTCGGCGGCTTGGCGGTTACCCAGGGTGATGGTGCCGGTCTTGTCGAGCATGAGGATGTCGACGTCGCCGGCGGCCTCGATGGCGCGGCCGGACATGGCCAGCACGTTGGCCTCGTTCAGACGGCTCATGCCGGCGATGCCGATGGCGGACAGAAGGGCGCCGATGGTAGTGGGAGCCAGGCACACGAGCAGCGCCACGAGCGTGGTCACGGCCGTGGGGTTGGCCATGTCGTTAAGACCGACCGAGAAGCAGGAGTAACAATACAGGGCCAGCGTGACCAGGATAAAGACGATGGAGAGGGCCACCAGGAAGATCTCCAGAGCGATCTCGTTAGGGGTCTTCTTGCGCGCGGCACCCTCGACCATCGCGATCATCTTGTCCAGGAAGCTCTGGCCGGGCTCACTGGAGATCTTGACGATGATCCAGTCGGACAGCACCGTGGTACCGCCGGTAACGGCAGAGCGGTCGCCGCCGGCCTCGCGGACCACGGGGGCGGACTCGCCGGTGATGGCGGACTCGTCAACGGAAGCAGCGCCCTCGATGACGTCGCCGTCGCCGGGAATCTGCTCGCCGGCGCGTACGATCACCAGGTCGCCGCGCGTGAGCTCGGTGCCGGGAACGACGGTGAAGTGCTCCTTGTCCTCAACGGACTCGATGCGATGGGCCTCGACATCCTTCTTGGCCGCACGCAGGGAATCGGCCTGGGCCTTACCGCGGCCCTCGGCAAGCGCCTCGGCGAAGTTCGAGAACAGGTCGGTAAGCCACAGGATGACCGCGATGGCGACCACATAGTAGGTGGGCACACCCGCGTCCTGCACACCGAAAATGGAAGCGACGGCCAGGACGGAGGTCATGACGGCGGAAAGCCACACCAGGAACATGACCGGGTTTTGAATCTGGACGCGAGGATCCAGCTTGGCAAACGAGTCGCGGACCGCGCGGCCCATCATGTCTTTTTGCATAGTCATAAATCTGCGCCCTCCTTTACGCAATCATCTGGAAGAACTCGGCAACGGGGCCAAGCGCCAGGGCCGGGAAGAAGCTCAGGGCACCGATCAGCAGAACGATGAACACGAGCAGGAATACGAACATGCCGTTGGTGGTAGACAGGGTACCGGCGCTCTCGGCGACCTTGCCCTTCTTGGCCAGCGAGCCGGCGATAGCCAGCGTACCGATGATGGGCATGAAGCGGGCGAACAGCATCTCGAGGCCGAGCATGACGTTGATCCAGGGAATGTTGCAGTTCATGCCTGCAAACGCCGAGCCGTTGTTGCCGCCGCATGAGGTGAAGGCATACAGCGCCTCGGAGAAGCCGTGCGCGCCACCATTGTTGAGCTGGTCGGCAAGACCGGGCACCATGCAGGCGATGGCCGAGCATACCAGAATGGCAAACGGAGTTGCCAAGCACAGGACAACTGCCCAGCGCATCTCGCCCGGCTCGATCTTCTTGCCCAGGAACTCAGGCGTGCGTCCGACCATGAGGCCGGCGATGAACACTGTGAGGATGGCGAAGCCGATCATGCCGTACAGGCCGCAGCCCACGCCGCCGAAGACGACCTCGCCCAGAGCAATCTGGAGCATCTGGACAAAACCGCCCAGCGGGGTGTAGGAGTCGTGCATGGAGTTAACCGAGCCGTTGGAAGCAGCCGTCGTGAAAGCGGACCAGGTAGAAGAGGAGGCGATACCGAAACGGCTCTCCTTGCCCTCCATGTTGCCGCCGGCCTGGCCGTCGGTCATCTCGATATTGACCGCTCCGCCATCGGCCAGCTGCGGGGTGCCCGCATGCTCGTTGACGGCGATGATGCCGGTGAAGATCACCAGCAGGATGAACATGGCGGCAAAGATGGCCTTGCCCTGCTTGGTGTTCTTGACGCCGATACCGAAGGCGAAGCAACAGGCGGCCGGGATCAGCAGCAGGCTGGTCATCTCGATGATGTTGGTAAAGGCACTGGGGTTCTCATACGGATGGGCGGAGTTCACGCCGAAGAAGCCGCCGCCGTTGGTGCCGGACTGCTTGATGGCGACCTGAGGAGCCGCGGGACCCTGGGGCAGGAACTGCTCGGTGACCACGCGCGCGCCCTCGACAACCTTGCCGTCGACCTTGACCGTGTCGCCCTCAATCTGGGCGCCGTCGATGACGCTCCAGCCGCCGTCTGCATTAGGCTGAACAGCGACGGGTTCTACGAGCTCAGCCTTCTGAGCCGGCTGGAAGTTGGAGATGACGCCACCGGCAGCCAGGCAGATGCCGAACACGAGGTTCAGCGGGATGAGCACATACAGGACGGTGCGGGTGAGGTCGACCCAGAAGGAACCCAGACCCTGCTCCTTGACCTGACGGAAGCCGCGGATCAGCGCGAACATGACCGCGATACCGGTGCCAGCGGAAACGAAGTTCTGCACAGTGAGACCCATGAACTGCACAAGGTAGGACAGGGTGGTCTCACCGGAGTAGGACTGCCAGTTGGTGTTGGTTATGAAGGAAGCAGCCGTATTGAACGACAGGTCCCATGACACACCCGGCAGGTGCTGGGGATTGCCTGGCAAGAAGGACTGAAGCGCCTGGAGTGCCACAAGAGTCACGAGGCCGATCCCCGAAAAGACCAGCACGCTCGCCAGATAGCGCCTACACCCCATCTGTTCTGCCGCGTCGATGCGAAGCAGACGATAGACGCCACGCTCCACAGGAGCAATCACAGGCGACAGGAACGTATGCTCACCATCCATGATATGGGCCATGAACCGACCGAGCGGAACGGCCAGGACGACGAGTACGGCAAAGTACAAGATGTACTGAATCGCAGCGTCCATAGTTTACGAATCACTCCTCATCAGAATGTAGATGTAATAGATAAGAAGTCCAATGCAGACGACTCCGATGATGGGAATGAGGATGTCCATTTACCGCCCCTTTCACACGCGGTCCGATGTCTCGGACGCCTGCCCTCGCAAGCGTCTGGGGACAGTAAACGCTTCTAGGGATTAAAGAGGCGTGAGGGCCGGGGCTCACGTCCTTAAGATGCCGTAAAGATGCAGGTAGAAAGCACTATTGCAGCTGCAGTGCGCCTATACTCGACCTCGCGAGCATACAGTGGCGTCCTCACCGCGTATGCACGCATGGACAACGCTTCAGAAAGGCTACGCTATGCAGCGCGACGCATCGGACACTCGCGTCAATCCAGACCTCATCCTCAAGGCAATTGAGAAAGACGAGGTCGCCGATGACACTCGAACCAGCCGGGGACACCTCAAAGTTTTCTTTGGCTACGCTGCTGGCACAGGCAAAACCTATGCGATGCTTCAAGCCGCCCACGCCGCCAAGCGGCGAGGTGTCGACGTCGTCGCGGGATACATCGAGCCGCACGAACGTCCGGCAACTGCCCATCTTGCACAAGGGCTTGAGAACGTGCCCTGTAAACTCATCGAGCACAACGGCATTGCGCTCAGCGAGTTCGATCTAGATGCGGCTATCGAACGCGCCCCTCAGCTCATCCTTGTCGACGAGCTCGCCCATACGAATGCGCCGGGGTCTCGCCACGACAAACGCTATCAAGACGTCGAGGAACTTCTACATGCGGGCATCGACGTCTATACGACCGTGAACGTTCAGCATATCGAGAGCCTAAACGACATGGTTGCATCCATCACCGGCGTTGTCGTGAGCGAACGAATCCCCGACCGTATCTTCGATGATGCCGACCAGGTCGAGCTCGTCGACATAGAGCCCGAAGACCTACTTGAGCGCCTTCGCGCCGGCCTCGTCTACCGTCCCGCACAAGCCGACCGAGCACAACAGCATTTTTTTACCGTCGAGAACCTCACCGCACTCCGAGAAATCGCGCTGCGCCGCTGCGCCGATCGCACCGGTCACCTCACAGACGCCGCACGCGTGCTGGGAAACCGTGACTACTACACCAGGGAGCGTATCTTAGTCTGTGTCTCCCCGGCGCCGACCAATCCCCGCATCGTCCGTGCCGCCGCACGCATGGCGAAAGCGTTTCGCAGCGAGCTCGTCGCCCTGTTCGTAGAGAGCCCGCGCACGCAAGCCATGAGCGATGATGAGCGCGCCAAGCTTGCAGCCAATATCGCCCTAGCCGAGCAGCTCGGAGCACATATGGAAACCGTCTATGGCGACGACATCGCGTTTCAGATCTCCGAGTTCGCGCGCCTGTCGGGTATTTCGAAGATCGTCATGGGGCGCACGGGCGAGCGCAGCAGCGTCCGTCAGGCCCTCTTCGGCCGCAAATCTCTCGTAGAGCAGCTCATAACATTCGCCCCGAACCTCGACATTTACATCATTCCAGAACAGTCGACTCCGCCCTCCCGACCCAAAGGACGCCGCCATGCGCTCGCCCTGCAGCCGCCCAGCAGCCGAAACGTGCTTCGCACGCTGGCCCTCTCTCTTGCCGCCACGGCGATCGGCACGGCTTTCCGCCATCTGGGATTTGCCGATTCCAGCATCATATCCCTCTATATCTTCACGGCCCTGCTGACCGCCGTCACCACGACGGGGCGTATCTGCACGATCGTATCGAGCGTGCTCTCTGTAGTGCTTTACAACTTCTGCTTTGTCACGCCTCTGTTTTCGCTCGCCAGCTACGACCGAAGCTATCTGGTCACGTTCGGCATCATGTTCGCCACCGCTATGGTCGCCGGCGAGTTAACTGCGCGCATCGCCGACAACGCCCGTACATCCGCCGAGAACGCATTCAAAACGCGCGTACTCCTCGAAACGAACCAGCTCTTGCAGCAAGCCCATAGCGCGGAGGAGTGCGCCCGCGTCGCCATGAACCAACTCGTCAAACTGCTAAAACTCGACGTGGTCTTCTACCCCGCCGAACACGGCACGCTCGGCAAGGCGCTCTATGAGTCCGCTGGCACCGAAAACCGATCCGCGTCGCTGCTCACCGACTACGAGCGCGCCGTTGCAACCTGGACCTACACCAACAACAAGCGCGCGGGCGCAAGCACGCGGACCCTGCCTGAGGCGCGCTGTCTCTACCTCGCGGTTCGCACCGGCGACAAGGTATTCGGTGTCATCGGCATCGCCCTGGAGGGGCGCGAGATCGAAGCCTTCGAGCATTCGATCGTCCTATCTATCGTAGGTGAATGCGCCTTGGCGCTCGAAAGCGACCGGGCGGCGCAAGAGCGCGAAGAGGCCGCGGTCTTGGCGAAAAACGAGCAGCTGCGCGCCAACCTTTTGCGCTCCATCGGCCACGATTTGAGGACACCCCTCACGGCTATATCCGGATCTGCGGCAATCCTTCGGAAGAGCGACGAGAAGCTCAGCCTCGAACAACGCTGCGATCTTGCCGATGCCATCTACGACGACTCCCTCTGGCTTATCGATACCGTGGAGAACCTCCTCGCCATCACACGCGTCGAGGACGGCACCATTCGCCTCAACTTAACATCCGAGCTCATCGACGAGGTCATCGAGGCCGCCCTCAGCCATGTCGCCCAAGCATCGCATGGACGTGCCGTCACCATCGAGCACACTGACGACATCCTGCTGGTACGCATCGACGTCCATCTCATCATGCAGGTGCTTACGAATCTCATCATGAACGCCTTCAAATACACGCCCGAGGACTCGACTGTCACCATCAGTGCACGTCGCGAGGGCGCGTTCGTCGTGGTGGACGTCGCAGACGATGGGCCGGGTGTGGCAGACTGCGACAAGCCTCATATCTTTGAGCGCTTCTTCACCTCAAGCAATACGCGGCCCGTGGATTCGCGTCGAAGCATCGGCCTTGGCCTGTCGCTCTGCCGCTCCATCGTGGAGGCGCATGGCGGCGTCATCGAAGTTCGCGACAACCACCCCCATGGGGCTGTCTTCCGTTTTACCCTGCCCGCCGAGGAGATTGAGATTCATGAATAATGCCGCTAAGCCACGCATCCTCCTGGTCGAAGATGACCCGACCGTTCAAAACCTCGTTTCGACCGCGCTTGACCTCCACGGCTATGTCGTGAGCAAGGTTTGCAACGGCCAAGCCGCCATCATGGATGCGGTGTCGCACGGCCCCAGCCTCATCATGCTCGACCTCGGCCTTCCCGACATTGACGGTATCGAGGTCATCACGAAGATCCGAAGCTGGTCGGCAGTCCCCATTATCGTCATTTCGGCGCGCACCGAAGATTCCGACAAGATTGCAGCACTTGACGCGGGGGCAGACGACTACCTCACCAAGCCCTTTTCTGTGGATGAGTTGCTCGCGCGCGTCCGTGCGAATTTGAGGCGCTCCTCGATGGCGTCGAGCGAGTCGACAGAAGCGAGCACGTTCGACAACGGTCCGCTGCATATCGACTACGCCGCAGGATACGCGACGAAAGACGGACGCGAGCTCTCGCTCACCCCAACCGAGTACAAATTGCTCGTCCTTCTGGCGAAAAACGTCGACAAGGTGCTCACCCACACCTTCATCACCCGCGAGATATGGGGCACGAGCTGGGACAGCGATCTGGCGAGCCTGCGCGTGTTCATGCGCACCCTGCGCAAGAAGATCGAGGCAGACCCCTCTCACCCCAAGATGATTCAGACGCACATGGGTGTCGGGTACCGCATGCAGCGTCTCTAGCCCACCCCACAAAAAGTTGCGGTGGAATACGGAGTAGATGAGGCTTTTGACAGTCAAAACAGTCCGTATTTCACCGCAACTGATGGGCGAGATGGAGTTAGAGGCCCAGGTGGGCAATCATACCTTCGACGGCGAGTTTGGCGCCGGCCGCGGCATGGACGACCGTGAGCGGGCCGTTGACCACGTCGCCGGCGGCAAAGACGCCAGGCACGGTGGTCATGCCGCGCTCGTCGACCGAAAGCAGGCCGCGATGGTCGGTCTCCAGACCGCCCGTTGTAAGCACGAGTTTGTCCTTGGGCACCTGAGACGCCGCAATCACAACCGTGTCGGCGGACACGTGGTCGAGCTCTTCCTCGTAGCCCACCACGTTGTTGTCCTCGTCAAAGATAGCCGTCTCGAACACCGGACCGTTATCATCGATGGCGCAGATCGCCTTGCCGCGCACAATCTCGGCACCGTCAAGCTCGGTCAACTCCACCTCGTCATCGATGGCAGAGATGTGGCGCGACCGGGCGTACACGGTAACCTTGCGGGCACCCGAGCGAAGCGCCGTACGGGCCACATCCATGGCTACGTTGCCGGCACCGATTACGGCCACGTTTTCGCCGATCGCCACGCTCGTGGGGTCAACGAGGTAGTCGATACCAAACAGCACGTTGCCGCGCGACTCGCCGGGAATACCAAGCTTGCGAGCGCGCCAGGTACCGGTACCAACAAAGACTGCATCGTAGCCGTCGCGCAGCAGGTCGTCAATGTGGAGCGCACCGCCGATGGTGGTCGAGGGGCGAACGCGCACGCCGAGCGAGCACATCACGTGGCGGTACTTTTGCACGAGCGAGCGCGGCAGACGGAACTCGGGGATACCGTACTCCAGCACGCCGCCGATCTCGGGCCGCTGCTCAAAAACGGTGACGGCGCAACCCAGCTGCGCCATCTTAATGGCCACGGTCATGCCGGCAGGGCCGGAGCCGACCACGGCGACCTGTTTGCCGCACGACGGCACGGGTTTCCACTCTTTGCGGTCCAAATACGCCGTAGAGATATAGTTCTCGATGCTCGAAAAATGCACGGGCGCGCCCTTTCGGCCCTGGATGCACGCGCCCTCGCACTGGCCCGAATGGTTGCACACCATGGAGCAGACCGCACTCATCGGGTTATTCTGGAACAGCAGCTCGCCCGCCTCTTGCAGACGGCGCTGCTTAAAGAGGTCGATAACCTGCGGAATGGGCGTCTGCACCGGACAGCCCTTTATTTGACAGAACGCCTTTTTGCAGCCCAGACAGCGATTTGCTTCCTCAACGATGTGGATAGCCACGCAATTCCCCTCTATCGACCTGGACGAAATCGGCTTCTTAAACCAATTTGCCCGAATTTATAACCATAGATACGTCAACAGTGCGGAAAAGGGCACCGAAAAGCATCTCACAAACGCGCAGCAGCAGCCCTTTCCTCGCACAGAACCACCATGCAGCCCCGTCATCGAGACCCAAAGATCCGCCACCCCTACGAATGGCGAGTCTCTCTACAGGCAGACGCCGTCTTTCCAGATGCTGATCTCGTGGCAGCCGCGGCGCTCGGCGCTCGTTAGCTTACCGCTCGCCGTCTCCAACACCAGCTGGTACAGGTCGCGGGCAGCCTCGTCGAGTGTGCGCTCACCTGTGGCAATCACGCCGGCATTAAAGTCCATCCAGTTGGCCTTGTGGTCGCACAGGCGCTGATTGGTGAACACCTTGAGCGTAGGCGCCGGCGCGCCAAACGGCGTGCCGCGGCCGGTCGAGAACAGAATCACGTGGCAGCCGGCTGCCGTCAACGCCGTGGTGGACACCATGTCGTTGCCCGGGCCGCACAGCATGTTCAGGCCATGCTTGGTGACCTGACCGGCATACGGCAGCACGTCGACGATGGGGGCAGATCCACCCTTTTGCACGCAGCCGCAACTCTTGTCCTCAAGCGTGGTGATGCCACCGTCCTTGTTACCGGGACTCGGGTTCTCGTAGACCACCTCACCGTGGCTGATAAAGTAATCCTTAAAACCGTTGAGCATGTCGGAGGCGGCGCTAAAGACCTGCTCGTTCTCGCAACGATCGAGCAGGATACTCTCGGCGCCAAACATCTCGGGCACCTCGGTAAGCACCGACGTGCCGCCGCGGGCGACGACCATATCGCTCACGCGACCGATCGTGGGGTTGGCTGTAATGCCCGAAAGACCGTCAGAGCCGCCGCACTTAAGACCAATAACCAGCTCGGAGGCCGGAATGGGCTCACGCTTGGCCTGCTTGGCCAAGTCAGCCAGCTCGGACAGAATCTTGTGGCCCTCGATCTGCTCGTCGGCTACATCCTGGCAGGTGAGAAAACGAACGCGCTCGTGATCGAAGTCACCGAGCTCGTCGAGCACCTGCTGATGCGTGCAGTTCTCGCAACCGAGCGACAAGAACAGCACGCCCACAGCGTTTGCGTGACGCGACAGTGCCACCAGCAGACGACGGGTCTGGGCATGGTCGGCGCCGGTCTGTGAGCAACCGAACGGATGTGGGAAGTAATAAACGCCCTCCAACGAGCCCTCGACCAGGTCCTGAGCCTGCTCGCACATGGCACGAGCGACTTCGTTGACGCAACCGACGGTGGGAATGATCCACAGCTCATTGCGCGTGGCGGCACGACCGTCGGCACGGCGGAAGCCCATAAAAGTCTCGGCCTCGACCGGTTCAACGACCGGATGTATCGGATTGTAGGCGTACTCGATCTCACCCGAGAGGTTGGTCTTCACGTTGTGCGTGTGCAGCCACTGGCCGGGCTGAATGTCCTTCGTCACGTGACCGATGGGAAGACCGTACTTGACGACATCCTCACCGGCTGCAATGGCGCGCACGGCCATCTTGTGGCCCTGCGGGATATCCTCCGCGGCAACGACCTCGCCCACGCCGGGAACCTCGACGGCAGCACCCTTGGCGAGCGGCGACAGCGCAACGATGACGTTGTCGGCCGGATTGATCTGGATAGTGTTCATTACAAAGAGTCCTAACCCTACAGGTTGAGCAGAAGTCGAGTGACGCCCGCCAGTTACCCGACGGGCGTACAGAAGGATTTAGGCCTGAGCGTTCGCGAACGCCTGCTTGACGCCCTCGGAGCGCACGACGGCGAGAGCGTTGACGACAAACTCCTCCAGGCCGGCGATCTGCGTAAGATCCTCGCCCCACATTTGCTCGTTGGTGAGCACATCGTGCACCAGCTCGGCGTCGTCGGCGCCGGCGCGGGCGGCGTAGAAGTCGAGCACGAAGGCGTCGTCCTGAGCGGTGTACTCGGTGCCGTCGGAGCGACGCAGGTGCAGACCGTCGCCCTCGCGGGACACGAGCTCCTGCGTGTAGAAGGAGATGAGCGTGGCCAGGCTCGTCGCCAGGCACTTGGGCAGGTTGCCGGTCTCGGCAACGTAATCCTTGAGCGTGGGCAGGTCGCGGGCACGCCACTTAGCCGTGGAGTTGAGGCAGATGGAGAGCAGCGCGTGGTCGATAAACGGGTTGTCGAAGCGGTTCTCAACAGCGGCAGCAAAGGCCTTGCAGTCCTCGACATCCAGGTCGGCGGCAAGCGTTGGGATGACCTCGTCGTAGAGCATGGTGTTCATGAAGCCACGAACAGTCTCGTCGTGCATGCAGTCGCGCACGATATCAAAGCCGGCAACCCAGGAACCCGGAACAAAGGCGGTGTGGGCGCCGTTGAGGATGCGGACCTTGCGCTTCTTGTACGGGGTGACGTCGGGGGTCACAAAGACACCCGGCAGACCGGCCTTCACGAAGGGCAGACGCTCCTTGAGCGACTCGTCACCCTGGATGCCCCACATCTGGAAGGGCTCGCGCACGGCCAAGAACGGATCCTCATAGCCCAAGCGCTCGGCCACGGCAGCGGCCTCCTTGGGATCGCGGATGCGACCCGGAACGATGGTGTCGACGAGCGTGGTGCAGACGGTGCAGTCGTTGGCCATCCACTGCGAAAACTCGTCCTCCCAGCCCCAGTCGCTCACGTACTGGTTCATAATGCGCAGCAGCTCCTCGCCGTTATGGTCGATGAGCTCGCAGGCGAGCACGATGACGCCCGGCTTGCCGGCAGCCCAGCGGGCATGGAGCACCTGGGCAAGCTTGGCAGGGAAGCTCGCGGGGGGCATGTCGTCGGCCTTGCAGGACGGATCGTAGGCGATACCGGCCTCGGTGGTGTTGGAGACGATAATCTCCAGGTCATCGGAAACGGCGACTTCCATCATGGCACGGTAGTCAGCCTCGCGATACGGATTGAGGCAACGGCTGCAGGCGCTGATCACGCGGGAATCGTCAACCGTGTCGCCGTTCTCCTTGCCGCGTACCAGTACGGTGTACAGGCCATCCTGGGCATTGATACCATCGGCGAAATCGAAGGCGCCGCTGATGGGCTGCACCATGACGACCTTGCCGTTCCAACCGGTGGCCTCGTTGCCCATATCGAAGAAACGATCGACGAAGGCGCGCAGGAAATTGCCCTCGCCAAACTGTAGGACCTTCTCGGGGGCGTCCTTGGGCAGCACGTAGCCCTCGTAGCCGATCTTCTCGAGCGTCTCGTAGCTGATGTTATTCATAGAGGTTTTCCTCTCAACTCAAGCCCCGGTACGGCATCGCCGCACCGGGTTGCATTCATGATTGTTTAAACAGCGGGACTATTTATCGATCGTCTCGATAGTGCTCTCGCCGATCTTGCCGCGCTCCCAGCGACCATTCGACAGGTCGTTGGAAATGGAATTGAACTTCTTCTCGGTAATGTCGTAGAGAGCGAAGATAATCAAGGCTGCTACCAGAAGGGCGCAGGCGGGATAAATCGTCAGAGCGCCCTTGATGCCAAGCAGCGTGGCAGCCGTCTGGGGCTTATTTGCCACATATCCGGTAAGGGCAAGGATGCCGCCGGAAATGATCGCGGCAAGGGATTGCGCAAGCTTACGAGAAAAGTTGAACGCGGCGTAGGTCGTACCCTCCTTGCGGATCCCCGTGTGCCATTCACCGTAATCGATAACATCGGAAACCAGGTTCCAGGTGATACCGTTGGGGATGGCAAGCGCGACGTAGCCGATGGTGACGAAGATGATGAACGTCACGGTATTGGTCGGCAGGATGAAGTTGAGGCCGTTTGCCACAGCACCGACGATAAAGCAGGCAACGCACGTGCGCTTCTTGCCAAAATGCTTGACGAGCGTCGGGATGGCGAGAATGGCGACAACCGACGTTCCGATCATGATGCCGTTGACAATGGGCTGCAACGCGATGTTACCCAGGTTGTACTGGCAGAAATACACCATCATGGTGTTGTTGGTGTTCATGGCCGAGATGGTAAACAGCGTAAGCAGGATAACTGCTCCCAGGTTCTTGTTGGTGAAAACGACCTTGAAATACGTGCTGAATGCGCTCGACTTCTTGCCGGCCTTTCCCGCAGCCTTCTCCTCGGCCTGTCGATCGATACGGATATGCTCGCGCGTTCCCAAAAAGCAGATGGCGAATCCGGCGATGCCGCACAGTCCCATGACGACAGCTGCAATCGTATAGCCGTGCGGATTGCCGTCGAGCGTGTCGCCACCCGCAAAGAACAGGACCAATGGGATGAACGCTACGCCCGTGATGAGCTGTGCGCAAAGCGAACCGGCCTGGCGCGTTGACGCCATGTGCGCGCGGTCATCGACGTCACGCGTCATTACCGTGGCCAGAGATCCGTATGGCACGTTGGTGAAGCTGTATACGACGCCCCAGATCATGTAAGTTATCAGCGCATAGGCAATTTTACCCGCCATGGGAATATCGGGCGCAGTGAAGGTCACCACGGTTAGAACGGCAAGGATCACGGCCGAAACCATCATAACCGGACGAAACCGACCGTGCTTGCCAATCTTCTTTCTACCGTCGACGAATGCACCGGCAATCGGGTCCATGAACGCATCGAAAATCTTGGTGACGGCGAAAATCAGGCTCACTACGCCTGGCGAAATCAGACAGATGTCAGTGTAGAACTTGGTCAGATATGCTTGACCAAGATCGAACATGAATCCGTTGCCCAAATCGCCAAAGCCATAGCAGATTTTCTCACGCCAGCTCAGCTTGATATCCTGCGAGCTCTGCATCGATCTCGAATCCGCCTGAGCAGACACGATCTGCTCGTTTTTCTGTTGCCCTGTTACCATATGGTCCCTCCCCTTTGCAACCGATTTCACCAATCGGAGCACATACAGATCTATGCCTCGGCGGTGTCCAGATCGAAGCCAAAGTAGCGAACGGAATTGTTGTAGCTGATATCGCGCACGATGGTGCCCAGCAGCTCCATGTCGGCCGGATACTTGCCCTGCTCAACCCACTCGCCGATCACGCTACACAGCACGCGACGGAAATACTCGTGGCGCGGATAGGACAGGAAGGAGCGGGAGTCGGTGAGCATGCCGACAAAGTTGCCCAGAACGCCCTCGTTAGCCAGAGCCGTGAGCTGCTCGCGCATACCGACCTCGTTGTCGTTGAACCACCAGGCGGAACCGTTCTGGATCTTACCGGAGGTCGGAGCCTCCTGGAAACAGCCCATCACGGTATCGATCATGGTGTTGTCGATGGGGTTCAAGCTGTACAGGATGGTCTTGGGCAAGCCGCAGGTCTCCTGGATGGAGTTGAGGAAATCGGCGAGCTGGTCGGACGGCGTGTAGTTGGAGATGCAGTCATAACCGGTATCGGGGCCGAGCTTGGCAAACATGGCGCGGTTGTTGTCGCGCTTGCAGCCAAAGTGCAGCTGCATGGCCCAGCCCAGACGGACATACTCACCGGCAACGAACTGCATAAAGGCAGTCTTGTACTTGAGGACTTCTTCCTCGGTGAGCGGCTCAGCAGCCAGGCCCTTGGCAAAGATGGCCTCGATCTCGTCGGCGGTAGCCGGGACGTACATAACGTAATCGAGTGCATGGTCGGATGCGCGGCAGCCCAGCTCGTGAGCAACGTCGTAGCGCTTGGAGATGGCAGACTTCATGCCCTCAAAGTCGCCGACCTCAACGCCGGCAACCTCGGAAAGATGCTTGCAGTAGTCGGCAAACTCCTGGCCGCGCTCGATGCGCAGAGCGGCATCGGGGCGCATGGCGGGAACGACCTGGACGTCAAAGCTGTCATCGGCGGCAATCTTCTTGTGCCACTCAAAGCTGTCGGCGGGGTCGTCAGTAGTGCAGATCATGCGAACGTTGGACTGCTTGATCAGGTTGCGGCAGGTGAAGCTGGTCTCGGCGAGCTTGGCGTTGGCAAGGTCCCAAACCTCCTGGGCAGTCTTGCCGTTGAGGACGCCCTCGTAGCCAAAGTAGCGCTTAAGCTCCAGGTGGCTCCACTCAAAGACGGGGTTGCCGACGCAGCGACCCAGAGTCTCGGCCCACTTTTGAAACTTCTCGCGAGCAGGGGCATCACCAGTGATAAAACGCTCGTCGACGCCGTTGGCGCGCATCAGGCGCCACTTGTAGTGGTCGCCGCCCAGCCAAACCTCGGTGATGTTCTCGAAACGCTTGTCCTCCCAAATCTCCTTAGGAGAAATGTGGCAGTGATAGTCGACGATGGGCATGCCCTCGGCAAAGTTGTGGAACAGCTCCTCGCCGGTCTTGGTGCTCAGCAGGAAATCCTGATCGTCCATGAAGTTTTTCATCAAACAACCCCTTTGTTTGCGGAGCGGGCGCACAATACGCTCGTCATCCTCTAGGTGAACGTTCACCATACTAATCCATTACGACTCAAAAGGTGAACGTTCACCTAACAACCATGGGGTGAACGGTAGGTTTTGCCCGTTCAACGGTTGCTGGAGATGTGACCTGCATGTATTGCGGACTGTTTGGCGTCCCCGAACACCGAACTTGAGCGCTTTTGCTCAGGTGGGTCATGTCCCGACGTACATTTTTGGGAGTATTCAGCATTGGAGCGCGCCGTGCGCCATCCTCAGCGTCCTATTTGGAACGCAGATAGCGCCCGATCGGCATAAAAAGTGCCCCCGATGGCAAATTACGCCATCGGGGGCACTTAAAACAGTCGTTCTGCACCTCATTCAGGGCATGCCAATGCTGAATACTCCCAAAAATGCACGTCGCAAGAGGGGGTACCTGCTCAATCGGCTAAATACCCGCAAGTTCGCAGTAGCGATCGACATTGCTGGCAAATACCATCTCGACGGCGCCCTTCTGGACGGGCACCGTCGGGGTCCTTCCCCACAGCAGATAATCGCCCAGCGTCTTAGCGCCGCGATACGCCAGGCTCGTCGGGTCCTTATAGACAATATTGGTAAAGATACCGCGGCGCAAGGCCAGAGCACTTTCGGGAAACAGGTCGTTGCCGATCACCATGACCTGACCGGCCTTGCCGGTCGAGACGAGCGCGTCGGCAACCACTTCGGAACCAACGGCAAAAACGCTACAGATAAGTTCAGGGGCGTCCGGCGCACTCAAGCGCTTTTCGAGCTCATGCTCGAGTTGTTTGACTTGCGCATGGGCACCTGCAAGATCCTCAACCTGCCAGGGAACATTGTGCTCGCGAAGGTAATTGTGGAAGGCGCGGGCGGTTAGATAGTGCGAATCGGTATATGGGTCGCCTGTCAAAAGGAGCACGCGGGCGTCGGCCCCAGAAGCATGGACCAGGTTTGCCGCCTGCTCGGCCATAAGGCTGCCTGCCGTCGAATAATCGGCCAAGCTCGCACCCAAACGATTCAAATGCGGACGGTCGCCGTCGACAAGCTCAATCGTCACGCCCGCCTCGGCGATCTGCCCCAAAAGCTCAGTCGCACGATCGTCGCCCGGCGCATAGGCGAGCAAGCCATCAATCTTCTCGCCCACCTGCAGACGCTCGTCGATTTGCTCGAGTGCATCAGCGTAGCCGCCCACGCCAAATTCAACGCGCTCAACCGTAATGCCCCGGTCGATGACCTCCTGTTCAAAGCGATTGCAGCCTTCCCACAGGTAACGGAAAAAGTATGCTCCCTCGCGCGATGCGCGGGGCAGGCAAAACACCAGATTGATATCCTTGCGGCGCAGGCTTGAGGCACTTGTGTTGCGGTGATAGCCCATGGCCTCGGCCTTAGCGTTCACCTTGGCGCGCACGGATTCGCTCACGCCGGCCTTTCCCGTCAGAGCCTTGTGCACGGTATTGATGGAAACGCCAAGCTCGGCGGCTATGTCCTTCATGGTTACGCGAGCGCTCATGCGGTTACTCCGTTATAGATAAGTTGCCAATTAATAGTCCAGTTAACGATACCCCAAAAATACTCTTCGACTCGCCGTGCTCTCCCTCAAATGCACAAAGCGCCCCGCGAACGGATGCCCGCGGAGCGCTTGGATGTCCGGACCTTATTTGATACCGCGACCCAAGTCTTCGGCGATTTTGTCTACGCCCTTAAGTGCGGCGCACGTCTTTTTGTTGGAGCAATGCCCCATGCAAACGCCACCCTGAGCGCAGTCGGCGCAGGTGCCCTTGCGGTAGATGCGCACGCATACCGCGACAAACGCAATACCGATAACAGCCAGTACAACAATATCGATAGGTGCCATAGCAAGCCTCCTCTAGTTAACCATCACTTACTTTACCCCATTCTCCACCTACCAAATAGGGACAGGTTTATTTTGGTCGGTTTTATCTGCGGAAACGCCACATCTTACTTCTGGAGCAAAGCAATCTGTCCCCCCATTGCGTCAAAAAGCCCGAGTGTCACTAAGACACCCGGGCTCGTGGAAAGGGGTTGATCCCTATTCGGACTTAGGCGGAAACTGCAGCGGAAGCAGTGTTGGTCTCGTCCTCGTCGGTCCAAGCGTGCTTGGGCATAGGACGGAAAATCTGGAAGAGCATCGCGACCAGCAGCACGATAGCCACAACCGTCCAGAAGCCAAACTGCCCAAGGACAAGCAGGTTATAGAACTGGTTGATGAACAGGCCGATCACCCAAGCGAAGGCGCACTCGTAGCCGAGGGCAATCGCGGTCCACTTGCCGGAATCCATCTGGTTGCGGATGGTACCCATAGCGGCAAAGCACGGAGCGCACAGCAGGTTGAACGCGCCGAAGGCAACGCAGGCGCCCATGGTGGGGAACATGCCGGCAAACGCGGTCCACAGGCTCGGGTCGGTCTCGCCCGCGTCGGCGACGGACAGCAGCGAGCCGGCGGTGGCGACAACGTTCTCCTTGGCGACGAGGCCAGAGACAGTCAGCGCGGTTGCCTGCCAGGTGCTAAAGCCGAGCGGGGCGAAGATCCAAGCGACCAGGTTGCCCAGCATGGCGAGCACGGAGTAGTCCATGAACTCCTCGGGGATGCCGTCCATCGCAGGCAGGAAGCCAAAGGAGCCGTTGTAGCTACCAAAGTTGGAGAGGAACCACACCACGACGGTAGAGGCGAAGATGACCGTGCCAGCCTTCTTGATAAAGGCCCAGCAGCGCTCCCACACGTGCAGCGCCCAAGAGCGGATCGCCGGGAAGTGATAAGCCGGGAGCTCCATGACAAACGGGGTCGGACGGCCGGCGAAGAGCTTGGTCTTCTTGAGCATGAGGCCCGAGGCGATGACGGCAAAGACGCCCAGGAAGTAGAAGAGCGGGCTGATCCACGCGGCGGTGGTGGAAGAATCGCCGATGATGGAACCCATGAGCAGGGCGATGATCGGCAGCTTGGCGCCACAGGGAATAAACGTGGTGGTCATGACCGTCATGCGGCGGTCCTTCTCGTTCTCGATGGTCTTGGTGGCCATGACGCCGGGGACGCCGCAGCCCGAGGACACGAGCATGGGGATGAAAGACTTACCGGACAGGCCAAAGCGGCGGAACACGCGGTCCATGATAAAGGCGACGCGGGCCATATAGCCGCAGTCCTCCAGGAAGGACAGCATGACGAACAGCAGGAACATCTGCGGGACGAAGCCGAAGATGGCGCCCAGGCCGCCGACGATGCCGTCGCAGACCAGCGAATCGACCAGGCCACCGTCCTCGGTGCCGCCCGCCACAAGGGCGTCGTGCACCACGGTGGTGATACCCGGGACATAGGGGCCGTACTGTGCCGGGTCGACCGAGTCGGCATTGTCACCCGCAGCCTCGACGGCCGCGTCGTAGGCGTCGCGACCCTGGCCGAGCACATACCAACCGTCGGTACCGAAGAGCTGGTCGTTGGTGAAGTCGGTCACCGTGCCGCCCAAGGTAGAAACGGCGATGTAGTACACGCAGAACATGATGACCACAAAGATCGGCAGGCCCAGGATACGGTTGGTAACCACGCGGTCGATCTTCTCGGAGGTGCTCATCTTTGCCGGAGCCTTGGTGAGGCACTCGTCAATGATGTGGGCAATCACGCCGTAACGCTCGCCGGTGATGATGGACTCGGCGTCGTCGTCGCAGTCCTGCTCGCACTGGGCGACCAGCTGCTCCACGCGAGCGGCCTTCTCCTTGGTGAGGTTGATGAGCTTGCAGGCGTCCGCGTCGCGCTCGAACAGCTTGACGGCGTAATAGCGGCGCTTGTTGGCGGAAACGCTCGCCGGAAGGTTGTTCTCGATGTGGTCCAGAACGTCCTCGATGGAGGAGTCGAACTTGTGCTCCGGCACCTGGCCCTTGGAAGCAGCGGACTTCTTGACCTGCTCGAACAGCTCCTTAATACCCTTGTTCTTAAGGGCCGAGATCATCATGACCGGGCAGCCGAGCTTCTTGGAGAGCTTGTCCGTGTCGATCTTGTCGCCGTTCTTCTCGACCAGGTCGGCCATGTTGAGGGCAACGACCACGGGCAGGCCGGTCTCGATAACCTGAAGCGCCAGATACAGGTTGCGCTCGAGGTTGGTGGCGTCGACAACCTGGACGACAACATCGGGCTCGCCGCTCATGAGGTAATCGCGCGAGCATTGCTCCTCGGGGCTGTAGGGGGAAAGCGAGTAGATGCCAGGGAGGTCCGTGATGGTAACGTTCTTGTCGCTTAGGAGCTTGGCTTCCTTTTTCTCAACCGTGACGCCGGGCCAGTTGCCAACGTAGCCGTTGGCGCCGGTAATCAGGTTGAAAAGCGTGGTCTTGCCGCAGTTGGGGTTACCCGCCAGCGCGACATGGATCTGAGAATCCGCCATTCAATCCTTCTTCCTTGTGTGCCTGCGCTGCTTTCTCCGCGCAGGCTGGATAATGTGCTTCAAAGATGCTGCATTAAGTTAGAAAAACCTAACTTTATCTGCAGAAATATACGCCGCAAGCCCCTACTGGACCTCGACGACGGCCGCCTCCTCCTTGCGGATGGAAAGCTCGTAGCCGCGCACGTTGATCTCGACCGGATCACCGAGCGGCGCAACCTTCACGACCTTGAACGAAGTGCCCTTGATGAGCCCCAGGTCCATAAGGTGGCGGCGAAGCGCGCCCTCACCGTGAAGCTTGACGATGGTAGAGCTCTCGCCCACCTTAACGTCACCCAACGTCTTCATTTACTTGTCCCCCTTTCAGTGCGTACAGAAATACCGTCGACTAACCGACGGTCATGATGTGCATGGCAACCTTGGAATCGATACCAAAGCGTGCGCCCAGCACAGTGACGATGATATTGGCGCCACTCGAGCTCACCACGTGGATTTCGTTGCCCTCGACAAAGCCGAGGTCCTTGAGGTGGTGCTTCATATCCTCATTGCCCTTTACACGAGACACGCGCACGGTTTCGCCCGCTTTCACCATCGAAAGCGGCATGGCCGGCATCTGCGGTCCGCAAGACATGAGTGGCTCCTAACGTCAGTTCGTCCTCAACATCGACGCGTTAAAAGTTAACCACGTCTATGTTCGCTATAGTAAACTAGCACGTGGTTAACTTTTTGGAAAGGGTCCCCATTCAGATTTCGAAAAAGTTTCCCATACGAAACAAAAGGGCGCGGCAAAGGACCATCCTTTACCACGCCCTGTCATGCTTAAAGCGAGAGGTTTCTGATCGACGTAACGCAGGAAGCCTCGTCTACGCCCGAAACGCGGAAGATGATGTCCTCGCCGCACTCGCCGTAGAGAGCCATGAGTCCCATGACATCGCGGCCATCCGTGTGGCGATCGCCGATGCTGACTGACACGTCGCTACGATGCTTGGCAATGATGTCATAGAGCAGCGCAACCGGGCGGGCATGTAATCCCAACGGATCTTTAATCGTCTTTGTAAACTCGACCATGTCCCCTCCCACGACATCGCACATTCGGCCGGCAAACCCAGCCACGTGGTAGTTATTGTAGCGTTAGATGCTTGTCGAGGACCCCTCCGGATACCCCGTGGTCAAAAAGTGGCAAATATGAGTACTGTCACCAATTTAGTAGCAGCAAAATCGAGAGCAAATTGCCTACTTTGAGCGATTCGAAAAGGTTGAAAGCCGTCAAACGCCCTTTAAGGGGGGTTAGATAGATTGATTTTGAGCCCATTTTCGCTCAGAACAGGCCAAAAAATATGACACCTCTTTTGCAACAGTACTCATATTTGGCATTTTTGCCCACAGGGTCCAAAATCCATGTCCCAAAACACAAAAGGAGGGGCCTCGTAAGGCCCCTCCTTAGGAAAGGGAATCGATTTATTCCACAGCCGTAGATTAATCCTAGCCGCTACTCCATCATGTCGAGGACGGAGGGGCGAAGCTCGTTCTCAGCAGCCTCGGGATCGGTTTCGCGCAGGCGGTTGATGTAGCGGTTGTACCACATCACGGCAAGGCCCAGGAAGACAACCACGCCGCCGACGTTGTAGACCAGCGTCAGCCACAGAGGCTGATCGAGCGGAATGGTGCCGCAGATAAGCACGAAGCAGAAGACCACAAGCAGGAATGCAGCAATGACCAGGCCAAAGGTGCGCGAACCCATGCGGAAGCCACGGGGAGCAGCGTCGAAGTTCTTGCGCAACATAAAGTAGGCAAGCAAGATCAGCAGCGGCGGGAGCAGAGCGGTGGCAGCCGTCATGTTGGTGACGATCATGAGCAGGTCGTCGAGGTTACCGGAGCCCAGGGCCGGGATGATCAGGATGGGGACGACGATGGCGAACTGCAGCCAGGCAGCGCGGGCAGGAATGCCGTGCTCGTTGAGCTCGACGATCTTGCTACCAAAGACGCCCTTGGGGATCTCGGTGAAGAACACCTTGATGGGAGCGGAGGTCCACATCATGAGGGAGCCCAGCGTGGCGGCGAGAAGGATCAAGCCGATGGCGCGCGTAGACACTTCCATGGGAATGCCAAAGTGGGCAAAGACAGCGCCGAATACGTCGAAGATACCGGTGGAGATGGCAACGCCGCCCTCGGGGATGAACAGGTTAACCAGCAGCGAAGCGCCTGCATACAGAAGGCCGATGGTCAGGCCGGCGATAACGACGGTGCGCACGAAGGCCTTGACGCCACCCTTAAGGTCGTTAAGGAACACGCCGACAGACTCAGCGCCGCCAACGCCCTGGATGATCCAGGCAAGCGTACCGAAGAAGCCCCACGCAGTTGCGAAGTTGCTCATGTCGGGAGCCATGTTAGCGGGAGTAGGAGCCGTAGCGAACTCAACGCCGCCAAAGGCAGCAGCCAGGGACAGCAGGATGAACACGGCGGTCAGGCCGAGAGCCGCGGTCGAACCGAAGGAGGAAATGGAGCCGATCCACTTAGCGCCCTTGGTCGAAACCCACGTGGCGATAGCAAAGACAACGATCTCGATAATGGTGATCCACAGCTGCGAAAGCTCGGCGTTGGCACCAAAGAACACGTAGCTCGCGTAGATGATGACGTTGGGCAGGACGGACGCAAAGAAGAACAGGTTAACGAACCAGTAGCTAAATGCCGTCAGGAACGCCCAGCGGCCGCCCATCGAGGTCTTGACCCATGCGTACACGCCCGACTCGGAGTCCTTGTTAAGGCCGACGAACTCGGCGGTAACCAGGGTATAGGGGACAAAGTACAAAAGCGTGCCGAAGAAGAACGACGGCGCGGCTGCTAAGCCGATGGCCGCGTTGTTGTTGATGATGTTCTTGATACCGAACACGGCGGCGACCGTCATGCCCAGCAGAGCGAACGAACCAATCGTTCCTCGTTTTTCAGAGCTCATAAGCCCTCCCAATCATCTATTAAATGTCATCTAAAACCGTCCGAGCTGCAAGTGCAAACACGGACGGCGCACCTGCTAAGGGGAATGGGGAAAAGGGAGTCAACAAAGCCATCCCCCTTAACGGCGCGAAGCAAACGTCCAGGCGGACGAATACTACTTGTTGGGGAAGGAATAACCTTCGACTGTCACGTGCAGTACCACGACGCGGGGATCCGCGGCATCGGCCACGACACGGTAGGCCTCGTCAATTTCGACGACGGCAACGCCGCCGGCGGGAATCGTCACGGTCTCCCCCGTACCCTCAAAGCGCTCGCGATCATCGATATCGCTGTAGGCGCGGGTGCAGGTGAGGCCTGCCTTGGGGGCAACCTCGACAGTCAGGTCGCCGTCGAGCGGGGCGAGCACGGCATGATAGCGACGGTGACCGACCAGATCGGCGGTAGCCGCCTCGTGGGCGTTCACCCACCAATACACCAGCGAGTCGCCGATGGAGTACGCCACATCGTGCTGCAGTTCAGAAACGCCGTCGAGCGCCTGTCCGGTACGCATCCACTTCTTGACGGACTTCATCTGAGCGTCGAAATCGGCGCGCGAGTTAAAGACATGCATGACTTATGCCTCCTTAATGGGTGCCAGTGCCTGAGCCAGATCGGCAGACGTCAGCGGTCGCAGGGACACCTCAAAGCTGAAGCTCTCAAAACGGGTGCGATAGGAATCGAGCACCTCGGAACCCCAAGAGTTCGAACCAAGGCCGAGCAGCTGGTCGTTGATGTTGACCGTAACCGTGTCGCCCTTGACAAGGTCGTAGACGTGCTTGGCGTTATCGATGGCCTCGCAGCTATAGGGCCATGCCGAGAACGAGAACGGATTGGAGGCAGCGTCAGCCGGACGCGTCACCAGCACGCCGTCACCGTGGCTAGAGCGCAGGGCAACCCAGCGGGTACCCTCGCGGTTGGCACAATCCTGGGGCATGACATACGGCGTGAACATGTCGTCGACCGTAGTGCGGTAATGACCGACCGGGTTGGCGCGCAGCGAGTCCGGATAGTTCTCGCCCGGGCCGTGGCCATACCACTCGACGGCACGATCGCAACCGGGGACCTCAAAGGAGATGCCGATGCGCGGGATGATATCCGAGTAATCGCCGTAGGGCTCGCCGGAAACCTTGAGGTCGACGCGACCGCTCGGAAGCACGGTGTAGACAAGCTCGACGCGCATGCCGAACGCACGGACGGGAGGAGCAATGCGTTGGCTCACGGTAACGGCGACCGCATTGCCGTCCTGCTTCCAAGAAACCTTGCGGGTGGACGTCTGCATTACATCGATGAAGTTGTCCTTCCACAGGGAGTCGTACTCCTGGGCGTGGTTGTCGACGAGCGGATGCCAAAAACCAACCTGGGGGCCAGAGGCCATGACGTCGCGGCCGGATGCCTTCCACTCGCTCACGGTGCCGTTTACCTTGCTGAAGGTCAGCTCGCCGTTGAGGGAGTGAATGCGAATCTCCTGCTCGGTCTCCTCGACCGTAAGCTCAGGACGAGTGGGGGCCGCAATGGCCGGCGCCGGATGGTTTGCGATGGCAAACTGGTTTGCGCCCAGTTGGAACATCGGCTCGCACCAGACGTGAGCGGCCATGGTGTAGGCGCGCACAGTCAGCAGGGTCTCGCCTACCGCGGCCTCGTGAATCACCAGCGGAAGCTGGACGGACTCACCGGGGGCAACCGCACCGGGCATGAGCGTCTTGCGGCAGACCACGTCGCCGTCCACCAGGGTCTCCGCCGACAGGCAAACATCCTCGAGGGTGGTAAACCAGCGCTTGTTGGTGACAGTCAGCTCGCCCGCCTCGGCGTCATAAGCCATGCGAACCGGGCAGATGACCTGGCCGTACTCGGTAAGGCCCGGGCTCGGCTGCTGCCAAGGGAACACCATGCCGTCGATGCAGAAGTTGCTGTTATTGGGGTAATCGCCGTTGTCGCCACCATACATATCGTAGGCAACGCCGTCCTCGGTCACAGCAGCCAAACCGTGGTCGCACCATTCCCAGATAAACTGGCCTTGGATGCAATCCCAGCGATCGAAGACCTCCTGGTACTCGGACAGACCTCCGGGGCCATTACCCATGGAGTGGCCATACTCGCAGTTGATGCGCGGCTTGGGGAACGGATGCTCACCAAAGTCGTTCATCTGCGACACACGGGAGTACATCGTGGAAATGACGTCGACGGTATCGGCGTTGCGGTCCTCCTCGTAGTGGACCGGACGACCATCGAGCTCGTGAGCCTTGGCGTACATCGCGCGGATGTTGCAGCCATAGCCGCTCTCGTTGCCCAGCGACCACATGATGATGCACGCGTGGTTGCGCTCCTGCATCACCAGGCGCTCAATACGGTCGACGTAGGCCGGCTCCCATGCCGGGTCGTCGGTAACCAGGGCGATGTTGCCGATATTCTCGAAGCCGTGGCTCTCCATATCGGTCTCGGCGACCAGCATGATGCCATACTCATCACACAGCTCGTAGAAGCGCGGGTCATTGGCATAGTGAGAGGTGCGCACTGCGTTGATGTTGTGCTGCTTCATGAGCTCCAGGTCGCGGCGCATGCGATCGAGGCCCACGGCGCGGCCCTTGTGATCGTCGTGATCGTGGCGGTTGACGCCATGCATTTTAAAGTAAGTGCCGTTGAGGTAGATATGATTGCCCTCGACCGTCACCTCGGCAAGACCCTGGCGATGCGGGACGTACTCGCTCACCTTGTCGCCGTCGTAGACCTCAAACGTAAGATCGTAGAGGAAGGGGTCCTCGGGATTCCAGAAGTGGGCATCGGTCACGCTGCACTCGGCATGGCTGTCGACGCACTCACCCGTAGCCACCACGTTCTCGCCATCGCTGAGCGTAAACACAACGCGGGAAGCGCCCTCGGCAACCGTATCGAGCGTGATCAGAGCGGCATCGCCCTCGCGGTGCGTGCGGAACCTAAAGTCGACCAGGTGCGCGGCGGGACGCTGCATAAGGTACACATCGCGGAAGATGCCCGAGGCCCACCACATGTCCTGATCCTCGATGTAGCTGCCATCGCTGTACTGCAGGACCTTGACCGCAAACAGGTTGTCGCCCTCGACGAGCGCGTCGGTCACGTCGAACTCGGCAGACAGGCGCGAACCCTTGGTCATGCCGATATACTGACCGTTGACGTACAGCTCGCCATAGCTCTCGATGCCGTCGAAGCGAATAATCTCGCGAGCGCCGGCAGGAACGGCGGGAAGGTTGACGATGCGCTGGTAGACGCCCGTGGGGTCGTCGGAGGGAACGAACGGCTGATCAACCGGGAACGGGAAACCCTCGTCGGTGTAGGCAAGGTTGCCATAGCCGTCCACCTGCCACAGGTGCGGAACCTCCACGTGATCCCACTCGGGCTTGTACGTGGAGAGTTCCTCGTTGGAGACGGCAGCGGGGCCCTCAAAGAGGCGGAACTGCCACGAGCCGGACAGCTGGACAAACCCGCGCGACAGCTCGCGGCTGTACGTTGCAGCGAGATCGGCGGTCTCGTAACCCATAAAGTACGCATGGGGTGCCAGGCGGTTCCTGTGGGTGAGCGCTTGGTTTTCCCAATCGTTAATGGCGTCCATGGTGATGCTCCTTCGTCATCGTAGTGATTCTTGTGCAACCGGTTGTCCTTATCTTACGGGCGATGCAAAAAACTGTGCAACCGGTTGTCCGCTGAACGGTCGATTTGGTCGGATTAACGGTGCAACCGGTTGTACAACCGCGACACTTATGTCACCCTGAGTATCGAAACTCAGCGCAAGACATCGTTCTCAAGCTTGTATGCAACCGCCACGCCCGCTGATATCTCACCCATACGAGACGTATTCGATTGCGGCTTGGTTGCAAAACGACACCGGTCACCGGATATCATGAACGCTGTTCAGGCGCACTATAGTAAGCTGTATCCGCACCAGCCCGTATCAGCGACAACATCGACCGCATTCTCCAGGAGACGCCATGACCCAATCAGTTCGCACCGCACCTACGCTTGCCGAGGTTGCCGCAGCTGCCGGCGTGTCGCGCTCCACGGCATCGCGCGCTCTCAACGATTCGCCCCGCATTAGCGAGGAAACCAAAAGGCGCGTCCGCGCGGCGGCCAAGGAAGTCAATTTTGTCCCCAACGCTCGTGGCCGAGCGCTCGCTGTCGGGCGCACGGAAATCATCGCCGTGCTCGTGACCGAGCCCCTAAGTGAACTCTTCAGCGACCCCACTTATAGCGAGTTTTTGAGCGGCATTACTGAGGAACTGTCGGAGTCGTCCTATCTGCCCGTTATCTTGCAGGCGTCTTCTACGCATGAGCGCAACCGCGCACGCGAGCACTTTGAGCGCCGCTCGTTCGACGCCGTGATCGACGTCTCCCCCTACAAGGGCAGCGAGCTGCTCGAGGTACTGTGCGAGCTGGGCGTACCCACCGTGTTGTGCGGCCAGCTCGAGGGCCACCCCTATCGCGATGTGTTCTCGACAGTCTACTCTGACGACGAAGAGGGCGGACGCTTTGCGGCACTCGCCATAAAGGATCGCGGGCGCAAAGATATCGTCGCCGTGTTGGGACCGCAAGACAACCCCGCTGTTGCCGACCGCCTGCGCGGCTACCGCGCCGTCTTGGGCGAAGACCTCCCAAACGCAAACGTTATCTATACCGGCTGGAACAGCGGAGACGGCTATCAGGCCATGCACCAGATTCTCGCGCGCGAGATCGCTTTCGATGGCGTGCTCTGCGGATCGGACCGTATCGCGGCTGGCGTCATCACCGCACTCAACGAGGCAGGCCTATCCGTTCCTGCGGACGTTTCTGTCGTCGGCTTCGACGATCACGAGATTGCGGCGCGCTGCGTCCCCGCGCTCACGACCGTCCGCCAGCCCCTGCGCGAAGAAGGACACATGGCCGCCAACATTGCGCTCGACATGATCAAGGGTGCCGAGCCCACCACCTCCGTGATGCACATGCAGCTGATCCAGAGAGACTCACTATAAGAAACTGGGGGCAGGCTTTCCGCCAGACAGTTGTTGCGGAAAGCCTGTCCCGTTTGAGCGCTCATTCTGGGGCACAGTTTCCGTTAGACAGCTCAACCGGAAACTGTGCCCCATTATTTTGCCGAATACTGGGTCGCGCTTTCCCAAAGGCCCCCCTTTGGGAAAGCGCGACCCCTTCTGGACGCAGATTCCGGGTTGTAGTTTCCCGGCGCACGACGGCAAGCCTCCAAACCATGACGTCACGACATAAAAAAACGAGGGAAGGCACGTGTCCTTCCCTCGTTACAGGCAATATGTAGCCGCTTCCCTACATCAGGCGCAGGCTGACGTCCTTGAGCTGGGCGCCGCTAACAGCACTCGGGGCGCCCGACATGAGATCGGAGCCGCTGGCCGTCTTGGGGAACGCCATGACGTCGCGGATGGAGTCGGAGCCGGTGAGCAGCATGCACACGCGGTCCAGGCCCAGAGCGAAACCGCCCATCGGGGGCGCACCAAACTTGAGCGCCTCCATGAGGAAGCCGAACTGAGACTCGGCGCGCTCCTCGGTAAAGCCCAGGAGCTTGAGCATGGACATCTGCATCTCGGCGTTGTGGATACGCATACCGCCGCCGCCGGCCTCAAAGCCGTCCATGACAAAGTCGTAGGTGCAAGAACCGGCTGCCAGCGGATCGGCCTCAATCTTGGCGATGTCGGTCTCGGTCGGCAAGGTGAAGGGCTGATGCTCGGCAGCGTAAGCCTTGCGATCCTCGTCCCAATGGAACAGCGGGAAGTTAACGACCCACAGGAAGTCGTGGCCCTCGCGCTTGATCTCGAGCGCGTTGGCCATGTGAGAACGCATGCCACCCAGGATCTCGTCAGAGAGCAGGCGCGGACCGGCGGCGAACATCACAAGGTCGCCGGGCTCGACGTCCATGCGCTCGCGCAGAGCCGCCATCTCCTCGTCCGAGAAGAACTTGACGATGGGGCTGTTGATGGAACCGTCCTCGCGGAATGCGATCCAGGCCAGGCCCTTGGCGCCAAACGTGGAAGCCACGCCGGCAAGCTTATCGATCTTGGCACGTGCCCAGGCACCGGCGCCCTTGGCGTTGATGGCCTTGACGACAGAGCCCTCCTCGTTTGCGGCAGTCGCAAAGACCTTGAACTTGGAGTTGGCAAAGATGTCGGTCAGGTCGACCAGGTGCATGCCATAGCGGGTATCGGGCTTGTCGGAGCCATAGGTGTCCATGGCCTCCCAGTAGTCCATGCGACGCAGCGGCGTGGGCATCTCGACGCCCATGCGGCCGAAGGCGTCGGCCAGGACCTCTTCGAGTGCGCTCATGACATCGTTCTGGTCCACGAAGGACATCTCGATATCGACCTGGGTGAACTCGGGCTGGCGGTCGGCGCGCAGGTCCTCGTCGCGGAAGCACTTGGCAACCTGATAGTAGCGCTCGACGCCACCGACCATGAGCAGCTGCTTTAGGAGCTGCGGGGACTGCGGCAGGGCGTAGAAGTTGCCCGGCTGAATACGGCTGGGAACGATGAAGTCGCGGGCGCCCTCGGGCGTGGACTTAAACAGGGAGGGCGTCTCGACCTCCATGAACTCACGGTTGTGCAGCGCCTCGCGAATGGCAAAGGTAAAGTCGGAGCGCAGCTTGAGGTTGGCCATCATCTCGGGACGACGGAGGTCCAGATAGCGATAGCGTAGACGGGTGTCCTCGCTGGTCTCGATGCCGTCCTCGATCTGGAACGGCGGAGTGACGGACGTGTTGAGCACCTCGGCATGGTCGGTCAGGACCTCGATCTCGCCGGTCGCGAGCTTGACGTTGGTGGTCTCCTCGCCACGGGAACGCACAACGCCGTGGATCTTGATGGGCCACTCGGGACGCATGGTCTCGGCAATCTTAAAGGCGTCGCCGTCGGAGTGCTCGGGGTCGAAGGTGAGCTGCGTGATGCCCTCGCGATCGCGAAGGTCGCAGAAAATAAGGCCGCCGTGGTCGCGGCGACGGCTCACCCAACCGGTGAGGGTGACCTCTTCGCCCACGTTCTCGCGGCGAAGCTCGCCGCAAGTACGGGTGTGCATGGAATGCTCGTCGATGGGACGGGTCTGGCTCATACCAGTGATCCTCCTTTATGGATCTGTGCCGCCCCGTGTCGTTCCGGGCGGCGTCGTACAGATTTGCCCAGCCTGCGTAAACCGCGCAGCCAGACATGGCGTTCTATCTTATCGCACCCGCGTCGATGTGCCGCGAAAAAGTAGCTCTTGCCCAAAGACTTGACGGAGACGAAACAATTGACGCACCGCGGTCGTCGCTAAGGCGCGCTCCGTGCGACAATGTGCCCCAATACAACTGCACTCGGAAAGGCCCGCCATGACTGCACGCCTCATCGTTATGGATATCGACTCCACGCTCATCAACCAAGAGGTCATCGACCTGTTGGGCGAGGAGGCCGGCGTGGGCGAGCAGGTGGCACAGATCACTGAACGCGCTATGCGCGGCGAGCTGGACTTTAAGCAAGCGCTCGAGGAGCGCGTGGGGCTGCTTGCCGGTTTGGACGAGAGTGTGTTCGAGCGCACCTTTGAGCGTGTGACATTTACCCCCGGCGCGCTGGAGCTTGTGCGCTCGGCGCACAGCAAGGGCTGGAAGGTCGGCGTGGTAAGCGGCGGCTTCCACGAGGTCGCCGATAAGATCGTGGCCGCTGCGGGCATCGATTTTTGTCTAGCGAACCGCCTGGAGGTCGTAGACGGCAAGCTCACCGGTAAGTTGGCGGCAGACATTGTGACCAAGGAGTCCAAACTTATCCAGCTGCTGGATTGGGCAGTTGAGTGCGGCGTCGATATGGTCCACACCGTCGCGATCGGCGACGGCGCCAACGACATCCCTATGATTCAGGCCGCGGGCACGGGCATCGCGTTTTGCGCCAAGCCCAAGACGCGCGAGGCCGCCCCGTTTGCCATCGACGAGCGCAACCTGATGCTCGCCATGGACATCATCCTGCGCGACTAGTCGATCCGTCTAACAATTGAATCAGTCTGTCCTATAGTTTCCGAACAATTTTGTCTTAGTGTTCGGAAACATACCCTTTGAGTGCTAGACTTTGCGCCGTCGAAGGGAACATATATGGATAAGCGAGATCTTGAGCAATTGCTGAGCGATGTTGCCGACGGAACAGTCGCCCCGGCAGTCGCCCTCACGCGCATCCAGACGGCGCCGACCGCCGATCTGGGTTTTGCGCAGCTCGATCTTTCGCGCGGGGTGCGCCAGGGAGCCGGCGAGGTTGTCTACGGTGCCGGTAAAACCGCCGAGCAGATTGCCGCCATTATCAAAGCATTACTCGATGCCGGTCAGGAGCGCATCCTGGTCACGCGCCTGGACAGCGAAAAAGCCGCGCGCACCGCTGGGCTTCTCGGCACCGGCATCGACCTGGGATATGTCCCGGACGCACAGCTCGCCCTCGTGGGCGGCAAGCCCTCCCCTACCGGCAACGGACGCATCGTTGTCGCCTGCGCCGGTACGAGCGACCTGCCCGTCGCCGAGGAAGCCGCATTGACGGCCGAATTCTATGGCAACGAGGTCGACCGCCTCTACGACGTGGGTGTCGCCGGCCTGCACCGTCTGCTCGCGCATACCGAGGAGCTTGCCCAGGCACAGGTGGTCATCGCCATTGCCGGCATGGAGGGCGCACTGGCGAGCGTTGTCGGCGGCCTGGTGAGCTGTCCGGTCATCGCCGTTCCCACCAGCGTGGGTTACGGCGCGAGCTTTGGTGGCGTAGCCGCGCTGCTCGCCATGCTCAACTCCTGCGCCAGCGGCGTTTCGGTCGTCAATATCGACAACGGCTTTGGCGCCGCCTACCAGGCAAGTCTTATCAATCATCTGAGCGCCGGCACATCCTGCGCCCGTTAAGGAGCATTCCATGTCCAACCATCAGCACACGCTTATCATCGACGGCACTTCGGGCATCAGCGGCGATATGACCGTCGCGGCCCTGCTCGACCTGGGCGCCAGCGAGGAGCATCTGCGCGAACAGCTCGCCACGCTGCCGGTCGACGGCTTTTCGATCGCTGTAACGCGCGTAAACAAGCATGGCATCGACGCCTGCGACTTTGACGTTCAGCTGGCAGAGGAGCTCGAGAACCACGACCACGACATGGCCTGGCTCTACGGCAACGAAGCAGCTGCCGAGCACACGCACGAGCATGAGCACCACCATCATGATCATGGCGAACACGAACACGAGCACTGCCACGAGCATGACCATGAGGGCCACGCCCATGAGCACGAGGATCATCACCACACCCACCACCATCATCACCGCTCGCTAGCCGACGTCACCGCCATCATCGATGGCTCGCAGCTATGCGATGGCGCCAAGCGTCGTGCCCTCGCCATTTTTTCCGTACTCGCTGCTGCCGAGGCCAAGGCTCACGGCAAAACACCCGAGACCGTCATGTTCCACGAGGTGGGCGCCGTCGACTCCATCGTCGACGTCTGCTCCGTCGCCATCTGCCTCGACGACCTGGGTATTGAGGACATCGTGGTCGAGTCGCTTTCCGAGGGCCACGGCACCATTCGCTGCGCCCACGGCCTCATGCCCATTCCCGTCCCCGCTGTTGTCAACCTGTGCCAGGCAGGCAATATCGCCCTCACGCCTGCACCTCTCGCCGGCGAGCTCGTGACGCCCACGGGCGCCGCCATCGTCACCGCGCTGCGCACGTCCGACCAACTGCCCCCACGCTACCGCATCGAAGCCGTCGGCTACGGCGCCGGCAAACGCCCCTACGAGGGTTGCTCCGGCACGCTCCGCTGTCTGCTCGTTCACGCGGACGCATAGCCATGGATGCCCGCAAGGAAAAAAGCCGCGCCGCCATCGTCGCAGCATTCTCCGAGCTCCTGCGCGAGGAAGACTACAGCAAGATCACCGTCGGCGACATCATTGCCCGCGCCCACGTAGGTCGCACGACGTTCTACGGCCTCTTCAAGAGCAAAGATGACTTGCTCGCCAAGCTCGTGAGCGACATCTGCACCCACGCTCTCGACGACGATGGCACACCACTCGACGACCCACTCGTGCAGGTCGAGCATATCCTCAACAACCTCTGGGAGCGCCGCCAGGGCGTCCGAGCCCTCGTAGCCGGCGCCGGCTCACGCATCTTCGCCGACAGCCTCCGCAAGACCATCATGGCCCGAGCAGCCGAAACCGTCCCTACCGACCCAAACGGCCCCGCCGCCACCATGGACCGAAGCTTCCTACTACACCACATAGCCTCAAGCTTCGTAGGAATGGTCCAATGGTGGGCCTGGCACAACCTCCAAGCAGATAAGGCCGAAGTAGCCAAAGACTACCTATCAGCTATTAAGCCTCTCTTCAACTAAGTAAACCCCTCATCTCAAAGCCCCGCCCCAACCCAAAGCACAATCCATCCCAAAGTGTCAACAGCTACCCAACGCCCCTACCAGCAACAAGCCCCTCCCATCCAAATTCAGATATATATGTTGGGTTGCTTGTACGAACGCAACAAAGAACCCGCAGCTGTCCGCATGGGGTAACTTCCCAGCGCACTCCGCAGGACGCAAAAAGGCTCGTCGCACGAAGTGCGCAGCGAGCCTTTTTGCATGTCCGAGGACGCGCTGGGAAGTTACCCCATGCGGACAGCGGACAACTATGTAGCCTCAGACTAGAACATGCCCAAGAAACCATGCACAAACAGCGCGGCCAGAGCGGCACCGACAAACGGCGCGATGCCAGGAACAAGCAGGCCGTACTTCCAGTTGTTGTCAGCCTTGTTCTTGATCGGCAGCACCTGATAGGCCATGCGAGGACCAAGGTCACGAGCCTGGTTCATGGCGAAGCCGGTGATGCCGCCCATGCCCATGCCAACGGCCCAAACGATCAGGCCGACGCAGATGGCGAGCATCAGAACGTTCTCGCCGGCGCGGCTAGCGGCAGCGAGGATGGCGCTGATGAACACAAAGGTGCAGATAGCCTCGCAGAAGAAGTTACGGGCGTAGTTCGTACCCTCGGTGGTGGGGTTGGTCGAGAAGATGTTGCGCTGGGCAATGGGGTCGACGACGCCATCGGAAGCCTTGAACTCATCGGCATACATCAACCACGCGATCACGGCGCCCGCAAAGCCGCCGAGCATATCGGCAATCATGAAGGGAATGCAGCTGCTCCACGGCACCAGGCCCACGATGCACTGGGCAAGCACCATGGCGGGGTTCATGCACACGGCGCCGCCAAAGATAAACAGAGCGACCGAGATGCCAAAAGACCAGGTGGTGATGGCAAACATGTGGCCGGAGCCCTGATACTTGGTGCCCTTAAGCACGGTATCGCAGTGTACGCCCACGCCAAAGATGATCATGAGGGCCGTTGCGCCGAATTCGCAGAGGAGTTTGGTAAGCATAAAACCTTATCTTTCTTGTCGGTTATAAACGATTCGTTTGGGCCGTGCACTAGTGCTGCGCGACGACAACGCCCAGGCCATCGGGAATGACGGCAACCTTGGCATCGGCACCCTTCATCTCAAAGGCGAGCTTGAGCGCCTCCTCGATAGTGTTGACCGGCGTCATGTGCATATCCTTGAGCATCTGGTGATCGCACAGGTCGGTGACCATGATCACAGGGTGATGCGCCAGGATGCGGGCGAAAATCTGGCTCGTCCACTGGTCGGGCAGGGTCTCGTCCTTAGGACGGTCGATGCAGGCGCGCTCAAACTCCGCCGGATCGTTGTCGGCGATGTTGTGATAGAAGCCTTCGCCACCGTGACCGTCGGCGCAACCGGCGACATCAATAATCACGCCGCCCTCGGGAAGCGTGGCCTCGGCAGCGCACATGCCCTTCACGGCCTGGTAGATGTTCTGGTCGAGCGGGTAGCCACCGTTGGTGGTGATGGCAATCTCGCACTCGACGGGCTCAACGCCGGCAAGGCTCTTCACGAACTCGCAGCCGGCCTCGTGCGCCTTGTGGATGTCGCCGGCAAAGGAGCCGATGACCTCGTGCTTGCCGTTAAGCACCACGTTAAGCACAAAGGCAAGGTGAGCCATCTCGGCAGCGGCGAACATGTCCTCGCTCACGTGGTTGTGGCACAGGTTGCCGGCACGCGAGTGGGAATCGTTCACAAACTGACCGTTGTGGTTGTACATGATGGTCTTGTAGCTGGCAATGCCGGGCAGGACGGACTTGCGGCTACCGGAGAAACCAGCAAAGAAGTGCGGCTCAATAAAGCCCTCGGCAAGCAGCAGATCGCAATCGGCGGCAATCTTGTTGATGATGCACTCGCCACCAGAAGGCAGGGTGCCGATCTTTTTCATCATGCTGTCGTCAGTCGCGACGTGCATAACGATTTCCTCGTTGGCAACGATCTCCTCGCCATACTTGTTGACGAGCTCCTCGTGCGTCGACGGACGGTGCATACCCGTAGCAACCAAAATACGCACGCGAGCCTCGGGCGCAGCAGAATGGATGTGATGCAGCAGAATAGGCATCGTCACACGCGAGGGAACGGGACGCGTATGGTCGGAGCTAATGATGACAATATCCTTCTTGCCAGCACAAAGCTCCTCGAGTGAAGGCGAGCCATAAGGGTTGGCAAGCGACTCCTCTACCAGCTCTTCCTGCGATTTCGTGGTCTTAAACTCGTTTTGATGACCCTCCATCACACCTGCGAAGTTCTTATCCTCGAGCTCTAGATGCAACGTCTTGTGGTCAAACGGTAGTTCACATTCAAACAATGATGAGCGCCCTCTTCCTTTCAACTGACACACTAGATAAACCGTTGGAAGGATACGCCGCTCACCGAAAAACACCACCGTCCACCGACTCATTAACACAACGTTCATATTTGACCCACAACAAAACGGCCGCGACCCCAAACGGGACCGCGGCCGCTACAGTCGTAAGGCGAGAAGCGCCAAACGCGCCGTTGGGACAGACCCCATCCAAAACGCGCGAAGCGCACCATTATTCCCCCAGCCAGTAATCCGCCGAAGACCGGACATCGCAGGGCCCGCCATAAGTTTACTTTTAGGCACGTCCTCGGACATGCAAGAAGCCCTCGCTGCGCACTTCGTGCGGCGAGGGCTTCTTGCGTCCTGCGGAATGCGCCGGGAGGGAACTTACTCTCCGCCCGGGCAGGTAAGACGAATTACGCGACGGTGTAAACCCAGTTGTGCTTATCCTCAACAGCACCAGACTGGATGCCCGTCAGGGTCTCGCGGAGCTTCTTCATCACAGGACCGATCTCGGTGTAGCCGGCCGGGAAGGTCACAGTCTCGTCGGCACCGTAGACCTTGTTGTCGATCTCGCCCACCGGGGAGATAACGGCAGCGGTGCCGCACAGACCGCACTCAACAAAGGTGCCGGCCTTGACCTCGGCCCACTCGACGGGACGCTGGTCGACGGTCATGCCCAGGTCCTGAGCAACCTGAACGAGCGAACGGCGGGTGATGGAGGGCAGGATGGAGTCGGTGTGCGACTGCGGGACGACAAGCGTGCCGTCCTCCTTCACGAACAGGACGTTGGCGCCACCGGTCTCCTCGACATAGGTGCGGGACTCGGAGTCGAGATACAGGTTCTCGGCATAGCCCTCGCGGTGAGCTTCCATCGTGGGCTTAAGGGACATGGCGTAGTTGAGGCCAGCCTTGATGTTGCCGGTGCCGTGCGGTGCGGCGCGGTCGTACTCGGAAACGCGCAGCTTGACAGGCTTGAGGCCACCCTTAAAGTACGGACCGACCGGGGTCACGAGAATGCGGAACGTGTACTCAGGAGCGGGAGCCACGCCGATCACGTCACCGGAGCCGATCATAAACGGACGCACATACAGGGTTGCGCCAGAGCCGAAGGGCGGAACCCATGCGGCGTTGGCAGAGACGACCTGCTTGACGGCCTCAACGAACTTGTCCTTGGGGAACGGGGGCATCTCGAGGCGCTGAGCGGAGTTGTACATACGCTCGGCGTTCATGTCGGGACGGAAGCAGACGATGCTGCCGTCCTCGGCGGTGTAGGCCTTCAGGCCCTCAAAGACCTCCTGACAGTAATGGAAGATGCCGCCGCACTCGGAGACATGCAGGGTGTGGTCGGTGGTCAGGCCGCCCTCGTCCCACTCGCCATCCTTCCAATGAGCCTCGTAGCTGTAATCGGTCTTCATGTAGCCAAAGCCGAGGCTACCCCAATCGATATCCTTCTTCTCGACAGTCATATGTCGCTCCTTACATACACGGTTGCATACTCGCGAACCCGCACGCAAGGACCGAAGCCGGCCGCGTCGCAACGTCGCATACCCGGAAGCGTAGAGCCGGGCAGGACACGCGGGCAGCATCGAAGCCGATGGCACGTCGATTCGCATGCAGGTGATTGTACTCCCCGCACGCCTTGGATAAAACGTTTTTCTTTAACTAAGTAAAGTATTTTCACTTGCCTTCAACACAAAAGGCCCGCCATCGAATTGAACTGCCTCCCATTTCTTGGACATGAGAAATGGGAGGCTTTCTTTATGCGCG
>CALGZX010000034.1 GCA_937934165.1 uncultured Collinsella sp.
ATCTGCGGTGTTGCCCTGGTTGGCACTTAGGGACGTTCCTTTTCTGCCGGCACTTGGGGACAGTCCTAGTCGTTGGGGATCTACCGACGCATTGGGGGGTTTGCGCCTTCCATGCATGACAGTCGTCTCTTTTATGTTTCCTTTAGCCGTTGCTGCCTAGGATGGGGGTTAGTCGGCAGGAAGGGAGCGTCTATATGGACGACGCGAGCGAGCGTGCAATCGAAGAGGACATGCTCGATCAGTTCAATTACTTTGATGATGAGGATGAGGAGCTAATCGACCGTCGCGAGCCAGCGCCGCTTGATTCCTTTGATTTGGTCGATGAAGAGGCTGATGAGGTTGAGGGTGAATCAGTGGAGCCCCCACAGCCTTCGCGCCTTGACTCGCTGCTTTCGAGAGCTCCCATGCACCACGGCGTTCGTGCCGGCGCGCTCCATATGAAAACTGACTGGCACCAGATCGTGACGGCAGGCGATGAACTTGCCGTCGATGCGCCGCTCACCGATAAGTCATCCATCATCTGCCGCACCGGCATGCTTATGCTGGCAAGCGGAACAGGTGCCTGGCGCGTGCGCGATACCATGAATCGTGTTGCCGCCGTACTCGGTGTCACCATCCACGTTGACTTAAGTCTTCTGTCGTTTGAGTGCACCTGCATCGAAGATGGCCATTGCTTTAACGAGGTTGTCAGTCTGCCCACAACGGGAGTCAATACCCATCGCATTTGGATGATGGAGAGTTTCCTCAAGGAAATCGAGACCTATGGTCGTCGCTTCACGGTGCACGAGTATCACGAGATGCTCAAGACCGTTGAGAGTTCAAAACCTGATTACGCGCCTTGGCAACAGGGCCTTGCGGCGGCCTGCGCCTGTGGCGCCTTCGTTTTTTTGCTCGGCGGCGGCCCTATCGAGATGGCCTGCGCGTTCGTGGGCGCGGGTGTCGGCAACTTTGCCCGCTCCCATATTCTCAAGCAAGGCCTTGGTCAGTTCAGCGCGCTGACGACCGGCGTTGCGCTCGCTTGCGTTTCGTATCTGCTGGCATTGCTCGGCCTTGGCCAGGTCATACCGGGGGCAATGTCGCACCAAGAAGGCTATATCGGCGCCATGCTCTTTGTGATTCCCGGCTTTCCACTCATTACGGCAGGCCTCGACATCGCTAAGCTCGACATGCGAAGCGGTATCGAGCGTCTTTCGTATGCTGTGTCAATTATTGTGATGGCGACCCTCGTAGGTTGGATGGTTGCCGAGTGTGTTGGCCTGGCGCCGGACGACTTTGCCCCACTGGGCCTTTCGCCGCTTGCCCTTACGCTCCTGCGCGTGGTGATGAGCTTCGTTGGCGTATTCGGCTTCTCGGTGATGTTCAACAGCCCGGTAAAGATGGCCGCGGCAGCTGGGTTGATCGGCGCCGTGTCCAATACCCTGCGTCTGACCCTTGTCGATGCGCCGACGATGATTCCCTTCCTGGGCCTCAGCACGGGAATGCCTCCCGAGGCAGCAGCGTTTATCGGCGCGCTGGTATCGGGTCTGCTGGCAAGCTTGGCCGAAGTCAAGCTCACCTACCCGCGCATCGCCCTCACGGTGCCTTCGATTGTCATTATGGTGCCCGGTCTGTATCTCTATCGCTCTATGTATTACATGTGCACCTTCGACACGGTCAATATGCTCGGCTGGTTTGTGCGTGCAGTGCTCATCGTGGCGTTTCTGCCCGTTGGCTTGGGCGTGGCGAGAACTCTCACCGACCCTCGCTGGCGCCACACCAGCTAATTGCTGCAAGGGGGACAGGTTACTTTGCACCAAATGAGTTGCGGTGAAATAGGGACTGAATTGCTGCTTAAAGGGTCAAAACAGTCCGTATTCCACCGCAACTTAGGGGGTCGGGGGATTATTGGTGCCCTGCATCTTCATAAACTCAACGCTTACGAAGCGCAGGCCTTTCATGCTAGGCTGGTTTCACCACATAAGTAGTCGCAGACGCACGTACCACGGGCGGGCGAGATGAAGTCCCAACAGCTCCATCTTGCCCGCCCGTTTTTGTTGCGTGGTGTAGCGGCGTAACACAGAAAGGATTTTGCCCTTTATGCCTATCAACAAACGAGAGAGCCTGCTGTTCACCTTTATCATGTGCTTTTGCATGGTGCTCTGGATGAGCATCTACAACGTTGCCCTGCAGCATGGGGCCATCAGCGGCGAGGTTGTTGCCGCCGCGTGGCTCGGCTTCCCCGTTGCCTACATTTTTGCCATGTGCTGTGACTGGTTTGTTGCCAGCCCCCTTGCCAAGGGTTTCGCTTTTAAATTCCTGGTCACGCCGGGCAAGAGCTCGCCACTTGCCATGACGCTCGCCGTCAGCTCCTGCATGGTCGTTCCCATGGTCATCATCATGTCGCTGTACGGTGCCTGCGAGGGTCTGACGCACATGCCCGGCGGCATCCTTGCGAACCTGTATTCCGTGACCGCGATCTGGATGATCAACATCCCGCATAATTTTGTGATGGCGCTGCCGTGGAACCTTTTGGTAGCCGGTCCGATTTCCCACTTCGTCTTCCGTCGCGCCTTCCCTGTGGGGACGGTTTTCGAGGAGGAGCATGCCGAGCTCTTGGAGCAGGCTATGGCTCCTGAGTGCGAGTAGCTCGCTTAGGGATCTGCTGAGCGCGGGCGACTTGCTTGGTTGGAGCCCTAAGCGTGGATAGCTCTCTCGGCGACATCGCGGGCGTGAGCGGTGCGCATGACCGGAGGGCCCGTGCTGCTCCGTTGCCCGACGTGCTAGCGCGCAGAACAATCTGTTGGTGCATTCGGCGGCTGCTGAAGCGTTTCGGCAGCCGCTTTTTATACGGAGTTTAAATACAACAGTCTGTTGTATTACGTAGAGTGGTATATCTCTAGCAGGAAAAATGCGAGAGACGGAGCATTATGGCGTTGCTAGTAGGACTGGACGTAGGGTCGACGACGACCAAAGTTTACGCGATGCACGAGGATATGACCGAGGCGTGGTGGGGATATCGCCGCCACGGGGCGTGTCAGACAGCGAGCGTGCGCGCCATGCTCGGCGAGCTCGCCGAGCGCTTTCCCCATGAGTCGCTGCGCGTTGCGGTGACCGGCTCGGGTGCGCGCGATATCGCGACCGCGCTGGGCGCCTCGTACGTTCAGGAGGTGGTCGCCAACGCGCTCGCGATCAGCAGGTTCTATCCGCAGACGCGCTGCGCCATCGAGCTGGGCGGCCAAGACGCCAAGATGATCTTCTTCCGCACCAACGATAAGGGAGACATCGAGGTTGCCGACATGCGCATGAACGGCTCGTGCGCAGGCGGTACCGGTGCATTTATCGACGAGATGGCAAAGCTCATGGGGGTCGGCACCGAATCGGGCGAGTTCGAGCAGCTCGCAAGCCGGGGAACGACCGTCCACGAGGTCTCGGGCCGCTGCGGCGTGTACGCAAAGACCGATATCCAGCCGCTGCTCAACGAGGGCATTCCTACCACCGACCTGGCGCTTTCGGCGCTTCACGCGGTCGCCCGCCAAACGATCGGCGGTCTGGCCCAGGGTATCGACATCGAGCCGCCGGTAATCTTCGAGGGCGGTACGCTCGCCTACAACCCCACACTGGTCCGCGTGTTCCGGGAGCAACTGAATCTATCGGACGATCAGGTTATCGTCCCGCGCGATCCGCAGATCATGGTCGCGCGCGGTGCCGCCCTGTCGCTGACCGACATGTTCGCATCGTCCCAACCGATCGACCTTCCCGACGCTTTTGTCCGGCTGGATAAGCTCGAGACGGTCGCGCCCGCAAGCGGGGAGGGACGTCTTGCCCAGCCCTTTTTTGCCACACCTGCCGAGCAGGCGGATTTTACGGCACGCCATGGCAAAGAGACGCCGGCAAAGGGTCCGGATGCGTATGCGCCCGGAGAGACGGTGCGTGTGGCGCTCGGTATCGATTCGGGGAGCACGACGACCAAGTTCGCCCTGGTCGATGAGGCGGGTGAGCTTGTCGATTCGTTCTACGCGTCTAATAACGGCAGACCGCTCGACGTCGCCCAACAGGGTCTTGTCAGCTTGAAGAACCGCTGGGAGACAGCGGGAGTCACGCTTGCGATCGATGCCGTGGGCACCACGGGATACGGCGAGGAGCTTTTCGCGCGCGCGTTCCACGCCGACTACCATACGGTCGAGACGGTCGCGCACGCCCGCGCCGCGTGCGCATGCGTTCCCGATGCGACCTTCGTGCTCGACATCGGCGGACAGGATATGAAGGCCATCTGGCTCAACCACGGCGTGCTGACCGATATCGTCGTCAACGAGGCGTGCTCTGCGGGCTGCGGCTCGTTCCTCGAGGGTTTTGCCAAAAACCTCGGAATAGCCGTTGAGGATATCGCGACCGAGGCATTTTCGTCCAAAGCCCCCGCCGTTCTCGGCAGCCGCTGCACGGTGTTCATGAACAGCAGCGTCGTTTCCGAGCAGCGGCGCGGTAAGGGTCCGGGCGACATCATGGCCGGTCTCTGCCGTTCGATTATCGAGAACGTGTTCACCAAGGTCATTCGCGTTTCAAATCTCAACCGTCTGGGCGACAAAGTCGTCGTCCAGGGCGGCACGTTCCGAAACGACGCGGTGCTGCGCGCATTCGAGCAGTATCTGGGCAAACCCGTCACGCGTGCGCCCCACCCGGGGCTGATGGGCGCTATCGGTATCGCCCTGCTCGCGCGCGAGGAATGCCGCAAGGGCGACGCCGGCACGTCGTTTATCGGGCTCGATGCCGTGGAGCGCTTCGAGCATCGCGAGTTCGGCGGCGTTACCTGCCGTCGGTGCAACAACCGCTGTCAGCGCGCGGTCGTGGCATTTGGCGACGGCTCGCTTTACGTCACGGGCAATCGCTGCCCGCGCGGCGGCGCCATCTCATGGGATGAGCTCGTGCGCGAGGTTCCCGCGGCGGAGGAGCTGCGTCCGCAGGGTGCTTGCGAGGCACAGGCACCCGGCACGGGGCGCGACCGGACCGCGGCTGCCCCCAATCTCTTTGTCGACCGCGAGAAGCTGCTGTTCGAGTCGTACCCCACGGTTCCCGTCTGCGGGGGGCGCGATGTCACGATCGGCATTCCCCGTGTGCTCGAGTTCTGGGACACCATGCCGTTCTGGTCGACGTTCTTCAGCACGCTCGGCTTTAAGGTGCGCGTCTCGGGACGCAGCACCAAGGCGATGTACGAGCGCGGTCTGGCGCACGTCACATCCGACACCGTGTGCTTCCCGGCCAAGCTCGTCCACGGGCACATCCGCAATCTCGTCGACGCCGGCGTCGACCGCATCTTCATGCCCATCATCACGACGGTGCCCACCGAAAACACCGCCTCTACCAGCGAGTGGATGTGCGCCGTCGTAAAGGGATACCCCTACGTGATGCGCAATTCCGATAACCCGGAGGAGCGTTTCGGCGTTCCGTTCGATACGCCGCTGTTCCACTGGTACGACGAGGGCGACCGAAACCGCCAGCTCAAGGCGTGGTGCAAGGAGACCTTCGATATCGATGCCGACCTGGTTGCCAAGGCGACCGAGCAGGCGGACCGCGCGCAGGAGACGTTTGAGAACCAGCTGCAGCTGCGCGGCAGGCAGGTGCTCGAGAACGTGCGCGAGGACGGCGGCTACGCGGTGGTGATCGCTTCGCGCCCGTACCACAACGACCCGCTGGTCAACCACGGGCTGCCCAAGCTCTTCTCTGAGCGCGGCATCCCCGTGCTGACGCCCGATGCGGTGCCGGGGGTCTGCAACGTCGATCTTTCCAACAGCCGCATCGACATCGTGAACAACTACCATGCGCGCATGCTGTCGTGCGCGGTCATCGTCGCATCGACGCCCGAGCTCGAGCTCGTGCAGATGGGCAGCTTCGGCTGCGGCCACGATGCGTATCTCACCGACGAGATCGCGCGCATGATGGGCGAGATGGGCTCCAAGGTTCCGATGATGATCAAGCTCGATGAGAGCGACGTCGCCGGTCCCATGGGCATTCGCGTGCGTTCGTTTATCGAGTCGGTCAACCGTCGTCGCGCGGAGGAGCGTGCCGAGGGCGCCCGGGTGCACGCGGTCCATCCGCTCGACGACCCGTATAAGGTCAAGTACACCAAGCGCGACCGGCACGACAAGATCGCGCTGGTCCCCAACACCTCCCATGCGTTCTGCAGGCTCATGACCGCGGCGATGCGCAATCAGGGCGTGCGCGCCGAGGCCCTTGATATCGGGCGCGAGGATGCCATCCGCCTGGGCAAACGCTATGTGCACAACGACATCTGCTTCCCCGCGCAAATCGTGATCGGCGAGGCGCTCGCGGCACTCGAGAGCGGTAAGTACGACCCGCACGACGTCGCCGTGGTGACTGGCAAGTATATCGGCGACTGCCGCCTGACGCACTACATGCCCCTGCTGCGCCGCGCGCTCGACGACGCGGGATACGACTATGTCCCGGTGCTCACCAACGACGACGTCGATGCCCACAATGCGCATCCGGGCTTCAAGCTCGGCCTTGGCCCGAGCATCCAGATCGCCTACGGTCTTCCCATGATCGATGCCCTCGAGGCCATGCTTAGGCGCATCCGTCCCTACGAGCTCGAGAAGGGCGCGGCGGACGCTGCGTTCGACCGCGCGCTCGATGAGGTTATCGAGGGCATGGAGCGCTCCGGGCTGAGAGGCCAGGCGACGGGCTTCAAACGCGCGCTTGCGATCATGGACGCCGTTCCGTACGACCGCTCGAACCCGCATCCGACCGTTCTCATCGTGGGCGAGTACCTGCTCAATTTCCATCTCGGCGCCAACCACGAGATTGAGCGCTACCTCGAGGACAACGGGCTCGAGGTCATCGAGGCGCGCATGACCGACGTGATCCGCAAGACCTATTTCTACAAGCATGCGCAGTCGCGCGAGTTCCACGTCGACCTGTCGCTGCCCGAAAAGGCCTGGTACGCCACGGCGGACAACCTGTTCGAGCTCGCGCACGACCGTTGCGACCGCCTGGGCGCGGCGAGCCCGCTCTACGAGCCGCCGACGCGCATGCCCGAGCTCGTGCGCGCGAGCGATAAGATCCTGCACCATACGTTCGATGCGGGCGAGGGCGTGCTGATTCCGGCGGAGATCCTCGAGCACGCCAAGCGCGGCTGCCGCAACTTCGTGATCCTGCAGCCGTTCGGGTGTCTGCCCAACCATGTCGTGGGGCGCGGGCTCATCCATGCGCTCAAGGAGCAGTATCCCACGGCGCAGTTCCTGCCGCTCGACTACGATCCCGACGTGAGCTTCGCCAACGTGGAGAACCGTCTTCAGATGCTCATCATGAACGCCAAGGCGCAGGGGTGCGGTGAGGCGCATGGCGAGACCGCGTAAGGACGCCGATGCGCCCGATGCACGCACCCGTATCATCGAGGCGTTTTGGGAGCTCATCGAGAACAACAGCATCTTCGAGCTGTCGGTTGGCGAGGTGACCCGCGCCGCCCAGTGCAATCGCGGAACGTTTTACTACTATTTTCACGATTTCGATGAACTCGTCGCCATCGCCATAGCCCAGCTGCTGCAGGATAACGAGCTCATCACCGATGCCCTCTGGCATTTTTCGAGCGAGGGCGACCTTTCGGCGTTCGACCGGCGCGACGTCCGCTGCCTGCTGCGGCGCATCGTCATCACCATGAGGGCGGGTGCCGCCGAGCAGGTCGTGCAGGGCATCCATACGATCATCATCGACCGCGTGAGAGAGATCGTCCACCCCGACGGAGAAGAGCTCAAGGCAGATTCGAGCTTTGCGGTGGGCTTTCTGGTCTCGGGCATCATGGGCTTTGTGATGGCGGTCGGCTTTGCCCGGGAGGGCGGCGAGGAGATAGACCTCGAGCAGCCGGGGGACAGCGCGTGCGCGTACCTGAGGGCGGTCGCCATGCAGACGGTGGAAACGGTCGCGCAAGTCGAGGGCGTCGATACATCCGAGCTGCTCGAACGCGTCTCCAAGGAGGCCGATGCCTATCGCGCATCGCGTGCGACGAGTCCCGACGTGGTGAAAGACGCCTAGGGTTTCTCTTGCGGGGCGCCTGTCGCGCATCGCGCGGTGAGTCCCGCGATGCGGTCATAACCTGCATTCATGTGAGCCGGGTTTATAGATATTCCTCCAGCTGTTAACATAGACAACCTGTGGGTAAAGAGACAAAAGCGCCGCCGACGGGCGGGCGTTTTGATTTCGATGAACTCATGTAAGGAAACGAGCATGTTAGATAGATTTACCGATCGAGCGCGCAAGGTCATGTCGATGGCCAAACAGGAGGCGCTCGATCTGCACTCAAATAAGGTGGGCACCGAGCACCTGCTGCTCGCACTCGCCAAGGAGGACGAGGGCATCGCTGCCGAGGCGCTGCGCTCGCTTGATATCTCCTACGACGACATCATGGACACCCTCAAGGAGGTCCAGACCACGGTTCCCGAGCCCAGCGAGGAGACCGAGGCTGCCAAGCTTGCCTTTACGCCGCTCGTCATCAGCGTGATGGAGCGCTCCTTCCGCGTGGCACGTGAGAACAACCAGACCTACGTGTCGACCGAGCACTTGCTGATTGGCATCGTCGAAGAGGGTAACGGCATGGCCATGGACATCCTCATGCGCCTGGGTGTGTCGTCCGCCTCCATCAAAAAGGCTATCGAGAAACTTACCGCCAAGGACCAGGACAAGAAGCGTCCGCTCGCCGGCGCCGGTGCCGGGCGTCCCGGTGCGGGCCTGCCGTTCTTTAGCGGCTCGGACGCGTCGCAGCAAAAGGGGAGCGGCACCGATACGCTCAAGCAGTTCGCCACCAACCTCACGCAAAAGGCGCGCGATGGCGAGCTCGACCCTGTAATTGGTCGCGAAAAGGAAGTCCAGCGTATGATGGAAATTCTTTCGCGCCGCACCAAGAACAACCCGCTCATTCTGGGCGACCCCGGCGTGGGCAAGACGGCCATCGTCGAGGGCCTGGCTCAGCAGATTGCAGCCGGCAACGTGCCCGAGAACCTCATGAACCAGAATATCTGGACGCTCGACCTGCCGGGTCTTGTCGCGGGCGCCAAGTATCGCGGTGAGTTTGAGGAGCGCCTCAAGAACGTGATCCAGGAGGCCACCGAGGCTGACGACGTCATCCTGTTTATTGACGAGATGCACACCATCATCGGTGCCGGCTCTGCCGAGGGCTCCATCGACGCGAGCTCCATGCTCAAGCCCGTTCTCGCACGCGGTGCTTTCCAGATCATCGGTGCCACCACGGCCGAGGAGTTCCGCAAGTACCTCACCAAGGACCCGGCCTTCGAGCGTCGCTTCCAGACCATCGATGTCGAGGAGCCGAGCGTCGAGGACACGGTCAAGATCCTGACCGCGCTCAAGCCGCGCTACGAGGAGCACCACCATGTGCGCTATACGCAGGGTGCTATCGAGGCCGCCGCGAACCTCTCCAACCGCTACATCCAGGATCGCTTCCTGCCCGATAAGGCCATCGACCTCATTGACGAGGCCGGCGCCCGCGCCCGCATCGCCGCCAACCGCGCGCCCGAGCCGGTGCGCGAGGCCGAGCATCGCATAGAGGAGCTCAAGGCCGCCGCGCAGGAGGCCACCGAGAGCGACGACATGAACAAGGCCGCCGAGATCACCGAGCAGCAGAAGGCCGCCGAGATTGAGCTCGCCGAGGCCAAGGCCGCCTGGACCGCCGAGCTCGACGCCAGCCCGCTCACCATCGACGTCGCCCAGATTGCCGACATCGTGTCCGTGACCTCTGGCGTGCCGGTTTCCTCGCTCACCGAGAGCGAGAGCCGGCGCCTGCTGCAGACCGAAAGCGTGCTCAAGACCCGCATCATCGGCCAGGACGAGGCTGTCGAGGCCGTCGCCAAGGCCGTGCGCCGCAGCCGCTCGCCGCTCAAGGATCCGCGTCGCCCCGGCGGCAGCTTTATCTTCCTGGGTCCCACCGGCACGGGCAAGACCGAGCTCGCCAAGACGCTCGCCGAGTACCTCTTTGGCAGCAAGGATGCACTCATCAGCTTCGACATGTCCGAGTTCGGTAGCGAGTTCGAGGTCTCCAAGCTCATCGGTAGCCCTCCGGGTTACGTCGGTCACGACGAGGGCGGCCAGCTCACCAAGGCCGTTCGTCGCCACCCGTACTCGGTCGTGCTGTTCGACGAGATCGAGAAGGCGCATCCCGACATCTTCAACATCCTGCTGCAGGTGCTGGAGGAGGGTCGTCTGACCGATAGCCAGGGCAAGACGGTTGACTTCCGCAACACCGTGATCATCATGACGTCCAACGTGGGCGCCCGTGAGATCGCGCAGGATGCGAGCGTTGGCTTTGGCACCACCGGCGAGCAGGGTCTCACGTCGAGTGAGATCCGTGGTCGCGCGATGGGCGAGCTCAAGCGCCTGTTCCGCCCCGAGCTGCTCAACCGTATCGACGACATCGTGGTGTTCCAGAAGCTCTCGGGCGAGAATCTCACCAAGATCGCTCACCTGCTGGTGGACGACCTGCGTCAGCGTTTGATTGCCAACGGCATGAACATTAAGCTCACCGATGCGGCCTATGACAAGATCGTGGCCGAGGGCACCGACCTCACCAACGGTGCGCGTCCGCTGCGCCGTGCCATCCAAAAGCTCATCGAGGACCCGCTGTCCGAGGAGCTTCTGGCCGGCGAGTGGGGCGAGGGCGATACCGTCCTGTGCGACGTGACCGATGGCAAGTTTGTCTTTAGCCACGGCACGGGTGAGATCCCGGCACCGCGTCCGGCGGGCACGCTCGGTGGCGATACCGCTCCGGCGGCACCGCACACCGGCAACGCCTCGCCCGTGAGCGGCGGCGTGACCTCGGGCCCCGGCGGCATGATGCAAGCCGGTTCCGGCGCGCTGTAGGGCGTGGCGACAATTTGATACGCGCAATCGAGGCGCTCTGGCAAGGGCGCCTCGATTTGTAGAACTGCGAAGTTGTGACCGTTACGCTATGCGGTCCACCGTTAGCCGATGATGCGAGGGCGCTCGGCGTTTTCGACTGGTTTATGCACGTAAAGTCTGGGAATATACAAGGCGCATGTCTTATTGTCTAACCAGTTGCGCCAAGGAGGCACCATGGACTACAAGATTACCGGCTACGAGCCCGCCCAGCTGTTCCATTTCTTTGAGGAGGTCAGCGCGATCCCCCGTGGGTCTGGCAACGAGAAGGGCATCAGCGATTTCCTGGTCGCGTTTGCCAAGGAGCGCGGTCTCGATGTGTATCAGGACGAGGTCTACAACGTCATCATTCGCAAGCCCGCATCTGCCGGCGCCGAGAATGCCCCGACCGTGATGCTGCAGGGCCACATCGACATGGTGTGCGACAAGCTGGGCTCCGTTGAGCACGACTTTACGACTGATGGTATCGACCTGGTCGTCAAGGACGGCGTCCTCACCGCTAACGGCACCACTCTGGGCGCCGACAACGGTATTGCCGTCGCTCTGATGCTCACTGTGCTCAACGACGATTCGATTGCTCATCCGGCCCTCGAGTGCGTGTTCACCACCGACGAGGAGACTGGCCTGGTTGGCGCCGAGACGCTCGACAAGTCCCAGATTAGCGCCCGCACCATGATTAACCTTGACTCCGAGGAAGAGGGCGTTGCCACCGTCAGCTGCGCCGGCGGCGTCGTCGTTACCTACACCTGCCCGATCGCGCGCGAGCACAAGACCGGTAGCACCCTCACGCTCGACATCTCCGGCCTGCTGGGCGGCCACTCCGGCAGCGATATCCACCTGGAGCGCGGCAACGGCAACCTCATCATGGCCCGCATCATCGACCGCCTGATGGTCGCCGGCGAGCCCGCCATCGTTAGCTTTAACGGCGGCACCAAGGACAACGCCATCAACCGTGAGTGCAAAGCTGTTCTGGTCTACGCCGACCACGCTGCCGCCGAGGCCGCGGCCCAGATCGCAAAGGGCATCATCGCCGACGTTACTGCCGAGCTCGAGGTCTTTGACCCCGGCTTTACCTGCACCGTCGAGATTGCCGACGACGCCGAGGTCGAGGCCATGGACGAGAAGTCCGCGCTTGCCCTCATCCGTGCCCTGCGTCTTGCCCCTAACGGCGTGATTCGCCGCAACGTCGCCACCGACGGCTCCGTCGAGGTTTCCTCCAACATCGGTGTGGTTGCCACCTCTGACGACCAGGTCAAGATCATGCTGTCCCCGCGCTCCTCGATCACCTCGCTGCAGAACGAGTTCAAGGACCGCCTGCAGACGCTTGCCGATGTCCTGGGCTTCGACGCCAAGTTTGAGTTCGAGTATCCCGGCTGGAGCTATGCCGAGCATTCGCCGGTCCGCGACATCTTTGTCGAGAGCTATCGCGAGCTCTTTGGCTCCGAGCTGCGCATCGAGTCCATTCACGCCGGCCTTGAGTGCGGCCTGTTTGCCGAGGCCCTGCACGGCCTGGACGCCATCGCCGTGGGTCCGACGCTCTCCGATGTCCACACCCCGGACGAGAGCATGGAGCTCGCTTCTGCCGAGCGCTTCTACGAGCTGCTCATCGACGTGCTCAAGCGCCTCGCTGCGTAAAGGTTGCGCTAGCAGCAGTCCGAGCCACGTGCTAGCGGATTGCAAATGACATTACGAGAGGGGGCATTCGAGCGTTTGCGACGGGTGCCCCCCTCTTTTGTTTGATAATTGCGAAATTACGGTCACCTAGTCCATTTCTGCCCTGATGAGGTCGAGGGTGCGCTGGCAGTTTTCGCGGACGGGGCCGAGCATATGCTCGCGCAGGTCCGCCATGCCGGGCAGGTCGGCGTATTCGTCCATGACCTCTTCCATGCAAATGGGTACCTCGTAGGCGAGGTCCATCATGGTCGCAAAGCAAAACTTCTCGGATAGCCCGGCATCGGTAAGCGCCGCCTCCAGCGCGGGATCGCCCATACCGTGGTATCGGCGGATAGCGCCTGGACCGATTCGCCCCACACGATTTTCGCCGCCAACGCTCATGGCGAGGCGCGCTTTTCGCCGCATACGTTCGTATGCTAAGCCCGATGCGACATCGTACATGGGTGCGAGCGCCGCGTTTGTGCCTTTGCCTAGGATGAGCGAGTAGTTTTTAGCGTGTGCGTCAGGCGCTCCGATAATGGCGTTATAGAACAACATATAGGTAAAAAGCACAAGATTCATGTGGTGGGGGACTGTGTTAATCAGTCGTTCTTGGATGTCTCGTGTAGTTGGTCCTCCGTCGGCGGTGTATTTCTGGGTTGGCAATACACCGAGTGCCTGGCAAAAGTCCTCCTGATGCAGCCTTTCGATATTTCCGCTGCTATTGACCATTCTGTCGTACCGTTCAACGACGAGCGCAGCTTCGTCTTCAAATGTGCAATAGGAGACGTTGGCAGTTGGAATGCCAACACGCCGAGCTGTTTTCATGCAGACGAATTCGTTTAAGGCCTGATGTTTGAACCCAACGACACCATTTTTGAAGATATGGGTAGTGGGGGATGACCCTAGACATTCGCACCATTGTCCATCATGCCAAGCTAGTGCAAATTTGCCTTGGTTGCCGCCCAGGGACCAGCTTTCGTTGGAGCCCATCCATGTCTCTCTTTCGTCATCGCGAATTGCTTTGAGCTTGTGAGCGATTTGAGAATTGGTAAGCGGGCGGTATGCTGAGACCCTGCCGTGGGCGGCATCTAATTGATCGGCTCGACAAAACTGAACGGCCCCCGCGCAGTCAAGACCGATATGGCACAAGAGGGCGACGGGGTTGTTGGATGCAACGTCATGCTCGGCGGCAATAGCGCGACGCTGCTCTTGGCTGTCGGGCAAAAGGCCAAATAGGAACGGACGGACGATGTTATGGCCATATGTGCGATTGGAAAGCGGCATTGTTAACGATAGCGGTGCTCCGCGATAGGTTGGGGCGTATACAAAGCTGCAGAGTCCATGCTCGTCTTGCCGGAGAGTGCCGGCGATTTCGCCACAAATGAGGGTCGCAAGCTCCATTTCTGCCATTTATTTCACAACCTTACAGCCAAAGGAGAGGTCTGAAGTGCCGGAAAGGCCTTGCTCGGCTGCGATTTGGGCCAGCAAGGCACCATAGAAAGCTGGCGTTCCTTGTCGAGCGGGTCGTCTGCCTACGCTTGGCTTTGGCAGGGCATTCGAGTTCGCGATAGGGAGGTCCGCTATCGTCATCGGATGTTCGGAGGGCGATGCGATGGAGTCGTTATCGCTTTGCGCGAAGAGACCAATGCCGAGTGCGTTAAAGACGGTCAACAGCTTGTCGAGTCGAATGCCGGTGGCATCTCCCAGCTCGAGCGATGCGAGCAGGCGTTCCGAAACACCGGCTTTTTTAGCGAGGGCGGCACGGGTGATCCCCTGCGCCTCGCGCGCCTGACGCACGTAGATGCCGGCTTGGCGCGGCGTGGTGATGGGAAGGGTATCCATGGCAATCTCCTAACGTGCAGACTTTTGCATCCTAGTATGACATGCAAAAGTCTGCATGAAAAGGTCTCATGCAAAACTCTGCATGAGGCCTCATACGGACGTTTAGTTTTGAAGGGTGTTTTACAGCACCAAAAAACCCAAGTGTTCCAGCAAGATCTTAAGCCCGATGAGGATGAGCACGACGCCGCCCACGATGGTGGCGGGTTTTTCGTAGCGCTCGCCAAAGGTGTGGCCGATCGCTACGCCGGCGACGGAGAAGATAAACGTTGTGACTCCGATAAGCGATACGGCGGGAACGATATCGACCGAGAGCGCAGCAAATGAGATGCCCACGGCCAGGGCGTCGATTGAGGTGGCGATAGCCAGAATCAGGTACTCACCCAGGTCAATCTTTTCGGCATCCTTGCCGTCGCTCTCGTCCTCATCCTCGTCTTCGGTAAAGGCCTCCCACAACATTTTGCCGCCGATAAAGGCGAGCAGGATAAAGGCGATCCAATGGTCGATGGGTCCGATGATGCCCATGAATTGACTGCCGAGCGCCCATCCGATTACGGGCATGCCGGCCTGAAAGCCGCCAAAGAACAGGCCGAGCACCACGGCAACTTTAAGGTTGATCTTCTTCATGCCAAGGCCCTTGCAGATGGAAACGGCAAAGGCGTCCATCGAAAGGCCAACGGCGAGCAACACGAGCTCTGCGAGTCCCATAGTCTGGCTCCCTCTCTGCGGGCGGGCCCGCGTGTACCTTTTGGGGGAGTAACAAAAAGACCCGTGGCGTACGCGTTGCGCGCACAGCCACGAGTCTCGTTCATTAAGGCAAGCCAGGCCGCATCGGCCAGTGTGTTGACTTGCCGCGCCACCGGAGGCGAAACCGGCCACGCGACTACTCCCTCATTTATGCGAATCCCGATGCTACCACATAAGCAGCTCATTTGGATTGGGGCTCTAAGCGGTGTTCGCTCATTCTGTAAGCATCGGATTTCGCGAGCGCCGCGGGGACAAACCGTGAGAAACTAATTAGCGTTTATGGAGCGTATACGATGGGAGCGATGCCTTGGATAAGAACGAGCTGCAAAAGCGTATGGAACAGGCCATTCGCCTGACTGCCCCCGGCCAGCCGATCCGCACCGCCCTCGACATGATCATTGCTGGTCACCTGGGCGCCCTTATCTGCGTCGGCGACACCGAAAACGTGCTCGCTGCCGGTAACGACGGCTTCCCGCTCAACATTTCGTTTACCTCGAACCGCCTGTTCGAGCTTTCCAAGATGGACGGCGCCATCGTTATCGATGGCGACCTCACCCAGATCCTGCGCGCCAACTTCCACCTCAATCCCGATCCCTCGCTTGCCACGAGTGAGACGGGCATGCGTCACCGTACTGCCGCTCGCATGTCGGTGCTCACCGATGCCATCGTGATCTCGGTTTCGGCCCGTCGTGCCGTCGTCAACGTGTACGTCCACGGTAAGAGCTATGAGATCCAGCCCGTCACTACCATCATGAGCTCGGTCAACCAGCTCGTCGCCACGCTTCAGACCACTCGTCAGTCGCTTGATCGCTCCTTGCTGCGCCTGACAGCCCTTGAGCTCGACGACTACGTCACGCTCGCCGACATCACCGGCATCTTTTCGAGCTTCGAGATCATGCAGCAGGCAAAGACCGAGCTTAAGGATTGCATTGTCAAGCTGGGCAACCAGGGCAAGCTCGTGCAGATGCAGCTCGAGCAGCTCGCGGGCTCCAGCATGGATACCGAATACGACCTGATGATCCGCGACTACGCAAGCGATTCCTCCGAGGCAAACGCCGAGAAGATCCGCGCCGAGCTTGCCCGTATGACGCCTAAGGACCTGTCCGACCCGCAGCACGTGGCGGCAGTTCTGGGCTATGACGACTTGGACGAGGACTCCGTCATGACGCCGCTGGGCCTGCGCACGCTTTCGCGTGTGTCCGTCGTGCGCGACGGCGTGGCCGAGAAGATCGTCGACGAGTACGGCTCACTGCAGGAGCTCATGGACGACATCAGCGAGGATCCGGAGCGCCTGGGCGACTTTGGCGTTAACAACCCTGCCATTCTTGCGGACTCCCTGTACCGCATGAAGGGCACCAAACAGGGGAACGCATAATGGCGCCCGTATGTGCCGTGGTCGTTGCCGGTGGCAGCGGCCAGCGCTTTGGTAACCCCGGTGGCAAGCAGCTCGTTAACGTGGCGGGCCGTCCGCTCATGAGCTGGTCCATCCGCGCGTTCGATCGGAGCGATAAGGTCGGCCACATCGTCGTGGTTTGCCCTGCCGAGCGTCGTGCCGAGATGCGCCGCCTGGCCATCGACCCGTTTGACTATGACACGCCCATCAGCTTTGCCGATGCCGGCGCGACCCGCCAGGATTCCACCCGCGCCGGCGTGCACGCGGTGCCGGCGGGCTTTGAATACGTCGCCATTCACGATGGTGCTCGTCCGCTCATTACGACCGAGGCCATCGACCACGCGATCGACGTGCTTGTGGGCGACCGCGCCCTCGACGGTGTCGTGTGCGGTCAGCCCGCGATCGACACGCTCAAGATCGTCGATGGCGACAACATCGTCGAGACGCCGCCGCGTGAGCTCTACTGGGCTGCGCAGACGCCGCAGATCTTTAGCGTCGATGCTATGAAGCGCGCCCACGCTGCAGCCATTGCCGAGGGCTTTATCGGCACCGATGATTCGTCGCTGGTCGAGCGCATGGGCGGGCGCGTCCGCTGTGTCCAGAGCCCGCGCGATAACCTTAAGGTGACGGTGCCCGAGGACCTGCGTCCCGTAACCGCGATTCTGCTTGGCCGCATGGCCGAGGGAGAGGACCTTCCCCATGTTCAGTAACCTGCGCATTGGCCATGGCTACGACGTTCACCGTCTGGTGGAGGGGCGTCGATGTATCATCGGCGGTGTCGACATTCCCTACGAGCGCGGCCTGCTGGGCCACTCGGATGCCGATGTGCTCGCGCACGCCTTGGCCGACGCCATTCTGGGCGCCTGCCGCGGGGGAGACATCGGCAAGCTATTCCCCGATACCGCCCCCGCCTATGAGGGTGCCGACTCGATGGTGCTGCTCGCTCGCGTGATGGACTATGCGCGCGAGTTGGGCTTTGAGTTTGTCGATGCCGATTGCACCATTGCCTGCCAGCAGCCTAAGATCACCCCGCACCGCGATGCCATGCGCGCCAACCTCGCCCATGCCTTGGGCGTCGATGTCGAAAACGTGGGCGTCGCCGCCACTACGACCGAAAAGCTCGGTTGGGAAGGCCAGGGCGAGGGAATCGGCGCCTGGGCCGTCTGCCTGCTACAGAAAACCGTTAAGGAGTAACGAATGCGTATCTACAACAGCGCTACCCATAAAAAGGAAGAGTTCCAGCCCATCGAGTCCGGCAAGGTCCGCATGTACGTGTGCGGCCCCACGGTCTACGACAACATCCACATCGGCAATGCCCGCACGTTCATCAGCTTTGACGTGATTCGCCGCTGGCTCATCGCGAGCGGCTACGAGGTCACGTTCGCCCAGAACCTCACCGATGTCGACGACAAGATCATCAAGCGCGCCAACGAGCAGGGCCGCACTGCCGCCGAGGTCGCGACGGAGTTCTCCGACAAGTTCATCGGCGTTATGCGCGCCGCCAACGTGCTCGATCCCGATGTGCGCCCCCGCGCCACCAAGGAGATCGGCCCCATGATCGCCATGATCAAGACGCTTATCGAGCAGGGCCACGCTTACGCCGCCGATAACGGCGATGTGTACTTTGCCGTGCGCAGCGATCCCAACTATGGTCAGGTCTCGGGCCGCAACATCGACGACCTTATGGTTGGCGCGCGCATCGAGGAGAACGAGGACAAGAACGATCCGCTCGACTTTGCCCTGTGGAAGGCCGCCAAGCCCGGCGAGCCCAGCTGGCCGAGCCCCTGGGGCGAGGGCCGTCCCGGTTGGCACACCGAGTGCGCCGCCATGGTACACCGCTACCTGGGCACTCCGATTGACATTCATGGCGGCGGCTCCGACCTTGCCTTCCCGCATCACGAGAACGAGTGCGCCCAGGCCACCTGCGCCTGGCACCAGGGTTTCTCCAACACCTGGATGCACACGGGCATGCTGCTGGTCGACGGCGAGAAGATGTCCAAGTCGCTCGGCAACTTCTTTACGCTGGCCGAGGTCCTCGAGCAGCACTCTGCCGCGGCCCTGCGTCTGCTGATGTTGCAGACGAGCTATCGCTCGCCGCTCGACTTCTCCTGGGAGCGCCTGGAGGGTGCCGAGAATTCGCTCACGCGTATTGCCGGTACGGTCGAGAACCTTCGTTGGGCTGCGAACCATGCGACGGCCGATGCCGATGCGGCTGCCGCCGAGGCGTTTGCCGCCAAGGCCGCCGAGACCCGCGCCGCCTTTAAGGAGTGCATGGACGACGACTTTAACACCGCCGGTGCCATGGGTGCTGTCTTTGGCTTTGTCACCGAGTGCAATCAGTATCTGGAGCAGGCGGGCGATGCTGCCGACAAGGCCGCAGTCCTGGCTGCCGCCGATACGCTGGCCGAGCTGCTCGATACGTTTGGCGTTGAGCTTCCCGAGCCCAAGGTCGAGTTGCCGCTGGGCCTGCTGGGCGTTGCCGCCGGTTTGGTTGCCTACACGGGCGACGACGTGGACGAGGCCGCTGCCAAGATTCTCGAGGCTCGTGCCGAGGCTCGTGCCGCCAAGAACTGGGATCTGGCAGATGCCATCCGCGATCAGCTCAAGGACCTGGGCCTGACGATTGAAGATACCGCCGCCGGCACTCGTATTAAGAGTCTCTAGTATTTGTCGACCGTTCGAGGTGCGGCAGATTGCCTTGAAAGAGGAGGGCATAGACCTGGTGGTCATGCCCGACGATTGAAAGGCAAGGTGCCGTGGCTCGGACGGTCGATTCTTGTTCGTTATCTATTTTAAGGAGGCCGTTTTATGGCCGACAATCGCAAGCGTGCGCCTCGTGGCGGCAAGCAGGCCGCTTCTGGCTCGCGTTCGATTCGCCGCAATGACCGCGCTGCCGCTCCCAAGGGCCAGCGCGATCGCACCCAGGCCGCACGTCCGCAGCGCGATCGCAACCGCGACGCTGTCCAGGCTCCCAAGGGCGAGTTTATCGAAGGTCGTCGTGCTGCCGCCGAGGCGCTACGCACTGGTTTTCCCATCAAGTGCGCGCTCATTGTCGAGGGTGGAGAGCGCGATGCCGCCTTGTCGCGCCTGGTCGACGACCTCAACGCCGCGGGCGTCCGCATTAAGTATGTGCCGCGCGCGCAGCTCGACGCACTGTCGAGCCATGGCGCTCATCAGGGCATCGCACTCGAGGTTGGCAACTTCCCCTATGCCGATGTCGCCGATATTCTCGATCGCGCAGGCGACGGTCCGGCGCTTGTCGTCGTGCTCGACCATGTGACCGATGACGGCAACTTTGGCGCCATTGTGCGCTCCGCCGAGGTCGTGGGCGCGGCCGGCGTCGTCATCGCCAACAAGCGTGCCGCCGGCGTGACCGTGGGCAGCTACAAGACTTCAGCCGGCGCCGTCATGCATCTGCCTATCGCACAGGTGCCCAACATCGCCCGTGCGCTCGACGATCTTAAGGCCGCTGGTTTTTGGGTGGGCGGTGCTTCCGAGCACGCCGAGGGCAGTTGCTGGGATGCTTCCTTCGAAGGTCGCGTGGCGCTCGTCATGGGCTCCGAGGGCGACGGCATCTCGCGCCTGGTACTCGAGAAATGCGACTTTTTGACCAAGCTTCCCCAGCGCGGCATGACCGAGAGCCTCAATGTTGCCCAGGCGACCACGGCGTTGTGCTTTGAGTGGCTGCGCCGCAACGTCGGCGAGCTCATGGGGGAGGAGTAGCGCATGTCCAAGAAGAACCGTGCCAAGTCCAAGGCCAAGCGCTTTGGCGAGGGCTCGGCCAAGCCGATTGTTTCGGCCGCGACCTATGGCGTGGGCGGCAATGCGTTTGCGCAGGCCATCGCTGATCCGGTCTCGACGGTGCACTCCAATAAGCCCGAGCTGCTGGTGGTCGACGGCTACAACGTGATCCACTGCACGCCGCGCTACGAAAAGCTCGTCTACGACCATTCCGACGATCCATACTCCAGCGACGTTCACGATATGGCGCGCACCGCCCTCATCAACGACGTTGCCGCGTTTGCCCAGGGCCGCTACGAGGCCGTAATCGTGTTTGACGGTGCGGGCAATATCTCCAGCGAGCGCCCCAACCTGCCGGCCCGTGGCGTGCGCATCGAGTTTTCGCCGACGGGCGTCTCGGCTGATACCGTGGTGCAGAAGCTCTGCATCGAGGCACGCGAGGAAGGCCGCGCGTGCTCCGTGGTGTCGAGTGACGGCACGATCCAGGCCGTCGTCATGGGCAAGGGCGTCACGCGCATCTCGAGCCGTATGCTGGTGGACGAGATCAAACAGATCGATAACGACGTTCACGAGGCAGAGGAAGCTCCGCAGATCAAGATGACCCTGGGCAGCCGCCTGAGCCCCGATGCCCTGGCCAAGCTCAAGGCCCTGCGCGGAAGGTAGGGGAGTTGGCGGGGCAATGCTGCCTCGCTAACTCCATTCAGCGATGTCGATCATTCTTTCGAGGCGCCACGTTAGCGCCTCTTTTAGATAAGGCAGTCTCGCTGCTAGGGCATCGTTTTTAGACAGAATCTCGATCGCCTCGTCGACAAAGCCTTCGAGTTTGTCGCCGTTAAACCAGCCCATGTCCTCGACGAGCAACATTTGTTTGGCGGGGCTTGAATGAAATTGTGCGCTGGTAAAACTGTGCTCTCCCGCCCTAAGCTCCTCAAGAGAAATGTTGCACCAGAGCGATGAGCCCGAATCGAAGATGGGGGCAGGTCTGCAGGTTAGCGTGTTGACGTTTCGCACAAGGCCAAAGTTACGCCAATGGCGGTCATAGTTGGCGATGATGTCGTCGCATACGATCACGCGGTCAAGGGCATCCTTGACGCCTGTCACCCCGAGCTCCTCGCAGTTTGCTACATATCGCTCGTAGTTGGTTAGCCGTTCATCTGCGTTCGCGTACTGGTTTACATAGAACGCAGGGACATACTCTTCTTCATCAGTTAAGAAGACATCGCATATGCTCAGGGCGGAAGTGCCCGTGCCCTCGAGCGAGTAAGGCACATAATCGCAGGCGTTTAGGATGCGACGGTGAAGTGCAGTCGCCACCAGCTCGTTATAAGGTTCCTGGTTCAGGTGCGCTCCTGCCTTATGCAGAATTCGACGCTCGCCCTCGCACGTCCAGTACTTTTGAAGATTGCCGTCCGACGTGTTATCGGGCTTTGCAGCAGCCGCTTTTCCCTCTGGGGCAAAGGGCGCAATGGACAGTGAGACGTCATCAAAGGCGTTATTGAAGAAGTTGATATCCTCCCAGGTGAGACCGGAACCTTGGGGCCTAATCCAATACTGGTCGGATAAGGAGAGGCCGAGATTTCGCTGGACGAGTTCATCGGGAACATCGACTGCGGCTTCTGCAAGCAGGGAGGCTAGCCCAATGCGTGCGAGCGGGATACCGCGGCCGCGCCACCAGATGCGGAAGGAGTCTAGCGATATGGGGCTATTAGGGCCAAATACTCCAATAGGGGCGTGGGCGTAATCGATGTCGGCACCGATGTGGGTAAAGTCTTTTCGCGATGTGCTGTAGACCAGCTGAGCGACTTCGTACGTGCGGTTCATGAGGGTAAATGCGACTTCGCTTTTCCCATGCCCACGACGAGGTCGTCCCCCTCTTTTGGTTGCGGAGCGGAGTCGCGCGTCTACGCTGTCTTTGTCGATGAGCCACACGCCAGAAGCCTTGCGGGCGGTCAGCGCGCCGTTCTTAATGAGCTCCTGCACCCTGCGCGGGCTGATGCCGAGCAGCTCGGCTGCTTCCTTGGTAGTCAACATCGCGAAACCCTTCGCCAGAACGAATAGTTTTATATAGCCAATTGTAATTAAAACTATTCGTTCTGGCGAATGGTTTTAAGATTGAGGGCGCACTGACAGAAATGAACGGGCCTGGTACGCGCTGTTGCTGGATTTTGCATATTTATATAACGCCGTGCGGCCTGTTGCGCCCCGTCCGCAATTCCTTTATTCTTAACTGGCTTCGCGTGAAAGCGCCAAGTGTGCCAGTGTGGCGCAACGGTAGCGCAACTGATTTGTAATCAGTGGGTTGCAGGTTCGATTCCTGTCACTGGCTCCATGAGAGTTTCGGGCTCTGTTCCCTTGTGGGACAGGGCCCGTTTCTATTTATGTCGATAAGTCAGCGGGTTTGGCACCGGCCAAGCTTCAGATTTGTCTCGATCTGTAACACGAAGGGGCGGAAAACCGTTCGTACTGTTACAGAATGAGACGTAAGCTGGGGTCTCTGCGTAATATCTCAACCTGTAACAGATAGGGGAGAAAATGTTCTCTATATGTTACAGATCGAGACAAAAGCCGTGTCGAGCTCGGTTGCCCCCCCCTGAGCGTGGATTATCGGATGAACGAACGTGGATAATCTGCCACTTTGGCCATGGGGACACGCCAAAAGTGGCAGATTATCCACGCTCGATTTCAAACGGAAGAAAATCCACGCTCGATTTTGCCTGGGAAGAGCAATCTTCTGTCTGGGAAGCCCCGATCTCGACCTATATATAGGTGCAAATAAGCCGGTATCGAAGTTCGATACTGAAGGTGTACTCCACTACACCAAAGTGTTACCTCGGGAAACGTCACCTCAGTATCCAAAACCACCGTCCTTCATATCCAAACTCAACAAAACCGCAGGTCACAGCTATATAGATACGCCCGGCACCGTGTATCTAGAGGTTTTCGTTGACAGCCCCCAAGGTTGCATCGTATTATCTTTTTCGTTCGCGGGGGCGGCGGTCCAAAAGACCAAAGAACCTGCGGATACTTGAACGATTGGGAGTTTGCCCGAGTGGTTAATGGGGACGGGCTGTAAACCCGTTGGCTCTGCCTACATAGGTTCGAATCCTATAGCTCCCACCCGTCAAGTGCCTGTATAGCTCAGTCGGTAGAGCACTTCGTTGGTAACGAAGAGGTCACCAGTTCAAGTCTGGTTGCAGGCTCCATCCGGCGGTGTAGCTCAGTTGGTTAGAGCACACGGTTCATACCCGTGGCGTCACTGGTTCGAATCCAGTCACCGCTACCATAGGTAACACGGTGGCTTCTCAATAGTATGTTGAGAGGCCACTATGGTATAAAGGCAAAGTCCCGTCCGGGGACGACCTGTTTAGAGGAGGGCTTTATGGCCAAAGAGAAGTTTGAGCGCACTAAGCCGCATGTTAACATCGGCACCATTGGTCACGTCGACCACGGCAAGACCACGCTGACCGCTGCCATCACCAAGGTTCTCTCCGAGACCGAGGGCTGCAAGGCTGATTTCACTGCGTTCGAGAACATCGACAAGGCTCCGGAGGAGCGCGAGCGTGGCATCACGATCTCCGTCTCCCACGTCGAGTACGAGACTGCTGCCCGTCACTACGCTCACGTTGACTGCCCGGGCCACGCTGACTACATCAAGAACATGATCACCGGCGCTGCTCAGATGGACGGCGCTATCCTGGTCATCGCTGCTACCGACGGCCCCATGGCTCAGACCCGCGAGCACATCCTGCTCGCCCGTCAGGTCGGCGTTCCCTACATCGTCGTCTTCCTGAACAAGTGCGACATGGTCGACGATGACGAGCTCATCGACCTCGTCGAGATGGAGACCCGTGAGCTCCTCTCCGAGTACGATTTCCCCGGCGACGACATCCCCGTCATCCGTGGCTCCGCTCTGGGCGCTCTCGAGGGCGACGCCAAGTGGATGGACGCCATCCGCGAGCTCATGAAGGCTGTCGACGAGTACATCCCGACGCCTGCTCGTAACAACGACCTCCCGTTCCTGATGGCCGTTGAGGACGTTATGACCATCTCCGGCCGTGGTACCGTTGCTACCGGCCGTGTCGAGCGCGGTGAGCTCAAGCTCAACGAGCCCGTCGAGATCGTCGGCATCAAGGATACCCAGAACACTGTCGTTACCGGTATCGAGATGTTCCGTAAGTCCATGGACTTCTGCGAGGCTGGCGACAACGTCGGTCTGCTGCTCCGCGGCATCAAGCGTGAGGACATCGAGCGCGGCCAGGTTCTCTGCAAGCCCGGTTCGGTTACCCCGCACACCAAGTTCACCGGTGAGATCTACGTTCTGACCAAGGAGGAGGGCGGCCGTCACACCCCGTTCTTCGATGGTTATCGTCCTCAGTTCTACTTCCGTACCACCGACGTTACTGGTACGGTCAAGCTCCCCGAGGGCACCGAGATGGCTATGCCTGGTGACCACATCACCATCGAGGGCGACCTCATCCACCCGATCGCCATGGAGGAGGGCCTGCGCTTCGCTATCCGCGAGGGTGGCCACACCGTCGGTTCGGGCATCGTCTCCACGATCATTGAGTAAATTAGCTCTTTGATATAGCTGACTTAGAGAACCCGGCACTTATATGGGTGCCGGGTTCTTTTCTGCAATGGATATTGAGCCGTTGCTGGTGTCGAGAGGATCGATAATGGTCCTGGATGCACCGTCGATTAGCTCTCGATGGCTTCATTGATGTGTTCCAAATATGAATGGATCCACCGAGAACCAATTGACTCGAGGTTTTCATTGACAGCACTTACGTGGAGCTGATAAAGTAACAACTCGTGCCCGTACGGGGCGGAAATGAAAGGTTCAGGATACATGCGTACTCTAGTTACTCTTGCGTGCACTGAGTGCAAGCGCCGCAACTATACGACCACCAAGAACAAGTCGACCATGCCTGATCGTATGGAGATCAAGAAGTATTGCCCCTGGTGCCGTCACCACACGCTGCACAAAGAGACTCGCTAGTCTCTAGTCACATACGCCAGTAGTTCAATTGGTAGAGCATCGGTCTCCAAAACCGAGTGTTGAGGGTTCGAGTCCTTCCTGGCGTGCCAGTCATTATTCCGTAAGCTCCCACTTGGGGGCTTACGGTTTACTCATGTATAAGCGCATTGCGCGGAGGTAACCCAAATGGCCAACAAGAAGAACAAGAAGAAGGCTCAGCAGCCGGCACCTGCCAACAAAGCTGCCGCCAACTCCAAGGTTGAGGCCAAGAAGGCCGTTGCCAAGAAGAACGAGAAGGCTGCGAAGTCCAAGAAGAACGAGAAGCCTGGTTTCTTCGCCCGCACCAAGAAGTATTTCGCTTCGGTCAAGTCCGAGATGAAGCGTGTCACGTGGCCCGATAAGAAGGAGCTCGTGAACTACTCGGTTGTTGTTTGCGCTTCTCTGATCGTCGTCGGCGTCGTCATCGCTCTGCTCGATGCTGGCTTTGGCGAGGCTCTTGCTCTGTTCTCTGGATTGAGGGGCTAAACCATGTCTAAGCGTTGGTACGTCGTTCACACTTACTCTGGATACGAGAACCGCGTTAAGTCCGATCTCGAGCATCGCATCGAGACTATGGGCATGCAGGACCGTATCTTTGATATCGAGATTCCTATGGAGCGCGTCACCGAGATTAAAGAGGGTGGCAAGCGTGAGACCAAGGATTCCAAGATCTTCCCGGGTTATGTCCTGGTCCGCATGGAGATGGATGACGATGCTTGGACGTGTGTTCGTAACACGCCTGGCGTCACCGGTTTCCTAGGCGGCAACGGCAAGCCCGCTCCGCTTTCCCGCGACGAGTACAACAAGATGACTCGTCGTCCCGGTAAGGGCGATTCGCCCAAGCGCACCTCGGTTGATATTGAGGTCGGTACGTCCGTCCGCGTCACCGATGGCCCGCTTACCGACTTTGATGGCAAGGTCTCCGAGGTTAACACCGAGGCTGGCAAGCTCAAGGTCACGCTGATGATCTTTGGCCGCGAGACGCCGGTCGAGCTCGACTTTAACCAGGTCGCTGTCATCGCTTAAGTTTTCGTCCGTTCGCGCGAGCGTGCTTCTTCTGTGACTGCTCATCTCAGGAGTGCTTCTAACACGTGCGTGCTTACGATATAGCAAGTACTTCACACTCGTGATTCGAAAGGAATGACCATGGCTGAGAAGAAGGTTGCCAACGTCATTAAGCTCCAGATTCCTGCTGGTGCAGCTAACCCCGCTCCTCCCGTCGGCCCCGCCCTGGGCGCTGCTGGCGTGAACATCATGCAGTTCTGCCAGGCCTTTAACGCCGAGACGCAGGACAAGAAGGGCGACATCATCCCCGTTGAGATCTCTGTCTACGAGGATAAGTCCTTCTCCTTCATCACCAAGACCCCGCCGGCGGCTCACCTCATCAAGAAGGAGCTGAACCTCAAGTCTGGTTCCGCTAAGCCCCAGGCCGACAAGGTTGGCCAGCTCTCCCAGGAGCAGCTCACCAAGATCGCCGAGATCAAGATGCCGGACCTCAATGCCAACGACATTGACGCCGCCAAGAAGATCATCGCCGGTACCGCCCGTTCCATGGGCGTCACCATCGCTGAGTAGCGATTTCTTATGGTAACGACGGGTGCTCCGACCGGGGCGCCCGTTAAATGTGTGCAATAGGGCACACGATACGATGTGGGAGGGCTCACGCCCGTTTAACCACAGGAGGTAATGCACATGGCTAAGCATGGTAAGAGCTATAACGCCGCTGCCGAGAAGATCGACCGCGCCACGCTCTACACCCCCCTTCAGGCTGCCAAGCTCATCAAGGAGCTCGACACCGCCAAGTTCGACGAGACCGTCGAGGCCCACTTCCGTCTGGGCATCGATACTCGTAAGGCTGACCAGAACATCCGTGGTTCCATCTCCCTGCCCCACGGCACCGGCAAGACCGTTCGTGTTGCCGTCTTCGCCGAGGGCGAGAAGGCCCGCGAGGCCGAGGCTGCCGGCGCCGACATCATCGGTTCCGACGAGCTCGTCGCCCAGATCCAGAAGGGCGAGATCAACTTCGACGCCGCTATCGCTACGCCGAATATGATGGCCAAGGTTGGCCGCATCGGTAAGATCCTTGGTCCCCGTGGCCTCATGCCGAACCCCAAGCTCGGTACTGTGACCATGGACGTCGCCAAGATGGTCTCCGAGCTCAAGGCCGGCCGCGTTGAGTATCGTGCCGACCGCTACGGCATCTGCCACGTGCCCCTGGGCAAGAAGTCCTTCTCTGAGCAGCAGCTCGTCGAGAACTACGCTGCCCTGTACACCGAGATTCTGCGCGTCAAGCCCTCTTCTGCTAAGGGCAAGTACGTCAAGTCCATCTCCGTGTCTTCCACCATGGGCCCTGGCGTCAAGGTCGATCCAGCTGTCCAGCGTGACTTCCTGGCTGAGTAACTGCTAGTTACTGCCTGAGCAAAGCAAGCATTGCTAAAGAAACCCGGTTCTGCCCTGCGCAGGAGCGGGTTTCTTGCTATCTCGGGGCAAAACCAACACGAAGGGGACAGACACCTTTGTGTTGGTTACCAGGGTGTTCTGGCTGTTGAAGACTCGATGGCTTCGTGGCGTTTGAGCTCGCGGCGCATGGTTTGTGAGTTGAGCCAAGCTGCTTGCCAGCCGCGGATGGGGTAGTGCGTCTGGTCGAGCTCAAACTGCGTATAGCCGCAGGCGTTGATGATCGTCGTTCCACACACATGCTGACGCTCGCGCTGAAAATCGCAACCGTAGCTTTGGTGCACATGCCCGTGCACCATGTAGTCGGGATTCCAGGATTCGAGTGCTGTGTTAAAGCACTCGAACCCTCGATGCGGCAGATCGTCCAGATCACCCATACCGGCGGCGGGTGCATGGGTAAGCAGAATGTCGCACCCGCCGACCATCCTAACCTTACGCGACAGCTTACGCATGCGCTTGGACATCTCGCGTTCGGTGTACATGTTGGCGCCGTCGCGATAACGCATGGACCCGCCAAGGCCCGCAATGCGAATCCCTCGGTACGTGTACACGCTGTCTTCTACGCAGATACATCCGCCCGGTGCATGACGTGCGTAGCGGTCATCGTGATTGCCGCGCACGTAGATGAGCGGTTTGTTGATGACCGTGACCAAAAACTCAAGATAGTCCGGGTCCAGATCGCCAGCGGACAAAATCAGGTCGACTCCCTCAAAGCGTTCCTTGCGAAAGCACTCCCAAAGGCATCGTTCTTCGGTATCGGCTATGGCAAGGATTTTCATAGGGCAGGGACTTTCGGCTCATCGTCGAGCTGCGGAATGGTGCCTACCACGTTGTCCGCCAGCCAATTCATCTCGACAATCTGCGTGCTCGGCAGCGGAGGGAAGCCTTCGATCTGTACCACGCCGTTCTGGCTGTGGAGCTCGCCGCCAAAGGGGTTGATGGAGCCCTCAACAATGCCGTTGCGGAGCAACTGCACGAGTTTGCGTGTCTGGTAGGGTAGGCCCGGAGCGTAACGGATGTCGATAACGCCGGAGCTCATGCCATACCAGTAGTTGACGGCGCGCACTTGGTTGTCGTCGCTGGTCTCGTCCCACGTGCCGTGCAGAAGGCTGCGAACGATGAGCTCGTAGTAACGGCCCCAGTTCCATACGGGCATGGCGATGCCGGTGACTTTGCCGTCGACCAAGCGGTGAAGCCCGTAGGCCGTTGGGTCTTCGAGCGACTTTGACATGTCAGCGCCGGTCATGACGCTCACGCCTTCGCGGCACATGGCCTCGGCAAGACCACCGGCAGGCACATCGCCCCAGGTGAGGATTACCTGCGCGCGGGGGTCGAGCAGCGAGGCGCCAATCGCAAAGGCGTTGATCTCGCTGAGTGCGCCCGAGGCGAAGACCGACGCGTGGTAACCGATGCGGTGGTTGTCCGCCATGCTGGCGGCAAGGGCGCCCAGGAGAAACTTGGCCTCGTACATCTTGCCAAAGTACGAACGGACGCTTTGATGGGGAAGGCCGATAGAGCAGTTGAGGAACTGAACCCGGGGATACTCAACGGCAGCCCTGAGCGTGTATTCCATCAGGCGGTGCGAGGTCGAGAAGATGACGTTTGCTCCATGTTTGACAGCCGTTTCCACGGCGGCGTAGAACACATCCGGATCGTGACAGTCCTCGAACGCCTCGGTGCGCACGATACCGCCAAAGTGCTCATCGAGATACTGACGCCCTTGGTCGTGCAGGCTGTCCCAGCTCGACGTCGCACAGGGGAACTCATGGATAAAGGCGATGCGCAGGGGGTTGGCCGTCGAGTAGACGGTCTTGCCCATAAAGAAGTTGAGCACGCCAGAGGTGGACTTGGCGGGCGTCTCCTCCTCGTCGACGCTCGGTGCTTCGACAAGATCGACCTTGTCCTCGTCATTTTTGCCGGCAATGACCAGCTCGCGCCAGATCTTGCACAGGCGGTTTACGACGATATCCGTTGGCGTATCCAGCAGGCGGTCCTGGTTGTACACATTGAGGTAGACGAGCATGGCGTCGGCGGGCGTAATGTCCAGGTGATCGCCGCCTGCGCGAAGGTGGGCACGCTTAAAGAGCAGGAAAGTGTGGCGCAGGTAGTCGACCTTTTTCTGCGGCCATTTTTCGATAAGGTTCTGACCGAGCATCTTCGCGAGCGTTTCGTAGCTTCCCTCACGCGAGAACTCGATCTCGTATAGGGGGCAGACGCGCCAAAACGCGCAGAACTCGCCGTACAGGCGGCTTTCGACGGAATCCCATGTGCCGGGGTAGAGACGGGTGACCTTGGCCGAAACCGTCGGGGCGTCTAGGAATTTGAGGACACTGACGCGTTTGTTGCCTTCTTGGACATAGAACCGATGCATGAACTCGGTGACGATGACGGGGTCGCGATAGCCCTCGGTCACCTGGATGTCGTAGAGGTTGGACCACTTGCGGGCGAACTCGGTGCTAAACGGAAGCAGGGGCATAAAGTTACACGAAAAGGCGGACTGACGGCCCTTGGTGACCGTGCCGACGACCATTTCGAGCGGAATATCCCGCAGGCCGACATTCTCTCGCTGACCTAAGGGGAGCTGAGCAACCAAGCTATCGAGGTCCGTAAGGTATGGATGCTCGCTTTGGCTAATGGCGCGACGGCGTCCCTGCTCGCCGCGCTTGCGTGCTTGACGATAGGCCTCTTCCATGGTGTCTACTCCCTTAGTCGTTTAAACAACGATATGAACCATGGTACCACGAATGAAAACCACTACAAAGATGCCTGTCCCCTTTGCGGTGGTTTAGGCGATGATGGGGGCGATGGCGCGGATGCAGGCGTCGGCTGCCGTGAAAGTAGTGCTGTCGTCGCTGACGATAAAGATGATCTTTCCTTTGATGCCAAAGTCGCCGATTTCGCTAAAGAGTACGTAGGGCTCCTTGTCAAAGCCCGAGATGGGCGAGACGGCCGTTTTGGTTGCGCTCGTGAGCTCGTCTGCCAGCACGTCAAGGGAAGCCCACTTAGACGTGTCCTTTACGGCAACGGGCACGGCCACGCGCCCAAAGGGCATCAAATGCACGAGCGTGTTCTTGGAGATGTTGGAGTTGGGCACAATGATGGTCTGTCCACAGGCATCCTCAATCGTTGTATGGCGCCAAGTGATGTCTTGGACCACGCCGGATACGCCGCCGACCTCGATATTGTCGCCGGGTTTGATGATGCCCATAAAGGTCACTTGCATGCCGCCGATAAGGTTTGACAGCGTGTCCTGAAAGCCGAGCGAGATGGCGATGCCGCCGACGCCAAGAGCGGCGACGAGCGCGTTTGCGTTAATGCCAAAGCAGTTGTCGAGGATAAAGCTGCCGCCGATCATCCAAATGACGGCGCGCGCGATGTTGATGAAGATACTTGATGCCGGAAGCGGGTTATCGTCTCGGTTAAGCAGATGGTTCAGGGTCTTGGATACGACCTTGGCGGCGACGGCGGTACCTATCGCCAAGATGACGGCCCAGATGATGTTGTGGACCCACCGTTGCTCAAAGAAATGAAGAATCGGCTCAAACAATTCCATGTAGGGAAAACCTCCTAATGATCGTCCAACCATGATACCCACCAAGAAGCCCGTCCGATCAAATTGAACTGCCTCCCATTTCTTGGACATGAGAAATGGGAGGCTTTCTTTATGCG
>CALGZX010000035.1 GCA_937934165.1 uncultured Collinsella sp.
CTTCGCGGGCGGCCGCTACGACGGCCTGGTCGAGCTCGAGGGCGGCAAGTCTACGGCGGGCGTCGGCTTCGCCGTCGGTTTTGAGCGCGCCCTGCTGGCCCTACAGGCCTTTGGCAGCGACCTGGGTGCCGATGAGGCCCCGTGTGTCTACGTCGCCAACGCCGGCAAGGAGTTGCGCCAGAACGTCTTTACCATTACGCAGGAGCTTCGCGCCGCAGGCATCGTGACCGAGGCGGACTATCAGGGTCGCTCGCTCAAGGCTCAGTTTAAGCAGGCCGACAAGGTGGGCGCTAAGCTCATCCTGGTCTTGGGTGGCGACGAGCTTGCCGCCGGCAAGGTCAAGGTGCGCGACATGGAGAGCCATGAAGAGGTCCTTGCCGATCTGGCCAACGTGGTCGAGGCGGTTCGCGAGCGCCTGTAGCGCATCTTTTTGAGCTGCGGGCCTGCTAACGTGCCCTGCTCATGGAGAGCGATTGTTACGGGGGTGTTTCGCTTTTATGCGGAATGCCCCCGTTTACGTATGCCGCCCACCGAGAAATACGACCATTTAAGGCAAAAACCTTTGCAATGCAGAAAATACTTTTGTGTGGTAAAGCGCAATCAGTGTCGAAAGTATTTCTCAAGCGCCTATAATGAATACCGCATGTTACGTGCATAGAAGGAGGAATGGGAGGAAACGTGGCTGAGAACCTAAGCAACCAGTCTGTACCCGAAGCCGCGGCGCGCGTCGCTGCCGTGGTCAACCGCCTCGTTAACCGAATCGGCTCGAATGCCGAGTCCAGGGAGCGTCTCGCCGAGATCGAGATCCCCGAGGAGCTGCGCGACAATCTGGCGCTGTTCTTGCGCCTGGAGCGCCGTGTGCTTAGCGAGTATGATCCCGAGATCGCGGACCTGTTCGACAAGATTTTGACAGCCGAGATTGTGGTCAATGCCGGCAACCCCGGTACCTGCGCTGCCGACGAAGCCGTCGACGAGCAGGGCGTGCCCACCGCCGACGAGCCCACTGCCGTGGCATTTCGTGAGGTCGTCGATTTGATCGACAGTCTGCCGCTCGATAAGCAGCAGGTCATTGTCCGCGCCTTTACGAGCTTTTTCCATCTGGCAAACCTGTCGGAGGAGAACTACCGTGTGGCGCAGCTGCGCGAGCGCGAGGCCGGTGCGTCGACCGATACCGAGGTCGATCCTGCCAACGAGCTTACCGTTGCCTATCACCAGCTGGTGAATGAGCTGGGTGTCGAGGGTGCCAACGAGCTGCTCGACAAGCTCGAGTTCCACCCTGTCTTTACCGCACATCCCACCGAGGCCCGTCGTAAGGCCGTCGAGGGCAAGATCCGCCGTATCTCCAACCTGCTGGAGGAGCGTCCGCGTCTGGGCGGCTCCGACCTGGTGGAGAACGAGCGCCATATGCTGCAGGAGATCGACGCCCTGGTGCGTACGAGCCCCATCGCGCTCAAGAAGCCCACGCCGGTCGAGGAAGCCGATACCATCATCGACATCTTCGATAACACGCTGTTCGACGTTATCCCCGTTATCTATCGTCGTTTTGACGATTGGGTGCTGGGCGACAAGGCCGGTACTGTGCCGCCGCTGTGCCCGGCGTTCTTCCATCCCGGCAGCTGGATCGGTTCCGACCGCGACGGTAACCCCAACGTCACCGCCAAGGTGAGCCGTGAGGTCGCCGCCAAGTACTTTACGCACATGGTGCTCAAGCTCGAGGACAAGTGCCGCCACATCGGCCGCAACCTCACGCTCGAGGCTACCTACAGCAAGCCGTCGGCCGAGCTCATTAACCTGTGGAACCATCAGGTCGAGATGAGCCCTCGTTACACGGCCCGCGCCGAGCTGATCTCCGAGCACGAGCCGCATCGCGCCGTCATGCTCGTCATGGCCGACCGCCTGAACGCCACCGTCCGTCGTATCACCGACACCATGTACCACAGCGCCGATGAGTTCCTGGAGGACCTGCGCGTCGTCCAGCGCTCGCTGGCCGCCTGCGGTGCCGTCCGTGCTGCCTACGGCCCGGTCCAGACCATCATCTGGCAGGTCGAGTCCTTCGGCTTCCATATGGTCGAGATGGAGTTCCGTCAGCACTCCGTGGTGCATGCCCGCGCCCTTAAGGATATCCACGAGAACGGTATCCATGGCGACCTGCAGCCCATGACGCGCGAGGTCATCGATACCTTCCGCGCTATCGGCTCCATCCAAAAGCGCTACGGCAAGAAGATGGCGCACCGCTACATCATCTCGTTCACCAAGAGCGCTCAGCATGTGGCCGACGTCTTTGAGCTTGCCCACCTGTCCTTCGCACACGAGGAGGACGTCCCGGAGCTCGACGTGATCCCGCTGTTCGAGCAGCTCGAGGACCTCGAGGGCTGCGTCGACGTGCTCGATCAGATGCTCACGCTGCCCGTGGTGCAAAAGCGCCTTGCCCAGACCAACCGCCGCATGGAGGTCATGCTGGGCTATTCCGACTCTTCCAAGGATGCCGGTCCTACCACGGCCATGCTCGCGCTGCACTCCGCGCAGGAGCGCATTGCCAAGTGGGCAGAGAAGAACGATATCGACCTGGTGCTCATGCACGGTCGCGGCGGTGCCGTGGGCCGTGGCGGCGGCCCGGCCAACAAGGCCGTGCTGGCGCAGCCCAAGGGTTCGGTCAACTGCTTCTTTAAGCTCACCGAGCAGGGCGAGGTCATCTTTGCCCGTTACGGCAACCGCACGCTGGCTCAGCGCCATGTTGAGTCCGTTGCCGCCGCAACGCTTTTGCAGTCGGCCCCGAGTGTCGAGAAGACCAACACCGAGACCACGCAGAAGTTCTGGGATATGGCCGAGAAGCTCAACACTGCAAGCCACGAACGCTATCTGGACCTGCTGAACACCGAGGACTTTACACCGTGGTTCTCGACCGTGACGCCGCTGACCGAGGTCGGTCTGCTGCCGATCGGCTCGCGTCCCGCCAAGCGCGGTCTGGGCGCCAAGTCGCTCGATGACCTGCGTACCATCCCGTGGATCTTCAGCTGGAGCCAGGCGCGCATTAACCTGGCCGCTTGGTACGGTCTGGGCACCGCCTGCGAGCAGCTTGGCGATCTTGACCAGCTCAAGGCTGCCTACCAGGAGTGGCCGTTCTTCCGCACCTTTATCGACAACATCGAGATGTCGATTGCTAAGACCGATCAGCGCATCGCCAAGATGTATCTGCATCTGGGCGACCGCGATGATCTGTCCAAGAAGGTCTTTACCGAGATGCAGCTCACCCGTAAGTGGGTCCTTGCCATCGTCGGTGATGAGTGGCCGCTGCAGCGTCGTCGCGTGCTCGGCTGCGCCGTTCGCGTGCGTAACCCCTACGTCGACGCTCTGTCCATCGCCCAGGTCCGCGCTCTTCGCGAGGTGCGCATGAATCAGGACGAGATGGCCGAGGAGAAGAAGGCCGAGGAGGCCGCGGACGCCCACAAGGCTGCGCTGGACTTCGTCAAGGAGACCCTGGGCGACGCCATCAAGGAGGCCCGGGTGTCCAAAATCCTGAAGAGCGGCGCGGTGTGCCTCAGCGCCGCCGTGGACGGTATATTTGCCGGACATGTCACGATGTTTTGCGTGCTCGACGAGGGACAGATCTGCAATCTCGCGGTGGCTCCCGTGTTTCGCCGCATGGGGGTGGGAAGCGCGCTTCTTGACGCGCTGAAAACGGAGGCGGCGCGCCGCGGGCTTTCTGTTCTGATGCTGGAGGGGCGCGCCTCCAACACAGCGGCGCAGACGCTGTATGAAAAAAATGGATTTGAACGGGTCGGTGTGCGCCGCGGTTTTTATGCGGCTCCGCGTGAGGATGCGTTTCTCTATAATTGGTATTTGAAATAATCCTTGTTTTCTGATAAAATGGTTTATCGAGGAAGAGAAGTTCCGGCTTCTCTTCCGATTTTGAATTTATGCTTGCCGCTTGAAGGATTCCATGCGGCAGATAGGATGCTTATGCGTATTCTTGCTTTTGAAAGCTCATGCGATGAGACGGCCGCCGCCGTCGTGGAATATAAGGACGGGCGGTTTGCGGTTCGCTCCAATATCGTTGCGTCTCAGATTGCCGTCCACGCGAGGTTTGGCGGCGTTGTGCCGGAAATCGCGAGCCGCGCCCAT
>CALGZX010000036.1 GCA_937934165.1 uncultured Collinsella sp.
TGTGCAATCGCAAGAAGATGACGGGGCGGAATGTCAATCCTGGTCTAACAGAGCCAAAGAAAAAGCCTTATCGATTCTCAATACTTCCGATGTTCTTGAGCTCGATGGAAATGAGGCCGTTGGGCTCGTTGACGAACTCGATGTACTCGGAGTTTGAACCCATCTCGGCCGGGAAGCTGATCTCGATACCCGTGTCGGTACGGATCTTATGATTGCGCACCGCCGCGCGTTCGACCTGCTTGCGCTCCACGGGCACACGCTCAGGCACCTTCTCCTCGGTCAGTGCCGCGCGCACGCTCTCCTTGATGACCGGCTCGTCCTCAAAGACCTCGTCGACGATATCCCAAGGCGGCAGCTCCTCGTCATCCTCGACCTTCTCGGCCACAGCGGCCTTAACCTTGGCGAGCGCCACGGCCGTGTTGGCACCGTGCTCCTCGGCGACTTCCTCGACCACACGCGTCACGGTGTCGATGACCTCCTTACCCGATACCCCCGTGTCGCACTGCAGCAGGCCATCGGGAATGAGCATGCGATCCTCGCCGGCAATCTTGCGCTTCTTATCCACATAGCCGATCTCCATGGTGCTTGCACGCACGATTGCATAGCTCGGCACCTTTTGCGAGGGGTTCGGCAGAATGGCGTAGTGGCGCGCGATGTCGTTACGCACCTCGCCCTCTTCGCGACCCACCTCGTGCATGAATGCCTGCTTAGAACCCAGCAGCATCACGGCAAACCAGCGGGCATCCTCATCGTCGTCAAAATCGGCCACCAGCACGTCGGTGGACTCGGCTTTCTCGGCTTTGGTGAGCTCAGAAGAGATAAACTCCGCAATCTGCTGCGACAGGTCCACAAACTCGCGCTCGCCAAAGAAATAGCCCTTGAGCTCGCCGCCAAACGCAGAGTTCTCGGCAAACGTGGCACGTTTATTGTCGGCCGAGGTGCATGCGCGGCGCAGATGCGTGGTTACGAAATTGCGCACGGTGCGGCTCTCGATATCCAACTCGCGCTGGCTCATAACGTTGACGGCAGAGTCAAAGTCCAGGATATGCAGAATCGCGTGATTGATTTTCATATACGGCATTCCGTTCTAGATCGAATTGAGCACGAACCAGTATAGCTGTCGAGCCCGCCCCAGGCGCATCGAAGATTGGTGCATCGGGGACAGGTTGCTTTGCACCAATGGTTAGCGCAGGAGCTCGGACTGCCAAGCCTCGAGCTGTTCTGCCAAGCTCTTGCCGGCAGCGGGCATGTCGATCTGGGGACGTTTGGGCAGAAGCGCACACTTAAGAATCGCAACGATAGTCTGCGAGACAAAGCGTCGCGTATCCTTGTCAAAGCCTTGCGCAGCCTGGAGCATCACGGGCAGGCTCTCGCGCAGATTCCCAGCGATATCCGCAAACCGCTCAGCACCCGTAGCCTCAAGCACGGAGAACAACGCATCTACAAAACGCTCGCGCTCACTAGGCGACACCGCAAGCAGCATCTCGCGAATGGAGCCATCAACGTATCGAGCACCGGCGGACAGGCGCTCACAGTACACGAAGTCGCGACCATCAACCACCCAGCTAAAGGGATTATGCTGAAGCAGGCTGAACTCGGTGCTCTCAACGATGGCATAGTCCTCCTGTGTCTCAAACATCATGCCAAAGATCGACGACCGAGGTAGCGTCTTGTCGATTCGACCGGATAGATCGGCGAAGGCGTTGCCGCTCAGAAACTCCTCGACGAAGCCCGGACCATCATGGGAATACGCCCGTTCGATTCGCTCACGGGCGACATCGGAGCACATCGCCGCACCGTACACCGCAAGGTTTCCACCCTTGGAATGACCTCCGCACAAAAGCGGCCCGTCAATCACATCCGCCGCCTCGTCCACATAACGCGCCGCGGATTCCTGGGCCGGCACAGGACACCGGAACGCCATGTTAAAGTCCTCTTTCCAACCCACAATCGTGCTGTCGGTCCCCCGGAAGGCAAGATAGCTAAACCCCGCCGGAAACCGGAACGTCATGGCCGCAAACTGCTCCGTTGTCTCGGCATCACTCACGCTACGATAGCCGCAAACACGAACGCCACGGTAGCGAGGGCTTGCTGCCACAGCCTCCAACAAGGCACGGCTCCCCTCTGGGTCCCACAAGTCGTCAATCATGTCCCGGTAGCACTCGGCACGCAGCAGTTCGCGTACGTCTAGGCCCTGCCAGTTCGTCAGCTCCGCCATATCACCCGGCAAACGCAAATAGGACAACCACGCAAAGACCAGGCTATCCACCGCGCAGAACGGCCGTTCCTCAAACGGATCAAACGCCGTCTGGGCATAGGTCAAAAAATTAGGCGAATCCGACATGGCCCTCCCATCAACTATGGTGCATTTGGGTGGTGCAAAGCAACCTGACCCCCTCGCACCAAAAAGGCGCCCGGACCGTGTGGCCCGGACGCCTTTCATTGTAGCCTGTTGCCCAAAAGAGCTTGATTTAGCAGGAGAAGTCGACGCTGTCGATGATGTCCTTGAGGGCCTTGGCGGAGACGGTGAGCTCATGCTGCTCGTCATCGTTCAGCGGCACGGGGACGCGGCAGACAACGCCGTCGCGGCCAACGACGGTCGGCATGGAGATGGCAAGATCGGACAGGCCATACTCGCCCACCATGAGCGAGGAGACAGGCAGAACGGTCTGCTCATCGCGCATAACGGCGGTGCAGATGCGCTTGACGGCCATGGCGACGCCATAGTAGGTGGCGTGCTTCTTCTCGATGATGGTGTAGGCGGAGTTCTTGACGTCCTCAGCGATGCGCTTCTCGGCAGCCTCATGCTCCAGGTGGCCGTGAAGCTCACAGAAGGTGTTCAGCGGAACGCCGGCAACCTGAGCGCTGGACCAAGCGACAAACTCGGAGTCACCGTGCTCGCCCATGACATAGGCCTGGACATCGCGCGGGTCAACCTCGACGTGGGCACCAAGCATCTGCTGCAGGCGGCCGGTGTCGAGCACGGTGCCGGAACCGATGACGTGGCCCTCGGGCAGGCCGGACATCTTGATGGCGGCGTAGGTCAGAACATCGACCGGGTTGGAGACGATGAGCAGAATGCCGTCGAAGCCGGACTTCTTAATCTCGGGAATAATGGACTTGAAGATGCTGACGTTCTTGTTGACCAGGTCCAGGCGGGTCTCACCGGGCTTCTGGGCAGCGCCAGCAGTGACGACGATCATGGCGGCGTCGGCGACATCGGAATAATCGCCGGCGTAGATCTTCATCGGCTCGGCAAACGTCATGCCGTGCGCGATATCCAGGGCCTCACCCTCGGCACGGTTCTTGTCCACGTCGATGAGGACCATCTCTGAGAACAGACCGCTCTGCATCAGAGCGAACGCCGAAGACGAACCGACGAAACCGCAGCCGACAATAGCGACCTTCTTCTCGTTAACCATTAGAAACTCCCATCTCTCTCCACAAACAAGCCGCCCGGGAACGACCCGAGCGGCTTGCCGTAATCCCAATACATCCAATCGGGACTTTGATTATGCTCCTATTCGCAGCCAAAAATCGACCGTTTACCGAAATTGTTTGCAGAATTCGTAAAATAACTGCACGAAATCGGTTTCGAGCTATTGACGAGCCGAAATAGCTTTCTAATACAGGCCCGCCTTGCGAATGGCCTCGACAGCCAAAGCGATCTGGTCGGGCGGCAAGACCAGCGCCATGCGCACGTGCCCCTCGCCCGAAGGACCAAAGCTCGCGCCCGGCGTCACCACAACGCCGGCCTTCTCCATAAGCTCCTCGCAAAACGCCATGGAATCGGTGCGACCACCGGGAAGTTTGGCCCACACAAACATAGAGCCATGCGCGTTGGGACGCTCCCAGCCCAGGCCCTCAAGACCGTCGCACAGGGCATCGCGACGCTCCTGGTACTTCAGACGCTGCGCCTCGACCTCATCGCGCGGACCATTCAGGCACGCGATGGCGGCCTTCTGGATCGGAAAGAACATGCCAAAGTCGATCTGGCCGCGCAGCTTGGCAAAGGCAGAGACCACGTCCTCGCGGCCGACCAAAAAGCCGATACGCGCACCGGTGACGTTAAACGACTTGGAAAGCGAGAAGAACTCAACGCCCACCTCGAGCGCGCCGGGATACTGCAAGAAGCTGCCACCCGGCTCACCATCAAACACGATGTCGGAGTATGCGTTGTCATGAACGATCAGCAGGTCGTGCTCGCGGGCGAAAGCGATGATCTCCTCGTAGACCTCGGGCGTGCCCACCGAGCCGACCGGGTTCGCGGGCAGCGACACGATCATGTACTTGGCACGATCGGCCACCTCGGGATCGATGCCCGCCACATAGGGCAGGTAATTGTGCTCGGCAACCAGCGGATAGTATTCGAGCTTGGCATCGGCGATCTTCGCACCCGCCTCAAAGACCGGGTAGCACGGATCGGGCACCAGGATGGTGTCACCCGGGTCGAGCAGGGCCAGACCTAAATGGCCCACGCCCTCCTGCGTGCCGTTGCACGACTGCACCATAGACGGTGTAATGCCCGAAACGCCAAAGCGACGCTCATAGTAATCGCACACGGCTTGCTTGAGTTCGGGCAGGTCGCGCAGGGCGTACTTCCACATCTCGGGATCTTGGGCTGCTTGCGTGAGTGCCTCGACCACGTGGTCGTACGGCTTAAAGTCGGGCGTGCCCACGCTCATGTTGTAAATGGTCTTGCCCTGAGCCTTCAGCGCGAGAAGCTTGTTGTTGAGCGAGGCGAAGACCTCCGCGCCAAAGCGGTCGAGACGCTGCGATGCCTGCATGGTGCCACCTTTCGATATGAAAAACGCGGCGCTCCGACAAGAGCGCCGCGCGATACGGGCCATCAGATTGCAAAAGTGTAACGCTTGCAACCCCCGTATTGGTTCAATTTAGCCAACCTTAGTCAACTGGATTGAGCGCGTCGATCTGCACAAGCCACAGACGCGAGCTAGCGTCACTCGGCATACGCCAATCGCCGCGCGGGCTGAGCGTCACCGAGCCCACCTTGGGACCATCGGGCAGGCAGCTGCGCTTAAACTGCTGAGCAAAGAAGCGACGGTAGAACGTACGTAGCCACGTGTGGACGGTCTTGGCGTCGTAGACGCCCTCGAAGCTCTTGAGCGCCATGCGGTAGATCTTGCCCGGCTCAAAGCCAAAACGCAGCAGGTAGTAGAGGAAGTAGTCGTGCAGCTCGTACGGGCCAACCAAATCCTCGGTCTTCTGCGCAATCTCGCCGTCGCCCGTGGGCGGCAGAAGCTCGGGGGACACCGGCGTATCGAGGATATCGAGCAAGACCTCGGCAATGCGCCCGCCAAAGACATCGGCGGCATAGCGTACCAGATGGCGCACAAGCGTCTTGGGCACGCTCGCGTTGACGGCGTACATGCTCATGTGGTCGCCGTTGTAGGTAGCCCAGCCGAGCGCCAGCTCCGACAGGTCGCCCGTGCCAATGACAAAACCGCCAGCCTGGTTGGCCAGATCCATCAGAATCTGCGTACGCTCGCGCGCCTGGCTGTTCTCGTAGGTCACGTCCTGCACGGCCGGATCATGCTCAATGTCCTTGAAGTGCTGCTCCACAGCCGCATGGATCGAAACCTCGCGGAAGCTCACACCCAGGTCGCGAGCGAGCGACTCGGCATTCGACTTGGTGCGATGCGTCGTGCCGAAGCCGGGCATGGACACGGCTGTGATACCAGTGCGCGGCAGCCCCAGTGCATCGAAGGCACGCACGGTCACAAGCAGCGCTAGCGTGGAGTCCAAGCCGCCCGAAAGGCCGATAACCGCAGCCTTGGTACCCGTGTGGGCAAGGCGGGTCTTGAGGCCCGCAGTCTGCAGATCGAGGATCGTCTCGCAGCGCTCGGCCAAGTCGCCGTGGTCGGCCGGCACAAAGGGCGCGCGCGGGAAAACGCGGTCGATATCGCAGGCATCGCGCAGGACAGGTTCTTCGGCCAGCACGCCCTCAAACGAAAACTCAACGGTCGTGGCCTCCGGCGCATCGTCCGCGCGCGTCCACGTCGTCGAGCGACGGCGCTCGGCAACCAGACGGTCAAGGTCAACGTCGGCGATGGCCATATCGCAGGTAAGCAGTTTGGTCGCGGCGAGCTTGGAGCCGTTTTCGTAGACGAGGTTCTCGCCCGCAAAGACCATGTCGGTCGTGGACTCGCCCTCGCTCGCGTCCGCGTAGGCATAGGCGCAGTACAGGCGCGCGCTCTGGTTGGAAATGAGGCTGCGGCGGTAATCCGCCTTGCCGATAATCTCGTCCGAAGCCGACGGATTGAGGATCACCGTCGCACCGGCAAGCGCCATCTCGGTCGAAGGGGGCGCCGGCACCCACAGGTCCTCACAGACCTCAACGCCCAGTACCAGGTCCTCGGCGCCCTCATCACAGCAACGGTAGACAAGCCCCGAACCCAGCGGAACCGGACCCTGACCGGCAAACTCGACCCACACGGGATCTGCGGGCGCCGGAGCAAACCAGCGGTGCTCGTAGAACTCGCCGTAGTTGGGCAAATATTTCTTAGCCGTAAGGCCCAAAAGCTCGCCCGCGCAGCACACGGCGGCGCAGTTGTAGATATTCTCGGCAACTGCAACGGGAAGACCAATGGTAAAGACGATCGGCAGCTCGCGAGTTTCATCGAGAATATGTGCCAGTGCGGTCTCGCAGGCATGAAGCAGCGTGCGATTATGGAACAGGTCGGCCGCGGTATAGCCGGTCAGGTTAAGCTCGGGCAGCACCAGCGCGCGAACACCGCGCTCGGCAGCCTCGCGAACAGCCGCCAGCGCAACCTCGGCATTGCCCTCGACATCGGCCACGCGAATCCGTGGCGACGCCGCCGCCACACGCAAAAAGCCATCAGACTGAGAAAGGTGAAGATTCATAAGAATGCTCCCGTGCGTAGACGCCATTCACAACAATTAGCAAGTCCTATTGTAATTCAACCGCCGGGTGTAACCGCATCCCACCAACTTGGTGAGCAATTGATGAGTTGATGGTATCTGTTAAATGTCACGTGCGATTCACATCTGGTGGGTACCCTGATGGCTACACGAAACGAAGCAGACTTACACCGGGAGGACCCCGTATGACAACCAAGTACACCGACGCGCCGCGCACGCGCGTCATGACGCCGGCATCGCTCAACAACGGCGTGCACGAGAACCATTCCATCGGACAGACCATGGCCATCGCGCCCAAAAAGGGCCTGTTCGATGACATTTCCATTCCCCAGATCATCGCCGGCGCCGCAGCTGCTGCCACGAGCGTCGCGCTTGCCTCCAAGATTGGTATCGCTGGTTCAGTAATTGGTGCCGCCGTGAGCTCGGTCATCACCGTTGTGTCCTCGCAGGTCTACCGCCACTTTATCTCTGCCAGCGCCGAAGCAATCAAGGGCACGCATGCCGCTGTCGACTACCCTGCCGGCGCCTACGAGCCCGTTGAGCCCGATGTCGAGGAGCACCTAGGTGGCGCCGCGACAACGCAGGAGATGCGCCAGGTTGCGGGACGCGCGACCACGGCGCGTGTCGCCCCCAACAGCCTGCGCGCCAAGGCCGCGGCAGAGCGCAGCCAGACGCAAAAGAAGGTCATCGTCTTCTCGATCGCCATCGCCATCGTCGCAGTCATCGCCTGCGCTGGCGCCATCCTTATCACCACTGCCGGTGAGGGTCTGGGCGAGCGTCCCGAGCCAATCCTTTCGTCGCGCACGACCGAGAGCGATGCAAATGGCAACACCCAGTCGCAAGATCAGCAGGCACAGGCGGACGGCACGCAAGACAGTTCTACCTCTGCTGATTCGTCCTCGAACACCCAAAACCAATCGCAGGGCACCGATTCCTCTACGGCCAACAGCGGCACGCCGTCCGACACGACCGACTCAAGCCAAACGACTGACGGTTCACAGCCGAACACGGGAGGCCAGACGAGCGACACCACGTCGGGAACGGGTGCAGCAGACAGTAGCAACACCAACAGCTCGAGCGGAACCGCGTCCGGCACGGCATCTGACAACTCGAGCCAAGGCACGGCATCGGGCAACTAAGCACATTTGCCTCTCATAGATAACCGACCTATACAACGGGCGCGAATCGAAAGCGGTTCGCGCCCGTTTGCCTTGGGCGCCGCCATGGCGAACGCCATGCGATGGTAAGATGCTTTACATGTGTAAAGAGGAGATTTGCCATGAGCAAGACAATAGTTAGGCCCACGCTTTCGCTGGGCAACCACATCTATCTGTATCGCCTGCTGCGCGATGCGATTGGATGCGGCAAGCAAACGTTTATGACACAGGTCGAAGAGGCGCTCGCCGCCGGCGACATGACCGCTTATGACCTGGGCTTCGAGTCCACGCGTGAGCTGCTCGAGGAGCTCGACGACTGCATTAAGCTGACCGTCTTTAAGGGCGGCCGTCTGTATGCCACCGTCATCGCCAACGAGACTTGGGATGCCGCCCTTGCCAAGGGCGAGGACAAGCCCAAGGCAGCCAAGGGAGCCAAGCAGTCCTACAAAAAGAAAAAGCGCGGCGAGAAGGACCTCAAGGCCGTGCGTCCCAAGCACGTTAAGCGTCCCAAGCCAGAAACCATGGTTGAAGCCGTGCCGGAGCCCGAGCTCGAGACAGAGATCGAAGTCGCTATTGAGGTAACGGCAGAAGCAGAAACCGAAATCGCCGCCACGACCGATTCCGAAGTCATATCCGAGCAGGAAGCCACTGTGGAGCTCAATGAAGCGCCCAAGTCGACAACCAAAGAAGCCGCCAACCAACCCGAGACGCCTGCGTTCCAAAACAGCGATGTCTTTGGCAACGAGGGCGAGGACGATCAGTCCGACGAGCCCGCAGATCAAGACGCTACCGAGTCGGCGCCGGAGCCCGAGACGCCGCAGCCCGCCATCTCGCTCACGGTCGTCTATGACCCCGAGAACGCCAATGCCGGCATCACCACCATGGCATCCACGCCCATCGAGGCAAAGCCGAGGGTCGAGAACGAGAACGCGACGCAGGTTGAGGTTGAAACTGCAGCTGCAGACGCGCCCGTCACCGTGGAGCCCGTAGATTCCACGATCAAGCCGGACTCGACGCCGGAGCCCGCACCCGTCATCGAATCCGTGCCCGCCGCTGCTTGCGACCAAATTCCCGCACCGGCACCGTCTCCGGCCCCCGCTGCAGCACCGGCCCCTGCACCCGCAGCTCCGACCATCCCCGAGGACTTCCCCATCGATTTCGCAACCGAGGTCTTCTGCCCCGGCCCGCTTCTGCACCAGCTGTCGACCTATCTCCCCTACGGCGCCGACACGCTCGGCATCGTCGGCGAGTACTACTGGATTGCCCGCGAGCGCGGTTCCATCGAGGCCGCGCGAAACCGCGCAAGCTTCCCCCTGCACTATACGCAGGCCGGCGAGCGCCACGAAGTCACCGTGCGCATTCGCCGCAACACCACCGGTGGCCTCGGATCCACCTGGGCCATCGATAAAGTCGAAGAACCCGAGCAGTAACGACAAACGACTCAAATCCAAATCAGGATTTGAGCCGTTTTTATTTGTTGATGTTGCGTAACCAACAGCGAGCGGGCCGCAAGTGCCCCAGGTTGCCGTGAAAGAGAAGCGACGCGTACTTCGGTACGCGAGCGACGGCTTGAACGGCAAGATGGGGTGCTTGCGACCCGCGCAGCGTCGAGCAGTTACGCGGTTTGGAAAACCGCGTAACGATCTAATCGCGCGTGAGCTTGCGGTGGATACGATGCGGCTGGGCTGCGTCCTCGCCTAGGCGCTCGATGCGGTTGGCCTGATAGGCCTCGAAGTTGCCCTCGAACCAATACCAGTTGCCCGGATTCTCGTCGGTGCCCTCCCACGCCAGAATGTGCGTAGCGACGCGGTCCAGGAACATACGGTCGTGGCTAATAACCACCGAGCAGCCCGGGAACTCGAGCAGCGCCGCCTCGAGTGAGGACAGCGTCTCGACGTCGAGATCATTCGTGGGCTCGTCGAGGAGCAGCAGGTTGCCGCCCTGCTTGAGCGTGAGCGCCAGGTTCAGACGATTGCGCTCACCACCGGAGAGTACGCCAGCGCGCTTCTGCTGGTCCTGGCCCTTAAAGCCAAAGCTCGCCACGTACGCGCGGCTGGGGACCTCGGTCTCGCCGACCATCATGTGGTCCAGGCCATCCGAGACGACCTCCCACAGGTTCTTGTCGGGATCGATGCCAGAACGGTTCTGATCGACATAGGAAATCTTGACGGTCTCGCCCACCTCGAGCTCGCCCGAAGTCAGTGGCTCCAGGCCCACGATGGTCTTGAAGAGCGTAGTCTTGCCCACACCGTTGGGGCCGATGACGCCCACGATGCCGTTACGCGGCAGGGTGAAAGAAAGGTCGTCGATGAGCACGCGACCGTCGAATTCCTTGTGCAGGTGATGGGCCTCGAGCACCTTGTTACCCAAACGCGGTCCAACGGGAATGCGGATATCGGTCCAGTCGAGCTTCTGGCTTGCGCGGGCCTCGGCCTCCATCTCCTCGTAGCGAGCCAGACGGGCCTTATTCTTTGCCTGGCGAGCCTTGGGCGAGCTGCGTACCCACTCGAGCTCGGCCTCCATGCGCTTGGCGAGCTTGGCATCGCGGTTACCCTGTGCCTCGATACGCGCGGCCTTGGTCTCCAGATACGTGGAGTAGTTGCCCTTGTAGGGATAAAGGTGACCGCGGTCGACCTCGCAGATCCACTCGGCAACGTTATCCAGGAAGTAGCGATCGTGCGTGACGGCCAGAACGGCGCCCTGGTAGTTGTGCAGGAAGTGCTCGAGCCACAGGATCGACTCGGCGTCCAGGTGGTTCGTAGGCTCGTCGAGTAGCAGCAGGTCGGGAGCCTCGAGCAGCAGCTTGCACAGGGCCACGCGACGGCGCTCGCCGCCGGAAAGCACATTAACCGGCATGTCAGAATCGGGCAGCTGCAGGGCGTCCATGGCCTGGCCGAGCTTGGAATCGATATCCCAGCCGTCAGCAGCGTCGATCTCGTCCTGGAGCTTGCCCATCTCGGCCATGAGGGCGTCCATGTCGCAGTCCGGGTCGCACATCTCCTCGCCGATCTTGTTGAAGCGATCGACCTTGGCAATCATATCGCCAAACGCCATGCGCACGTTCTCGATGACGGTCTTGTCGTCGTCGAGCGGCGGCTCCTGCTGCAGGATACCCACGGTGTAGCCGGGGGTGAGCCTGGCATCGCCGTTGGAGACCTCCTCGATGCCGGCCATGATCTTGAGCAGGGTCGACTTGCCCATACCGTTGGGGCCCACGACGCCGATCTTGGCACCGGGGTAGAAGCTCAGGGTCACGTCGTCAAGGATCACCTTGTCGCCATGGGCCTTGCGAGCCTGATACATCTGGTAGATAAACTCCGCCATATGTCTGTTCTATCCTTTCTACCTGCTGTTTCCCTATTCTTGATTCGCTTTAGTGGAAACGAAATGAGAAAACCAGCTCTGAAACGTAACGAAAAAGGGGCATGGTTGCCCATACCCCCTAATACTACCTGGGAAAAGTCCCCCGGAACATACCATGAACTGCGTACGCTAGTTTTCCGCAACCTTAACGAGCGGCTCGCTGCGATTTGCGCCACAACAGATACGAGCAGACGTAGACGGCTCCAACCGAACCAAACGCCAGAACCGCAATCACCGCGGCGACGACTTCACTCGAAAGCATGCTGCCTGCCACGCCCATCACAATCAGGCCAATACCCAGCACCATAAAGCAGGCGCCGCCAAAACGCTGCGTACGGCGCCAGTTCTCGGGATCGGCAAGCGCCCAGGGTGTCTTGATACCGAGCGTATAGTTCTGCTTCACACGCGGCAAGTAGTTGCCTACGCCGATGAACAGCAAACCGACAACACCGGAAATCAGCACGTTAACCGAACCGACCGCCGGCACCACGCCCCAGACCGTAAGCTCTCCCAGCCAGCTTATGGCGCACATGAACAAGGTGAAGGCGATTACGAAGCCCTGGTAGAACTTGCCCGAGGTTCGATATGCCTCACCTTTGGGGTCGATGCGCGGCACCACACAGAACATTGCGAGAAGCGCCAGAGGCAGCACGCCGAGCGCGGAGGCCATCCAGCTAGGACCCCAACCGTCGACGGCGCCGTTCGCGCCCCAGTGCGTGGGAATCTGCGCAGGCAAGCTCGGCATCACCATGAGGTGCGCTACGACATTGGCGACGCACAGAGCGACCAGCGCAATCCACACGCGCGACGATACCCCCGTGGGGTGAATGCCCTTGTTTTCGTTATTCATCCTTATCACCTTCAGTGTTTGTAAAGCTCATAAACCAGCCAATTAAATCCTGCATGACGGTGGTGTTTAAGCTGTATACGATGTTTTGGCCATGGCGCTCGTCGGTCACCAACCCGGCGTTTTTGAGCGTCGCCAAGTGATGGCTGAGCGACGGCTTACTGATATCGAAATGCTCGGCAAGCTCCCCCGCCGTGCAATTGCCCTCGCGCAGCAACTCCAAAATGCGCCGTCGCGCTGGATCGGCAAGCGCCTTAAAACCCTCTCCCGGCATAAGACCTCCTCTCATCATCTCTCATGACGCGCACACTATACTCGATATTTAGATGTTTGTCTAACTATCTAATACAGGAACATCTATAGAACATTCGTTCGCCTTTAGCTACAATGGGAGTTGAAGCAGATGGGCCAGCTCCCTCTATCCGAGAAGGAGATGGACTATGAGTATTGACGATGTCCTGACGTTGTTATTGCTTGTAATCGCGGCTGTGGAGCTCGGCATCCACATTGGAGGTCGAATGAAATAGCCGCCCCCGCGTAATGCGAAGACGGCCACTTCTCACGCTACAAACGTGTTTCGGAGTTGGCTAACCCGCGGCAACGGGCGCCATCTGCTTCAATCTTATGCGAATCCCGATCCCATTTCAACAAGCCCAAGGGCTCAAATGGAATCGCGATAACACCCCTTGATTATCAACTTTATCCGAACACCTCCCA